>PMCE01000218.1 GCA_003154025.1 Syntrophaceae bacterium
AAGGGCTGGTTCTCCACGACCTGCCGGAGGTTGTGGTGCGTGTGGGTATCCAGGATTCCTTCCTGTTTTCTAAAAGGGACGGCCACGTCGCGGAACAGCCGGACCGCTTCCTTCGTATCCAGGAGCCAATTGGGACCAAGGAATTTTTCTTCTTTCAACCCTTTCCCCCTCCGCCTTTTCGCCTCTTGGCCTTTTCCCCCTCAATGCCCCGGGCCATCCTCACGATCGTATCCGCAAGGATCTGCGCCCCCGTAGTCGCATCCTCCCACCGGATGGCTTCTTCCGGGCAGTGGCTCTTGCCCTCTTTGCAGGGGATGAAGATCATCCCCGCGGGGATTCCCTGGGTGGGGAAAGTCATGCTGTCGTGGCCCGCCCCGCTCCCCATTCGCTTCCAACTCACCCCTCTCTCCCGGCAGGAGAGGATAATCGCTTTCATGACCCCGGAATCCATCCTCACCCCGCCCTTGGAGTTCAGCATTTCCAGACGCGCGCCTTCCACAGATTGGGCAATCTTCCGGATATTCTTCCGGACCGATTCGAGGGGCGCTTTTCTCATCGAACGGAGGTCCAGGCTCATTTCCACTCTCCCGGGAATGATGTTGAAGGCTCCCGGCTGCACTTTCATTTCCCCGATGGTTCCCACCAGGCCGGGGCCGGCGGACCGAAAGACCCTGTTCAGGGAGGTAATCAGGCGGGCCGCCTTCACCAGGGCGTCGTCCCGCAGGTTCATGGGGGTCGTGCCCGCGTGGCCTGCTTCTCCCTCCACGTGGATCAGGTAGCGATCGATGAAAACGATCCCTTCCACGACCCCGATGGGAATGCCCAGCGAATCCAGGAGCGGCCCCTGCTCGAGGTGCAATTCGAGGAAGGTCCGAAACTCCGACGGAGACCGGACGGCCCGCCCGATCTGCCCCGGCTCTTTCCCCATGCGCTCCAGATCCTCGGCCAGGGAGGGGCGCCCTGCTCCCCTGGATTTGTAAATCTCCCCCTCCCCCAGAAGCTTGAACATGGCCCGGCTTCCGAAGGTCCCGGCAAAGTGTCCCCCCTCCTCGTCGGTAAAGACGATGAGCTCCAGGGGAGCAGGGATGGGAATTCCGCTTTCCCCGATAGCCCGGAGAGCCTCCAGGCTCGCGCAGATGCCCGCGGCCCCGTCGAACTTCCCCCCGTGCGGAACGGCGTCGATGTGCGATCCGGTGGCAATGCACGGAACGCCGGATAGCCCGGAGGATGGCTCCAGCCTCCCGATGATGTTGGCCGCGCCATCTTCCCGAACCCGCAAACCCGCTTCTCGCATCCGCGCTTTGAACCACTCGCGGGCCTTTAGGTCGGCATCGGAAAGGGCCGGCCGCAGGATCCCTCCATCCGGCTCCTCCCCGAATTTCCCCAGGTCTTCAAGATCTTTTCGAAGTCTCTCCCCCTTTACTTTTATCAACGAGAAATCCATCACCCCTCCCGGGCGGGAACGAACCGCCCGGTTCCCTGTCGGGCGATCACATCCTTCCCCTCGTAAACCACCTCTCCCCGAAGGATCGTACTGACCACCCTCCCCCGAAACAATAAATCCAGCTCTGGATGGCCCATCAATCTCTCCGTCAACCANNCATTTGGATTTGGATCTTTATTGGGGATTTGGTCCTGCGCTTCGCGGGATTGGGATTTGAGATTTCCATTTATTCCTTAGTCCCCACCCACAAATCCTCGGTCTTCCTCTCCTCCACCCATTTCTTCCCCATTTCGATCCCGTCCAATTCTCCGATGGCCACGGTGGCCTTGACATGGGTTATGCTTCCCTTGTCCAGGTGGCCTCCGTAAGTGGCGATATGATCTCCCATGACCGTGGAGGCGGAGAAATGGGCGTGAATGTGGGGCTCTCCGTTGGTTCGGGTAACCACGTAGCCGGTGAGAGACACGATCTCCAGGGGCTTTTCGACTTCAAAATAAATCCGGTCTTTGGGGGTCACCGGGTATTCCTTGGGAAATACTTTCAAGTTTCGGAAGACCGCTTTCTGCAGCGCCCCGAGTCCCATGAGGATGAGGCCTTTTTGGATCTTCTCCCTTTTGACCACCTCAAAGATCGCCTCCAGGAGGTCCACTCCGATAGGCATCCGGGCCAGGACGATCCGTTTGAAACTTCCGCTACCGATTCCTTCCAGCAAAGGGGATTTGTCCATCTGCCGCTCCTTTTCTAAGTTCACTTGTGCATCGGCCCGTGCGGGCATCTTCCCATACCCCGGGGCCTATTTGAATGTAACTGCCCGGATGGGTAAATTCAAGCGATTATTCGTGACTTCCTGATTCTCGGACAGTTTGTAGGAGTGATTCATGAATCGCCCTTACGATAATGGGCAATTTCCCAAAACTCTCTGCATATTCATGCACCATCGCCTTTCTGGGGGAAGATCCCATCCCCACCGGATTTGAGAAACAGATCGGTTTCTCCTATAATGATCCCAAGGTTTTTGCTTCTCCAATTTTCAGAAAGGGGGCGAATGGATGAAAAAGAAATTTGTTGGAGTGCTGGCGGCCCTCATTTCCTGCGCTCTGGTTGGCGTGCTGTCCCCCCCCGCGGCAGGACAGGAAAAACCCAAGGCGGAGGCGGAGGCGAAGGAAATGACCCTGGCGCGGGCCGTTGTCGGGACCGGAGTGGAAAACATGGAGCCCGTGGGCGCGGCCGAGACCTTTCCCGCGAGCACGGAAAAAGTCTTCTGCTTCGTGGAGGCCAACAACATCCCCAACGACGTGGAGCTCTCCTTTGTCTGGTTCCAGGGGGATAAAGAAGTGAGGAAGTCGAACGTCCCCGTCAAGGCCGGCCCCAAATGGCGGACCTGGACGAATAAGAACCTAATGGGGCAGAAAGGCGACTGGAAAGTGGAGGTCAAAGATGGGGAAGGAAAGGTCCTCAAAGAAGTGAAATTCAAGGTGGAATGACCCCGGGCTAGTTTTCTGATTCTCTAGCCTGTCCCAGAAATGAAAGAGGCCCTTTCTATGCCCGGCATGGAAAGGGCCTCTTTCTTATTTCGGAGAATGGATGGGTCTATTCTCTAATCTTTCTTTTCCTCCGGGGGCGGAGAGGCTGACGCGGTCTTGATATCTTCGATTCCCAGGTAAACGGCCAGGACTCCCCCAAGGACGAGGATAATGGGGATGACCCCCCTCAATACTCTGAAGAACTCGCTCCACCAAGCAACGAGGCCGATGAATCCAAGGATCAGGGCCACGATTCCGCCAAGCAATATTTTCATATCCCCTCCTTTCTTTTTGGGTATGATATTAGTTAATTNNCGATTCATGAATCGCCCCTACATCGACCCCGCAAAGTGGCTATTTTTTTCTTACCAACAGGTTTGTATTAGTGGGGCGCTAAGCGCCTGCGAGAACCAAGAAAGGCAATTCGCTGGATATCTCATGTTTCCTGTGCTAAATAGAACATAGATTTCCAGCCGAAGGGAAGGAGGGAAATATGCCCAAAGTTCGGGTCCATAAGATCGACCTCTATTACGAAGAGGCGGGGACGGGAATTCCGGTCGTTTTCGTCCACGAGTTTGCCGGGGATTGGCGCAGTTGGGAAGCTCAGGTCCGGTTCTTCTCCGGCCGGTACCGGGCCGTAACCTTCTCCGCGCGGGGCTACCTGCCTTCGGATGTTCCCGAGTCTTCCAAGGATTACTCCCAGGATCACCAGATCAAAGACCTGAGAGGGCTAATGGATGCCTTGAGCATCGAGAAGGCCCATCTCTGCGGGCTTTCCATGGGCAGCTATACCTCGCTCCTCTTCGGGATCAAATATCCGGAGCGTTGCCGTTCGCTGACCATTGCCGGCTCCGGATATGGAAGCGGGGCAAACCGGGAGGAATTCCACAGGCAGATCGCCCATGTGGCCGACCAAATGTTACAGGAAGGGATGAAGGCCGTATCCGGGACTTATACTCTCGGCCCTGCCCGGGTCCAGCTCCAGAATAAAAACCCCCGGGCCTGCGAGGAATTCCTCCGCCAGTTCGAGGAACATTCGGCCAAGGGATCCGCTTACACTTTTCTGGGAGTGCAAAGGAAGCGGCCTTCGATTATTGACCTGGGGGATCAGCTGCGTAAGATGACTCTGCCGGTGCTGGTCATGCTGGGGGATGAGGATGACCGGGGGTTGGAAGGAAGCATCTTCATGAAGCGAAATATTCCCCGCGCCGGCCTGGAGATCTTCCCCCGCAGCGGCCACACCCTCAACCTGGAGGAACCGGAGCACTTCAACCGTTCCCTCCTGGAATTCATGACCGCGGTGGACGCCGGCCGCTGGGAGGCGCGGGATCCCCGAAGTCTCGTTTCGGCAGTATAACCGAGGGCTGCCAGCTCCGGACGAGGAAAAATCTTCCATGGCGGACCCAGATAAATCCCAACTTTTTGATGACTGGCCGGAGAAGTATGATCGGTGGTTCACCACTCCCATCGGGTCTTTGGTCAAAAGGGTAGAATGGGAACTGGTCTCCGAATTCCTGAGGCCCGGCCCGGGGGACTTCATCCTGGATGCGGGCTGCGGAACCGGGGTTTTTACCTTGGACATGCTCTCCTTGGGGGCCAAGGTCGTCGGCCTCGATCTATCCTTTCCCATGGTCAAGCGATCCGCGAAGAAGGCCCTGGTCCTTCCCTTTCAGCCGGTCCTGGGGAACATCCTTCGCCTACCCTTCCCGGAAAATTCCATCGGTAAAACCGTCTCCATCACCGCCCTTGAATTTATCCCCGATGGGGACAAGGCCGTCCGGGAACTCTTTCGCGTTACCCGGAGAGGAGGCCTGGTTGTCGTCGCCACCTTGAACAGCCTGGGCCCCTGGGCCGCACGCCGCAGGGACGAGGCGAAGAGAGGTCACAGCCTCTTTCAAAAGGTCGTTTTCCGTTCCCCGGAAGAATTGGCCGCCCTGGCTCCGGTGAAAGGGGAGATCCGCACGGCCGTTCATTTCGCCAAAGATGCCGGCCTCGACCTGGCGGCCCGGGTGGAGGAAGAGGGCTGGCGGAAAGGTTTGAACACGGGCGCCTTCCTGGCAGCCTGCTGGATTAAACCCTGAGAGGAGACGGGATTTTCCCGGCCGATAAAACCATCAAGTTTTATAAAACCCGGCCGATACAGTAGATGGAATTTCTGCGGTGCCCGTTGCGGATCGGAGACGAATCTAACATCAAAAGAAGAGGACCTTCTAAGAGAGATTTCGTTCCTCCCGTATCCAACGGCATCGGCGGATCTTCCCAGCCCCAGGGCCTCCCTGGGGCTTTTTTTCGGAAAAAAGCCGGGGCCGGATGGGACCCCGGAAACGACCCTATCTTTCTTTCCCCCTTTGAATTTAGTTTTCCTTTCGAAGGATTTATTCTATACTCAAACCAGACCGATCTCTGTTTTCTGCACTTTGCCCCGAAACCCATTTTCCCCCTCCCTGTCATTCTCCGGTCAGCGGCGGTCGTGCGAGAATAGAAGATCCCATTCCTTCATGAAGGAGCAAAAAGATGAGCGAGAAAACCCCGACCCTCGCGGTCGAAATCTTTCCGCCCTCCAGCCTCTGTCAGATCGGGATCGTCGTGAGGAGCATCGACGAAACCATCAAATACTACCGGGAAGTCTTCGGCTTCGGCCCCTTCGAGATTCGAGACGTGGATTATCCCACGGCCACCTACTACGGGGAAACGGCCGGCTACCGGGGAAAGAGAGCCTTCTTCCAGCTGGGCCCAATCCAGATAGAGCTGGTCGAGCTCAAAGACGGAAAGACCATTCACGAGTCATTCCTCCGGGAGAAGGGCGAGGGGCTTCACCACCTCGGGTTCCTGGTGAAAAATCTGGAAGAGGTGAAAAGAAAGGCGGAGGGGGCCGGGTTGGAGGTGACTCAGGGGTTCACCCGGCCGGACGGCACGGGGTTCGCCTATGTGGATTCGGACCGGGTCGGAGGGGTCATCTTCGAGCTGATCCAGAGACCGGAAAAGAGATCCTGACAGGAATGGTCCGAATCGACATGGAAAACAGGAATCGTTTTGTCCCCGCGGTGGTTCCCCCTCGGGAAAGGGAGGAGCCGGCCTGGTGGTTTGCCTTTCTGGGGAATCAGCTTCTGGTCCATCTGGATTCGGACTCGGCGCGGCTGCCTTATCTGCGGGATTTCGCCGAACTGGGCTTGTCTCACGAAGGACAGCACTATCTAGGGCAGTTCGACAGCCATCCCTGCTACGCCGTGGACCTGCCTGAGGGGACGGCAGCCCCGCCGGGAATGGCCTATGAAGGACTACGAAGAATATACGGCCGGCTGGAGGAAGAGTTGTTCTGGCTGGCCGGGAGGGCCGTGCAGATCGTCGAATGGGACCGGACCCACCGGATCTGCGGGCGTTGCGGGGTGCCCCTCAAACCCCGGCCGAAGGAGAGGGCCAAAGAATGCCCGCAGTGCGGTCTTCTCCAATTTCCCCGCCTGGCTCCGGCGGTGATCGTCCTAGTGGAGCGCGGCAATCAGCTCCTCATGGCCCGCTCCCGCCATTTTGCCCCGGGCGTCTACAGCGTCCTGGCCGGTTTTGTGGAGCCGGGGGAAACCCTGGAAGAAGCGGTCGAACGGGAGGTATTGGAGGAAGTGGGGATCAAGGTCAAAGGCCTGCGCTACTTCGGCAGCCAGCCCTGGCCTTTTCCCCACTCCCTCATGATCGGCTTTACCGCTCAATACGCCGGAGGGGAGATCAAGATCAACCACGAGGAGCTCGAAGATGCGGGCTGGTACACCGCTGACCGCCTGCCCGGCCAGCCGGGAAAGATCAGCATCGCCCGGCGCCTGATCGAGTGGTTCCTGGCCAAACAGGGCCGCTCTTCTCTACATTCTTGACCGTTGCGTCCGCGTACCAGGCTCTCCTTTTTTCTTTTGCGCTCGGCGCTATTCGCTTTGCGTTCCTTTCATCTTTGCCGGCGTCTCTTTTACCACTTTCCCTTTATTGACCAGCCACCGACAGGTCAGTCGCTCTTTTCCCTTCAAGGTCTGCCCGAAGAAATCGACGAAGGAGACCTCTTCCTCCAGAACCTCCAGGACGGTTATGTTGGCCGGCCCCCCTTTTTTCAACTCGGCCAGTTCCGGGCGCTTCATGGCCCTGGCGGGGTTGATGGTCATGGCGGCCAACGCCTCCGGCAGGGGCAATCCCGCGGCCATGACCTTGCTGGCAGTGAATAAGACGTCCCGCACCAGCGGCTCCACGTTGAACCGGGTCACATCCGTGCTGATGATGTCCGGGCAGAATCCCTGCCCCATGCCCTTCTTCATCACCTCAAAGTCCGTGTGCCACCGGTCGAGGCCCACTTCCATGAGCACTCCCCTCTCTCGAGCCTCCCGGTATTCAGACCGGATCTTCCCGTTTCTGTCCAGCAGGCCGCCGGGGCTGGGATGATAAAGGTGGGTGACAATATCCCCCGCCCGGAGGAGGGGAAGGTATTGGCTCACCGCGGGAGGGGGCGGAGAGGTGTGAATCATGATGGGGACATCGGCCTCTTCCGCCGCTTCCACGGCGGCGTAGACAGGAGTCAGGTTGGTAAGCCCGGCAAAAGCCCGGACCTTGAGGCCTACGATGAAATCCCGGTTCTGCTCGACGCACTTGACCGTCTCGGTCACGTTGACCAGGCGCAGGTCCTCGTACTCGTTCATCGAGGGCACGCCCGGGATCTGCATCTCGAAGACCTGCCCCAGAAGGCTGATATTCAGGAAGGCCAGCAGATTCAAATCGGACTTGGTGAGGATGAATTCCTTGAGGGCATCGAAGTTTCCCGCCCCGGCGCTTCCCCCGTCAACCATCGTCGTGGTCCCTGCGCGCGGGACCAACTGGGCCGGATGAATGCTGATCCGGTGGACGAGATAGAAGATGTGAACATGGAGGTCGATCAACCCCGGGGTGACGATGCACCCGGAAGCATCGATGACCTCGCAGCTTTTTTCTCCTTCCCAGGGGGGTCCGATCCGGGTGATCTTCCCGCCGGCCACGGCGATGTCCCCTTTTTGAAAACTTTTTTTCAGAGGATCGAAGATCTGCCCATTCTTGATCAGTAGATCACAGGCCATACAGTCCCCCTTGATTCTGGATTGCACCGAAAAGGACGGGATCGTCTATTTCCGGACCCGCACGATTTCCCCTTGATTGGCTTTCACCAATTCTGCGGGCCGGATCTTCACCAGGGAGTACTCCGAGCCTCCGCCCGTGTAGACGACCTCCATCTGCAGGACCTTTTCGTCGATGAGAAAACGGGCGGGATAACCGAAGGAGGGGGTCCCGCCGCAGGGATAGCCGCTCGCTTCCAGCATCTCCTCCGNNAATCCATCATGCAGATGTTTTTGACAAAATCCAGGGGAGTCACGCCGGCAGCTTGGGCTGCTTCGGCCACCGAATGGCAGCGCTGCGGAAAAACCAGATGTTCACAGGCTATATGGCGGTCATCAATATATCTCTTCAATTTGGCGTCGTAGGGGTCATTGGTTTCCATAAGCTATCCAATGGAGGCCAGCGAGCCTTGGCTCATCTTCGGCAGGTCCTGCGGCTTCAGGCGGAAGACCGCCCGGGGCGTGCCCGCCGCCGCCCAGATCTCTTCGTGCTGGAGAAGATCGGCATCGATGTAGGTCTCGATGGGCGCAGCATGGCCTACCGGAGGGACTCCGCCGATGGCAAACCCGGTTTGCTGGCGAACAAAATCCGCGTCTGCTTTGCCGACCGGCTCCCCGGCCAGTTCACCGAGCTTTTTTTCGTCGACCCGGTTCACCCCGCTGGCCAAAACGAGGATGGGTTTCCCCGTCCGGCTCCCACGGAAGATCAGGGATTTGACAATCTGGGCCACGGAACAGCCGATCGCCTGGGCAGCCTCCTGAGCCGTGCGGGTGCTGGCCGGAAGTTCCACGACCTGGCAGGGCAATCCTAGAGCGGCTAAAGCTTCCTGCACTCTTTGAGCGCTGGGATGAAGTTTTTCGGACACTTACATCCTTTCGGCTACTGCAATTCAGGCCCGGACACCAGACCTCAGATTCCAGACTTTTGTCTTGTCCCGCCTCCGGCATGCTGCGCGCTCAGTCTGATGTCTGTTGTCCGGGCCTGAATCGCCATTTCTGTTTCGTTCTTCCCTTCTTCGATGAGAATCCGGGAAGTTTCGCGAATCGACCCTCCGTCATCGGCCCTTCCAGCAATGGGGATCCTCCGCAAGGAAATCCCCGGTCAGACAGAAAGCCAGGCTCCGGCAACCGGTGCAGCCCTCCTGCCGGCACCTTCCGCATTTCCCTTTCAGGTTTCTCCGGTCCCGGAGTTGATTCAAAACCTTCGATTTTTCCCAGATATCCTTCAGCGGCTCTTCCCGCAGGTTCCCGACGGACAGGGGAAATCTCCGGCAGGGGTACACATCCCCCTGGGGCATGATGCAGAACCCCTCGGTTCCCAGGACGCAGGGAGCCCCCAGTAACTCCGGCTCCTCCCCCTGAAAATCGACCTGGAAGGCCTGGTAGGGAGGAATCTCATCCTCCTCCAGCTCGACGGCGAAATACTCGAAGAGGGCTCGAACCATCCTGCGCCACTGCTCTCTGTCGAGGACGTCTTCCCGAAACTCTCTTCCCCGCCCCCAGGGGATAAACCGCTCGATGATCATCCCCTGCGCCCCCAGGTCTTCGCAGAGGCGGATGAACGCGGGGAGATCCTCCAGATTGCTTTTCATCACCGTGAACATCAGCTGCACGTCGAAGGCGCCGCTTTCCCGGGCCAGGGCGATATTTTTTACCGCCCGGTCAAAAGTCCCCGCCGACCGGATGAAGTCGTTGACCTGCGCATCCGCCCCATCCAGCGAGATCTTGACCTTCCTGAACTTCGGCACGGCGGACAGGCGCTCCAAGGTTCCGCCATCCAGGAGAAGGCCGTTGGTGATCATCCCCAGCTCTTCAATTTCCGGCCGCAGGCTCAAGTACCCCAGGAGGGGCCACAGGGCGGGCTTCAGCAGCGGCTCTCCGCCGGTGAGGTGGATGCAGGCCTTCCGCCCCCACCCCCGCAAGGCGGAGAGGAGATTATCCGCCACCTTTTTCAGGCCCGGCCAATCCAAGTCGTCTCCCCCGGTAAATCGATCCTGATAGCAATGGCGGCAGCGCAGATTGCAGAGATCGGTAATATGCCACTGGATATAGAAATCAGCTTCCATGAACGAAGAAAAGGAAAAGCAGAGGTTTCTTCAACCGTTGCGGAAACCTATCGGACTAAAATCCTGTGACCGGTAGCATAAAAAATCAGAACCGCCAGGATGGCGGCCAGAAAAACAATGATTACCACCGCCCCGCCGTCTCCTGCCACCTTCATCTCGTCAAGATGGAGAGCCAGCTGATGGATCTGCTGGCCGTTGAGGTCGTGCAGCTTCACCCGGACCTCCTCCGGGGCAAACCCGAGGTCCTTCAGCCTTTCCCGGACCATCTTGATCTCCAGGAATTTTTGCAGCTTCTCAAGATCGGCAGAGCGATCCGCCGGAGATAAAACGATGACCTCGGATGAAGAAAACCCGGCAAAACATCTGGGAGCGGTGGCCAGTACGAACATAGCCCCGACCAGATACCAGACCGCTACCCTTCTCGGCATTTTCATCTTCCATCCTCCTTTTGAAAGATCCATCGCAATGATGCCGGTTAGAGAGTTTTCCCGAACAAGATTCACTCCATTCCAAGACTAGCGGATGATCTCCCAAAGGTCAATACTATGAACCGCAAGGCGTGGGGCGCAAGGGCGAAAGGGTTTATACCGACTTGCGCCCTCGCGACTCGCGCCTTGCGGTTTTCATCCCGGCCGATGCTCCGCCCCAGCGGGACGCCCTAGGTCCTCGTGCGCGGNNAGCGAATTATTTGATGGGTGTAACTCGGAAACTAGGAAATTGGGGACGAAACGGGGTAAAAATGGCAATTTTTGTAAGTCGGAGGACAAAATAGGTAATTTTTTCCTTGAATTTTCTTTTTCCTTGGAGTAGAAAGGATAGGCTCAAACTTACCTCTTCCCCGGAGGGGTTTCAAACCTTTGGGAATCAAAAGAAAATTTTCCTGGGCCTGGCTGATTTATTTTTCCATCCCTTCTTAGGACATTTTGGCCCGATTTGTGCACTACCGGAAATTATCTATCAATCCAATTTTTCCTGGCTCTTGAGAGAGTGTTTCATATGGTACCCCAAGGAATTACCGTCGGCCGTCTCTTTCAGAAGGAAAGAGAAGAGAAGAAAGTTTCTTTGGAAACCGTATCCAGAGAGACCCGGATCAGCCTGGCCTTCCTCCAGGCGATCGAAGAAGATGCCTATCAGCTCATCCCGGCGGAAACCTACGTACGGGGATTTATCCGCAGCTATGCCAAGTTATTGCATCTGAATGTGGATGAAATCCTTGATCTCTACCGCCTCCAGGCCGACCCATCCCCACCGCGCCTGGAAGAACAGAATAGCTCCGCCAATGGGCATCTGACGCAGATCAAAAATCATCTCTTCGATTTTCTGACTACGATGGCCGGCGGGACTCCGGCTTATTCGCTGCATAAATCCGTTTTGCCGCGCAAAGATTGACGCCAACCCCGGCTATCGTCCTCTCGGCATTTCCACCCTGCTCTTGTAAGTCGGATCGAGGATCTTGAGTCAGAAATCCCCCCATCGGGAACCCCGACAAGTTGTTTAGTTGACGGCCCGGAGTCCCAGCCCTTTTGACGAGCCCGGCGGCGCTTTGCCCGGGTATTTCGACCCCTTCAAATCGGGCAAGCTATTTGCTCTCTCTCCAGTTTCGCATACCCGGGCTGCCATCGGTCTCTTTTGGTAATCTCGGCGTTCAGGGTTGCCGGAGTCAAAAACCAAGCGCCCCGGCAAGGATGCAGGTCCGGCAAAAATGGCGGCGGGTGAGTTTCATGGGAGAAACTCCGTTTTTGGAAGGGGAAAGCCTTTAAATCCCGGCCCGGACCGATGTGGCCATGAGTTTATTGTTGATAGCCCTCGGCGGAAAATCTCGGGTTCAAAGAAATACCCATCCCTTGCTGCCTAAATAATCACGTCGTATTCTGCCGGGTCCAAGACCGCTTCGATGATCACGGGTTCGCTCGCGGCCAACCCGCGCTTGAAAGCTTCCCGAAACTCCTCTTCCTCCCGGGCCACGATCACTTTGGCCCCGAAAAAATTATCGCTCGAAGCATAGCCGGAGCCGAGAATCTCCACTCCCGACCAGTGGTACTCTTTGCGGGTCTGCTTGACTTTAATCAGGCTCAGGAAACGATCGCGGAAGACCACGAAGATCACGGGGAGCTTCAAACGAACCGCGGTATTGATCTCCCCCACCTTCATCAGGAATCCTCCGTCACCAACGACCACCGCGACCGGCCGCTGCGGCTGCACCAATTTGGCCGCGATGGCCGCCGGGATGGCAAATCCCATGGAGGACCAGCCGTTGGAGACCAGGAAATTCCCCGGCCCCCGGGTGTCCCACAGCTGGCCGATAATATGGGTATGAGCCCCTACATCCGAGACCAAAAGCCCGTCGGCCGGAAGAATCTGCCGCATGGCCAAAAGGGCATGGTGAGGGGAGAAACTCTTCTGGAGAGGAGTCAAAGCATGATACAACTTCTTCCGGTGGGACGGCAGTGCGCCTAAATCCCACTGATGAGCCAGTTTATCCATGCGGAGAAGGTTCCGCAGAATCTCGCGGATATCCCCGATCACCTGACAGGGAACCGAGTACCCGCTGGCGATATCGATGGGAATCGTGTTGATGTTGATGACCGGCAGGTCTTTCCGCACCCAGTCCTCGTAATTGAACTCCACCGGATCGTAGCCGATGGCCAGGACCAAGTCGGCGGGCTTATAATATTCGGCAACGAGGTCCCTTCTGGCCCTCCCCACCACTCCCACGAGTTGGGAGCCTTCTTCGGGGATGTGCCCTTTGGCCATGAGGGTGGTGACCGCCGGCAATCGGTGTTTTTCCACAAACTCCAGGAGCTCCCGGGTGGCCCCGGCCCGGTTCATGGTCAAGCCGATGGCTACCAGGGGGTACTTGGCTTTCCGCAGGAGTTCTTCCACCTTGCTGAGCGCCTTGGAATCGAAGGGAGGAATCGGCAGAGGTGCAGGCCGGAATTCGCCCGCGCTTTCCGGGGAAAGCTCCTCGGCCAGGTCCTCGGGGAAATCGAGATGGACCGGCCCCGGCTGTTCGGACAGAGCCACCTCCACGGCTTTCTTCATCATGGGGTAGACCTTTGCGGACTCCAGTTCCGCGGTCCATTTGGTTATGGGTAAATAGAGCTTCTGGTGGTCAATGTGCATCTGCACCGTGCGCCCTTTCCAAAACTTACCCATCTGAGCGGTGAAAGCCAGAAGGGGGACCCGGTCCAAGAAGGCGTTTCCCACCCCGGTGGTCATGTTCGTGGCCCCGGGGCCCAGGGTTGAAAGACAGGCCCCGGGCTTCCCCGTGAGCCGGCCGTACACATCGGCCATGAATCCGGCACAGGCTTCCTGGGTCACCAGGACAAATTCCACCTTGCTCCCGTGCATGGCTTCGATGAACCGGGCGTTCTGCCCCCCCGGGTATCCGAAGACGTACTTCGTTCCCGCTTTCTCCAGGGCATCGACGACGATCTCGGCGTTGCTTCGCATTTTTTCTTCCTTTTGATTTAGGACGCAGATTTTCGCTGATATGCGCAGAAAAAGAACCCAGGACTAAATTCCGCTTTTCTTTGGATTTCCATCTTTTTGAAATCCCGATAATCTGCGTTCATTCGTACCTCAATACTATTATTGGGGGGGATTTGGTGCTTGGGGCTTGGTGCCTGGCGCCGTGGAAAGATGAAAACCCGTCAAGGCCTGGTCCTTCAGCCAGCGCATGGGCCAGGCGATGAGCAGGCCGATGGCTGCTCCGCCCATGACGTCCAAGGGATAATGGATCCCGATGTATACCCGGGAATACCCCACCACGGCCGCGATCCCGTAAAACACCGGAGTCAGGCGGCGGAAGGGCTGCGATAGAAAATAAGCCGCGGCAAATATGTTCACCGCATGAGAAGAGGGAAAAGAATAGGAAGTGTTACAGTCGGTGAGGAGACGAACCCCCGGGAGAATCTGGCAGGGGCGAATCCTGCCCACCCATTCCTTGAGCAGTCGGCTGGAAAAAGAATCGGTCATCGCCAGGGTAAGGGCGATGAAGATCAAGAAAATCACCCCCCCCTTTCTCTCTTTCCACAAAATCCAGACCCCCAAGAACGCCAGGACGTAAGTGAAATTCTTGAGGTCGGTCATGAAGGGCATGAACCAGTCGAAGAAGGAATTCTCCCCTGCCCTATTGATGAGATGAAAAAGAGCTGTATCCAGGGATGACGCCCAGGAGATCATCTTCGCCCCGCAAAAATTCCCAAACCTAAAAAAATATCTCCTGAGGATGAAGACCGGCTCAAGAGATGAATGCTCCTATTTTATAGAACTTTGCCACTCCTGTCTATGCATTTGGGAGGATCGAAATGCCCAAGCTCAAAATAGCCTGCGGCAGAACCTAGATACAAAAATTCCTGTCTCCCTTTTGCCCGGCAGGAAGGGGGGGAGAAAAGGAAAATTTCCTTGAATATGGAACGGGAAACCATTAGGATAATTTAAGATAATGGAATTTTTAATGTTTTCTCGAAATTCAAACATCCGTAAATTTGTGGAGTTATCCGGATGAACCCCCTGCAGCTTTCCCGTTCTGCCGGGAGAAGGCTTTCCTTCGCCCTTGTCTTTCTGGCAGTATTCCTTCCTCTATCCATGGCCCGTTCCCATGCCCAAGCCCAGCCAAAGGTCAAGGTGGTAACCACCCTTTTCCCCCTTCAGGATTTCGCCCGGATGGTTGGGGGAGAGAGAGTTCAAGCAGACCTCATCCTCCCACCGGGGAGTGAACCCCACGCCTGGGAGCCCAAGGCCAGCGACCTGGCAAGGATATATAAGGCCGATGTCTTCATCTTGATCGGCCGGGCCATGGAACCTTGGGCGGATGACCTCCTGAAAGGCACGCGGGGGCGCAAGTTGAAAGTGGTGGAAGCCTTGAAAGGACTGGAGCTCTTGGAAGCGGGAAACCCCTCCCCGGAACCTTCCCGGGACCGCCGGCCTCTCACGGGGGAGAAGATCGACCCCCATGTGTGGCTGGACTTTTCCCAGGACCGGAAAATCCTCGACGCCATCGCGGCCGCCTTTGTCGAAATCGATCCTGCCCATGCCGCTGAATACCGGGCCAAGGTCTCCGGCTATAAAGAAAAGCTGGAGGCTTTGGATCGGAAATATCAATCCTCCCTGGCCCGATGTCGCCATCGCCAGATGGTCCTGGGCGGGCATTCGGCCTTTGCCTACCTGGCGAAGAGGTACGGGTTGCAGCAAATTCCCCTCTATGGAATCAGCCCCAATGCCGAACCGACCCCCAGGAAATTGGCCGACGTGATCACCTCGGCTCGAAACCAGGGGATGAAATACATCTTCTTCGAAGAACTGGTCAACCCCAAGTTGGCCCAGGTGTTGGCCCGGGAGGCCGGGATTCAGACCCTGGTGCTCAACGACGGGGCGAATTTGACGCGGGATCAACTCGATCAAAGGGTGACTTTTTTGAATCTGATGGAGAAGAACCTCGAAACTCTGCGAAAGGGGCTGGAGTGTGAACCCTGAATCTCCTCTCATCTCCGTCGAGCATATCTCTTTCAGCCATGACGGCCTGCGGGTCCTCCAGGACATCTCTTTTGCCGTATCCCCGGGGGACTTTGTGGCCCTGATCGGCCCCAACGGATCGGGAAAGACCACCCTGATCCGGATCATCCTGGGGATTCTCACCCCCGCCCAGGGCCGGGTCGTTCTCATGGGTGAGGAAATCGGTCGTTTCTCCCAATGGCAGCGGATCGGCTACGTTCCCCAGAAGGCCACCTATAAGGACCCTTACTTTCCTGCCTCCGTGCGGGAAGTCGTGGCTATGGGACTGATCTCGAAGAAGCGCTTTCCCCGATTCCTGAACCGGCAGGACGACGCGTCCATCGACCGGGCCCTAGAGCTGGTGGACATGAAGCTTCTGCGGGACCGCCGGATCGGAGAACTTTCGGGAGGCCAGCAGCAGCGGGTCTTCATCGCCCGGGCGATCGTCAACGGCCCGGATGTTCTCTTCCTCGACGAGCCTACGGCCGGGGTGGATGCGGAGACCCAGGCGCACTTCTACGATATGTTGGCCCGCCTCAACGAGAGGGAGGGCCTGACGATCGTCCTCATCACCCACGATTTCAGCGTAATCACCAAGCATGTGAACAAGGTCGCCTGTCTCAACCAGCGCCTGTTCTTCCACGGAACCCACGATGATTTCTGCAGCTCTCCCCTGGTCCAGGAACTCCTGCACGGCGAACACCATCTGGTCTGCCATCGCCACTGATCGACGCTATGGAAGAACTCTTCTCCTACGACTTCATGCAAAGAGCTTTCCTCGCCGGGTTGGGAGTCTCCGTGACCTGCGCCATTCTGGGGGTCTTCCTGGTCCTCCGGCGGGATGCCATGATCGGCCACGGCTTGGCCCACGTCACCTTCGGCGGGGTGGCCCTGGGACTGCTGCTCTCCGTATCCCCCATCTGGGTCGCCCTGGGAGTCGCGATCCTTTCGGCCCTGGGAATCCTGAAACTGAAGGAACGGGCCGGCCTTTATGGGGACACCGCGGTAGGGATCATTAGCAGCCTGGGAATGGCCATGGGAATCTTTTTGATCAGCCTGGCCGGCAGCTTCAACCTGGACCTCTTCGGCTATCTCTTCGGCAACATCCTGGCCATCGATGCGGAAGAGGTTTGGGTGTCGTTCCTGCTGGCTTTGGTGGTTCTGATCACCGTGGCTCTCTTCTACCAGGAGTTTCTTTTCCTCACCTTTGATTCGGAGTCGGCGAAGGTCTCCGGGGTCCAGGTGAACCGGCTTGACATTCTGATGGCCATTCTGACGGCGGTGACCGTGGTTGTGGGAATGAAGGTCGTGGGCATTCTCCTGATTTCCGCCCTGTTGGTCATCCCCGCAGCCGCAGCCCTCCAGGCAGCCAGAAGTTTCAAGGAAGCCCTGGCCATCTCCGCATTGCTGGCGGCCATCTCCGCTGTTTCGGGGCTGGTGGCCGCCTATTTTTTCGATTGGCCTCCTTCGGGTACGATTGTGCTGGTCTCCGGAATCCTCTTCCTGGTCCTCTTTGTCGCCCGGCACTGGATCCGGAAATCATCGCCGGGGAGGGCCTGAAAAGGCGGTGTCGCCCCTGAAGGTTACGATAAGCCCCGAGGTCGGGTCGGGGACTGCCGCCAAGGGAGGAAGGGTTGATCATGGACGAAAAGGAAATCTGCATCGCCGGCGATCATTGCGAGGTGGAGATCGATTTTGTCGAAGGGTACCGCAGCCAACTCCCCCAGGTCATCGGGGAGGTCATCGGAAGCATCCAGGGAGAGCGCTCCATCTCCCATTTCAACTCGGCCCTGATTCCCTCCAAGGAATCGGTGATCGAGATCCTGGAAGACCTCAAAGACCTCCTCTTCCCCGGCTATTACCGCAAACAGGAGATCGATGCCTATTCCCTGACGTACCAGATCGGCAACGGGGTCAACCGGGTCTTTGAAAACCTCGCCGCCCAAATCGCCCGTTCCATTCGCCACGAATGCCGCCGTCTCAACAGCCTCTGCACCCGTTGCCTGGACCGCGGGCAGAAGGAGGCCCTGGCCTTCCTGCGAAAGATCCCCCACCTCCGGCATGCTTTGGCCGGGGACGTGCAGGCGGCCTATGACGGCGACCCGGCAGCCAAGAGCCTGGATGAGATCATCTTCAGCTACCCCTGCATCCTGGCCATCACCGTTTACCGGGTCGGTCATGAGCTGCACCTTCAAGGAGTTCCGCTCCTCTCCCGGATCATGACCGAATACGCCCATTCCGTAACCGGGATTGACATTCACCCCGGAGCCACGATCGGGAAGGACTTCTTCATCGATCACGGAACCGGAGTGGTCATCGGAGAGACCACGGAGATCGGGGACCGGGTAAAGATCTACCAGGGGGTAACCCTGGGAGCCTTGAGTTTTCCCAAAGACAGCGAAGGGAACATCATCCGCGGCCGCAAGCGCCATCCCTCTTTGGAGGATGATGTCACCATTTATTCCAACGCCACGATCCTGGGGGCGGTAGTCATCGGGGCCCGGTCAGTTATCGGAGGAAACACCTGGATCACCCGCGACGTTCCCTCGGATACGACCGTAACCATCGAGCAACCCGGCCTGCGGTACCGCAACGGGAATGAGGGTGAATAAGAAAAGTGCTGCGGTGCTGGCGGATTTGGGCGCCAACTCTTTTTTTATAACCGCAACACCGCCGAACTGCAGCACGGCAGCACCCTGTATGATTCCGCATGAGCTCGAATTTTTTCTTGACTTTCCCGGGAATTTCCCCATAATTCCTGAGGAAGGTATTCATGAACCCCAACGGGTTCACCTTAATTTTCCGGCGGAACAAACTTTCCCCGGCTGCTCAGGAGGTAAATCTTTGACCCTCCGTTGGAGGACAATCCCTCTGGCCTTGGCCATATCCTTTCTCCTGTCGATGGCTCTGAGTCCGGATCTATCGGCCTTCACCATCATTGAAAACAAAATTTTCGCCGAGGGGCCTTTTCTCTTCAAGCTCGAGGTCCAGGTCTTCGGCGGGGGCCCCACCAGAAAGCCTCCTCTCCATGTGAGTTCCGTCAAAGTCAAAATCAAGAACGAACGGGCCAGTTCCAGGACCCTGGAAGTCAAGGCTGTGCGGGCGTACCTCGACCCGCAAGTCTACCAGGATATTGAAACCAGAGGATACCGCGTCACTCCCGGCCAGTGGGTGACCAAGTACTACCGGCTTTCCAAGGAGAAACGCCCCCTCCTGGGAGAACAGGGGTTTATCCAGATCGTCTTTGACGGATTCATGATTACCTTCAACCCCCGAGAACGAAAATTCCAAGGCCCGATGAAATAAAAATTCTGGATGGGGGGCCACGGTCCCGCTTGTTCATCCTTCTGGATTTCGGTCCCGTCCCCGGGCTCACCAGGGGATAGACAGCCATCCATGACCAGCGGCCATGAACGGCCTGGAGGAGTTATGCCCCCCTTACAAGTTGCCGAGGGAAAGACTGTTCCCGAGATGTTCCAATCCCGCGTTCAGCTATCCGGAGACGAGGTAGCTCTGCGGTACAAGAAGCTGGGCATCTGGCACCTCCTGAAAGGAATACGGCCGCAGGGTGAAAAAAGTTTTCATGGCGCTTCTCGCCCTGGGGCTGAAGGCCCAGGAATGTGTCTCCATCATCGGAGAAAATTCCCCCGAGTAGGTCTACATCGACCTCGGGACGATGCACGCCGGGGGCACGACCGTGGGGGTTTATGCGACCAAGAGCTGGGAGCAATGCCCGTATGTGGTGGATTACTCCGAATCCCGTCTCTATTTCGTCGAAAATGAGGAACAGCTGGATAAAGCCCTTCGCTTCGGGCCAAGGTCCCCGGGCTGGAAAAGATCGTCGTCTGGGGCCTGAAAGGGTTAAAGCATTTCAAGGACCCCATGGTGATGAGCTTTGACGATTCCTTGGCCCTCGGAGGGGAACTTGACAAGAAGGAGCCCGACCTTTTTGAAAAACGATGGAAACAGGTCAAAGCGGACGACCTGGCCCGCCTGATCTATACCTCTGGAACCACCGGGCCGCCCAAAGGGGCCATGTTGACCCACACCAACATTACCTGGATGGCCAAGGCCATGGCCGAGGGCAACCCCATCGAAGCCCAGGATGAATTCCTCTCCTTCCTGCCCCTTTGCCACATCTTCGAGCAGCTCTTCACCATTTTCATGAACAACAAATACGGGGCCATGGTCAACTTCATCGAAAGCACCGACACGGTGACGGACAACATGAGGGAGATCTCCCCCACCGCGGCCTACGGCGTTCCCCGGGTCTGGGAGAAATATTACTCCGGGATCATGATCATGATGTCGGATGCCACCTGGCTGAAAAAGCTCATCTTCCAGACCAGCCTGAAACTCGGGAAAAAGTCCCCCCCCCCACAGCACCAGCCATCAACCGGTCCCGTCCTGGCTTCGCCTGGCTTATGCTTTGGCCCACTTCAGCACCTTCCGCAAGCTTAAGGAACGCCTGGGCTTCGACCGGGTCCGCCTGGCCTTCTCCGGCGCGGCTCCCATCTCCCCCGACGTCCTCCGCTTCTTTCAGGCCATCGGGATCCCCCTCCGCGAGGGGTACGGCATGACCGAGGGGACGGGGGGTTACCTGCGCCAATCAGGGAGACCGGGGTAAGATCGGAACGGTCGGGCAGGCCCTTCCGGGCGTAGAGGTGAAGATCGCCGAAGATGGAGAGATTTGTTTCCGGGGGGGCAACGTCTTCAAGGGATACTTCAAGAATCCCAGGGACACGGCCGAAGTTCTCGAACCGGACGGGTGGATGCATTCGGGAGACGTAGGGGTGCTCGACGAACAGGGCTTTTTGAAGATTACCGACCGGAAAAAGGACCTGATCATCACCGCCGGGGGGAAAAACATCGCCCCCCAGAATATCGAGAATCAGTTGAAATTCAGCGCCTACATCAACGACACCGTAGTCATCGGGGACCGGCGCAAGTATCTCGTGGCGATCATCGTCATCGATAAAGACAACGTGGGAAAATACGCCCAGGGCAAAAAGATCCAGTACACCACGTACGCCACTCTGACGCAACATCCGGAGATCAACAAGCTGATCCAGAAAGAGGTGGATGGCGTGAACAAGACCCTGGCCAACGTGGAAACGGTCAAAAAATTCAGCATTCTATCCAAGAAGCTCTTCGTGGAAGACGGCGAAGCACCCCCCACCATGAAAGTGAAGCGAAAATACATCAATGAAGCCTTCAAGGACGTGATTGAGGGGATGTTTAAAGATTAGGGGAGAAGTCAGGAGTCAGGAACCAGAAGACAGGAGCAGGTTCCAGCCGCAGGAGAAAAAATCGTCCACCTGGTTGACCGGCAGTTCCCCCCCGCACTTTGGATGTGGGACAAGATCCCCCTGCCCTCCAGGCTTGCTGAATCTTCTGAACGACCGGGGTGGGTGTAAAGAGACGGACGGCGGGAGGTAAGCCCCTGCGGGGTCTTTGGGAAAAAACGGCCGGGCGGGGAATTACTTAGAACCGGCATAAAGGACCGCCAGGATCTTTGCCGGCTGATTCCCGTGGGCCTTTACCAGGTGGGGGTGACTCGAGTCATAGTAGACCGCATCCCCGGCTTTGAGAATTTCCACCTGCTCTCCCACCTGAGCCCTCATCTCTCCTTCCAGGACGAAGAGGAACTCCTGGCCGTCGTGGCTGGCAAGCTCCTTCACCTCGCTGGGCACCATGGTGATCAAAAAGGGTTCCATGAAGCGATCCGCTTTTTCCGGGGCCAGGGATTCATAGAAATAGCCGTATTGTTCGCTCTTCTTTTTTCCATGACGGGAGACCACCGGGCGTTTATCGGAGTGCACCACGGTCATTGGCTTTTCCACCCCCGGGGAGATGAAATATCCCATTTTCATCTCCAGAGCCTTTCCGAGCTTGATCAGCTCGCCCAATGGGGGGATCATTTTGTTTGCCTCGACCTTTTCCAGGGTTTCCAAACTGACCCCGGTCCGGCTGCTCAGGTCCTGGAGGGTGAGGCCGCGCAACTGACGGGCTTCGTGGATCCGCGACCCGAGAGTATGCTTGGAAGGACCCTTGGCCGCAGGCTCCGGAATCCGATGATGGGAAGGATCGGTGAGGAGGTCCCCATGATCTTCCTGCCGGCGATGGAAGTCTTTCTCTTTTTTCGGGACCTTCGGAGCCCTAGCCTTCTCTATTTTTTTCATCTTCCCCTCCTTTAAAAAAATAAGCGCCCGTCTGGGGGATTGGATTGATGGAACATCGGGATATGGGGGAAAAACCGGCTGGTGATTTTTGCCCTTACCATTATTCCACTATTCCATCATTTCCTTCTTCCCCTCTAAATCGCCCTGCCCGCCACGCCGATATTCCGGGCGATGACGATCCGCTGGATTTCGGAGGTCCCTTCGCCAATCTCCAGGAGTTTGTGATCGCGGTAAAAACGTTCAATTTTGTATTCTTTCATGAGCCCATACCCTCCGTGAAGCTGGACCGCATGGTTCACGCACCGGCCCATCACCTCCGAGCAATAGAGCTTGGCCATGGCCGCTTCTTTGCCGAACGGCCGGTCATTCTCCCTCAACCAGCAGGCCTTGTAGAGGAGGTTTCGAGCCAGCTCGACCTCCATGGCCATGTCGGCCAGCTTAAAGGCGTTGATCTGGAAGGAGGAGATGGGCCGACCGAATTGAACCCGTGTGTTGGCGTAATGCAGGGCCATCTCAAAGGCTCCCTGGGCCCCGCCCAGGCCCATGGCGCCGATGGAGAGCCGCCCCCCGTCCAGGATGGCCAGCATCTGGTGGAACCCGTCTCCCCTTTTCCCCAGAAGGTCCTCCCGGGGAACGGCACAGTCTTCGAAGAAGAGCTCCCCTGTATTTGAAGACCGCCACATCATCTTCTTCTTCATCTCCCGGGCGGTGAAGCCGCGGGCATCCCGGGGTACCAGCAGACAGCTCAGCTCTCTCTTCCCATCTTCTTTTTGCCCGGTGATGGCCTGGACCACGACGACTCCGGTCAGAGGATTGGCTGAGTTGGTGATAAAGATCTTGGACCCATTGATGACCCAGTGATCCCCCCGGAGTTCGGCCCGGGTTTTCGAGCCCCCGGCATCCGAGCCAGCCTCGGGTTCTGTAAGCCCGAAGGCGGCCAGTATCTTTCCGGTGCAGAGTTTGGGAAGCCATTCCTCCTTCTGTCCTTCGCTGCCGTAATAATAGATGAGCCCGATTCCCAGAGAATTCCCGGCGGCGATGGTGGCGGCCTGCGAACCGTCTACCCGGGCCAGCTCCTCCACGGCGATGATGTAGGAGATGTAACCCATGTTGGAGCCGCCGTACTTCTCGGGGACGAAGCATCCCAGAAGCCCCAGGTCCCCCATCTTCCGGGTGAGCTCGACGGAGAATTCCTCCTTTTCATCCAGCTCCTGGGCTACGGGGGCAATTTCCTTCTCGGCAAAGTCCCGGACGGCCTGACGCAGCAGGTTCTGCTCTTCGGTCAGATCAAAGTTCAGGGCCATCGTTCATCACCTCGCGGGCGGATGTGGAAGGGAAAGGCGGAGACGGAATCAATATATTTTTTTCTCCTAATGATGTCAAGAATTTGATTTATTTCGATTTATTTCCTGTCTAATTTATTTCCCCGGCGGCACATGGATGAACACAGAAGAACACAGATAAGTCATCACCTCCGGAAGAACCGGACGCTTGAGGATACGTGAACTGCTCAAAGCGGATTCAGCCCAGAGGCCTCCGGGCGCGGCCTTCGGTCAGGTGCCAGGCTCGGGCCACAACCCAACCTTCGCCCGAAAATCAACCCCGGCGAGGTCCCGGCAGAACCGGGGCTTTCTTCAAAGGAAATCATTAAGGGGCTCAGGAATCTTGATAAGTTTTCCGCTTTGTGATAGGAAAAACAAGATGAATACGGATGTTTGAGGACTGAAGAATGATCAAAATTTTAGGGATTGGGGGAAGTCCGGTGAAGGAGGGCAACACCGAGGCGCTCTTAAAAGAAGCCCTCACGGTCACTTCTTCCGACCCGGAAATTCAAACCGAAGTCCTCCGTCTTTCGGGGCTGAAGATCGACGGCTGCACCCATTGCAACTGGTGCATCAAGAACCAGACGCCCGGAAAATTCTGCGCCCTCTCGGACGGGATGGATGAAATCTACCCGGCCCTGGTACGGGCGGACGCGGTCATTCTGGCCAGCCCCGTTCACATCGGGCGGATCTCCGGCCTCATGGCCGACATGATCGACCGGATGCGGGTCTTCGTCTACGGGAACGTCCATCGGGGAAGGTTGACCGATAAAGTGGGGGCCGCCCTGGTGGTAGGGTTTCTCCGCCATGGGGGATTGGAAATGACCCTCACGATCCTAAACAGCACCTTTGCGATCTTCGGCATGATCCCCGCGGGACGCGGCGGCATGGCCCTGACCAGCCTGGAGGGAAAAGGAAAGGTCACCAAGGGCATCCGGCATATGGCCTTGGAGGATGGGCTCGGAGTTCTAACCGCCAAGGGTGCTGTCCAGCGTGCCGCCGAGCTGGCCAAGATTATTCAGGCGGGGAAGAAAGCCCTCCGAAATACCTAGAATGGCTCCCGCGGTGGGAATAAATAAGGGCCGTAAATCACGAGGAGTGAGTCGATTCATTAATTTCCTTAACAACCCCCAACTCTCAACTTCCGACTCCCGTTTTTTCCTGCGAACTCGCAATGAAATTACCCCGGACCTTTTTCTAAGTCGCTAACGTTTAAAAGGAGACGATGGATGTTGAAGATGCTTTTCACTCCGATAAAAGTCGGAAAGATGGAATTGAAGAACCGGATCGTCATGCCGGCCATGCATTTTCTTCCCTCCTGGGAGGGGAAGGTCCTACCTCATCACTTGGATTACTTCGCAGAACGGGCCAAGGGCGGGGCAGCCCTGATCATCATCGGCGGCTGCACCATCGATGAAACCAGCGGGGCCGTTAACATGCTCAGCGCCAAGGATGACCGGTTCATCCCCGGCCTGGCCGGGCTGGCCAAAGCTGTTCAGGCCCGGGGCGCCAAAATTGGCGCTCAACTTTACCACGCGGGGCGTTACTCCCACTCGATCCTCATGGGGGGGAAGAAACCGGTCTCTTCTTCGCCCATTCGTTCCCGCTTTACGGGTGAAACCCCCCGCGAGTTGTCGATCCCGGAGATTCAGCAAATCCAGAGGAGTTATGCCCTGGCTGCGGCCCGGGTGAAACGCGCCGGTTTCGATGCTCTAGAAGTAATCGCCTCTGCCGGCTACCTGATCAGTCAGTTTCTGTCCCCCATCGTGAACCGGCGCAAAGATGAATACGGGGGAGAGGATGAAAACCGCATGCGCTTCGGCCTGGAAGTAATCCGGGAAATCCGCCGGGAAGTGGGTCCGGACTTCCCTATCATCGTCCGGGTGGCGGGCAACGAGTTCATGGATGGAGGGCTGGCCAATAAGCAAGCCCAGGTTTTCTCCCTGAGGTTGGAGAAGGCCGGGGCGAACATGATCAATGTCACCGGGGGCTGGCATGAGACCCGTATCCCCCAGATCACCATGGGCTTGCCCCGGGGCGGCTTCACCTACCTCGCCCAGGGGATCAAGCAGGCGGTCGCCATTCCCGTAATGGCCTGCAACCGGATTAATGATCCGGTCCTGGCCGACCAAATTCTCCGGGACGGGAAGGCGGACCTGATCGGCTTCGCCCGCGGCCTGATCGCCGACCCGGAACTTCCCAACAAGGCCCGCGCGGGAAAGCTGGACGAAATCAATACCTGCATCGCCTGCAATCAGGGATGCTTCGACCCCATCTTCGAACAGAAGCCGCAAACCTGTCTGGTCAACGCCCGGGCCGGCGCGGAAGGCAAGCTCACCCTGGAACCGGCAACGCGGAGAAAAAAAGTCATGGTCATCGGCGGAGGTCCCGCAGGAATGGAAGCCGCCAGGGTAGCCGCTCTGCGGGGCCATGAGGTCTGCCTCTACGAAAAAGACGAAAGGCTGGGAGGCCAGCTTCCCCTGGCCGCCGCCCCTCC
>PMCE01000553.1:0-121 GCA_003154025.1 Syntrophaceae bacterium
ATTTTCTATGCCCGAAGCTCCCGCTGCGTGGCTCCCGAACGGGTCAGAGAAATCACCCGGAGGATGACCGGAAAGGTCTGCCGGGTGGGGGTCTTCGTGGACCAGGAGCCGGAAGAGGTCA
>PMCE01000553.1:235-527 GCA_003154025.1 Syntrophaceae bacterium
GCGGTTGCTCCCCTGGCAGTGGACGTAGGAAGCGGGGTGGAGGCGAGGCCTGGGAAAAAGGACCCCAAAAAAGTTAAGGAACTGGTGGACGCCGTGAAGGGGGCCGGGAACTTCTCCCGATCCTCTCCGGGGGTTTCCATTTTTAAAAAAGAAGGGAACGACGAAACCGATCTTTAGGAGGAAAGATGGGAAAAAATTCTCTGCCCGATAAAAATGGGCATTTCGGAATCTTCGGGGGAAGGTACGTGGCCGAGACGATCATGCCGGCCCTTCTCGAGCTGGAGGAGGCCTA
>PMCE01000553.1:632-10653 GCA_003154025.1 Syntrophaceae bacterium
GTGGCCACGGCCACGGCGGCGGCCCTCTTCGGCATGGAATGCAAGGTCTTCATGGGAGAAGAAGACATGCGGCGCCAGGCCCCCAACGTCTCCCGCATGGAGATCCTGGGGGCCGAGGTGATCCCCGTGACAGCCGGCACGGCGACTCTCAAGGATGCCATGAACGAAGCTCTGCGCTACTGGGTGACCCACGTGAGGGATACCTATTATCTCATCGGCTCCGTCGCCGGGCCCCATCCCTATCCCCGGATGGTCCGCGACTTCCAGAGTGTTATCGGGAGAGAAACCAAGCGACAGATTCTGAAGGCCGAGGGACGGTTCCCCGACTGCCTCATCGCCTGCGTGGGCGGGGGAAGCAACGCCATGGGCCTCTTCTACCCCTTCCGCAACGACCGTGCGGTTCGGATGATCGGCGTGGAGGCGGCGGGAAAGGGCATGAAAACAAGAATGCACGCGGCCACCCTCTGCGCGGGTCGGGTGGGCGTCCTGCATGGAAGCAAGACCTACCTCCTGCAGGATGAAGGGGGACAGGTTCACGACGCCTATTCCATCGCCGCCGGGCTCGATTATCCGGGCGTCGGTCCGGAGCACAGCTACTTTAAGGAGACGGGGAGGGCCGCCTACGTCTCCGTGGGCGACGAAGAGGCGCTCCGNNGCGATTGCTTACGCCATGAAGCTCGCCCCTACCCTGGCCAAAACCCGGATCCTCGTCCTCAACCTGTCGGGGCGCGGGGACAAAGACACGGCGTTCATATCCGGCCGGATGGGAGGTACCGATCATGAAGCGCATTGAAAAGAGATTCGCCCAATTGCGGNNCGGCCGGGGTTGACGTTCTGGAACTGGGGGTCCCCTTTTCCGACCCTACCGCGGACGGACCCGCCATCCAGAGGGCTTCTCAAAAGGCCTTGCGGAACGGAACGACCCTTTCCCAAATTCTCAGGCTCGTCGGAGATCTTCGGCCGTCAACGGACCTGCCCATCGTGCTTTTCAGCTACTATAACCCGATTCACGCTTACGGTACCCAGCGGTTCGCCCGGAAAGCGGCCGCAGCCGGGGCGGACGGAGTGCTGGTCGTGGACCTTCCGGCGGAAGAGGCCGGGGAACTGAAGAAGCACACCGACCCGGCAGGGCTCGATTTTATTTCTCTCGTGGCTCCCACGACAGGCAAGGAGCGCGCGCGCAAAATCGTGAAGGGAGCTTCGGGCTTCATCTATTATATCTCCCTTACCGGGGTCACGGGGACGGGCCGGCCGCAGGTGGAAGAAATCCGGAAGAATGTGTCCCGGATCAAAACGATGACCGGAGTTCCGGTCGTGGCCGGTTTCGGAGTCTCCACTCCGGCCCAGGCGGGAGAAATCGGCGCTGAAGCCGATGGGGTCGTCGTGGGAAGCGCCTTCATCCGGATTATAGAAGAACAGGCCGGAAAACGGGTGCCGGCAGAAGCGGTTACCACCTTCGCCAGAAAACTAAAGAGAGCCCTGATGAAAAAATAAACGACGAATTTGGCTCTTAGGCCTGTTTTCCAAGGCAAGCGGGGTAATGAATGTTTGATTTCAGACCCCTTGGCGAGGCGCGGGGAGCTAATTTCCACCATCCCCTTCTCCCCTTTCCAGGTTGCCGGATCCATGCACTTAATCCTTGAGTTGAATCCATTTTCTTCCGATAATCTAAGTATCGGATCGATTGAGGCTTATCGCTTTTGGACGGCGTTCAGGCTTCCAAAGGGATTGCTCCCGAGGAATCAAAGGACTTCATCCGCGAGACCGGGAAGGGAAAGCGCCCGGAGAGGGTTCTTATGGAACGAAAAATATTATGCTTGGCTTTATTGATGGGTATTGCTCTGGGGTTCTTGAATGACGAGGCCGCCGGGCAGGTTTATCGCTACAAAGATAAGAACGGAGTCGTCCATTTCACCGATACCCCTCCGGACAATAAATTTACTCGCCTATCGGAAGAAAAATTCGCCAGCACCGAATTCCCGTACTACGGAACCAACCCCCTGATCGAACGGGCGTCCAACAAGCTGGAATTCGTCACCAAGGCGGTCATCGGGGTGAAAACCGATAGGATGCGGGGGTCCGGCTTCTTGATCAACCCGGCGGGATACGCGGTTACCAACTATCACGTGATTGCCGATGCCGGCGGCAGCGTGAAAGCCATTACCTTTGACGGCAAGGAGATGAATGCCCGGGTCGTGGCTACGGACCCGGATCGAGATTTGGCCCTCTTGGATATTGGGGTTACCGGTTATCCCTATCTCCCTCTGGGGAAACTGACGGATGCCTCCATCGGGAAAGAGGTCTTCACGATCGGAGATCCCCTGGGTTTGTCCCATTCCGTGTCCAAGGGGATTGTGAGCAGTGTCCGGCAGGGACAGCTCCCCAATCAAGTAACCTTAACCTTGATCCAGACCGATGCCGCCATCAACCCGGGAAATAGTGGAGGACCCTTGGTCAACCTGGAGGGGCTGGTGCTTGGAGTGGTCACCCTCAAAGCCGGCAGACCCAATTCCCCCATTTCGGGAATTGGATTTGCGGTCTCCAGTGAGGATATCATCAGCAGTTTGAGCCTGGTGCCGGCGAAGAAGGAGCCCTCCGTCCCGGGGAAATGAACGCTGGGAACCCAAGAAAGACGCCCTGGAGAGCCGCCCTGCCAACAGGCTCGGAACCCGGCCGTCGGCACGAAGGAGAAGAACTTTACCGGCGGAGCCCCAACTCCTCCTGCAAGGAGGCGAAGCGCCTGCGGTGGGCTTCCTTTTTCGGCGGAAGCCCCAGGTAGTAGCAATCCAGGATGTCGGCGTCCTTGGCGATCTCCTCCAGCGGGGTTCCGACGACCTCCTTCCGGCTGTGGTTCTTCACCGCCTGGCCGATCTCTTCGATTTCCTCCTCCGAAAATAGCCCAACCTTCCGTAGAAATTCTTTTGCCGGCCCGTAGCCGTTCTCGGCATGGTTCGCCTGCTTGCCGGTCACAAACCTCCCGAAATCGTGCAGGGCTCCGGCGGCATGGCTTACCTCCACATCCGCTCCCCGCCTGGCCGCCAGCAGAGAGGCGATCCTTGCCGAACCGACACTGTGGATCCGCTCCCAAGTCAGGGAGACATCCCGTTCTTGGTCGAGGCTGTCCTGGTCGTTCAGGAACTTCAGAAGTTCCCGGGAAACTTGGTAGCAGCGCTGCACTTGCGACTCTCCCCCAGGCCAAATTTTCTTGCCCGATGCGAAAGGGGAAAAGAAGTAGGGGCGGTTTGCAAACCGCCCCTACAACGGAACCATAGAGGCATCTTCCTGCGGGGGCAATTCATGAATCGTCCCTGCTCCGTTTGAGCAAAAGGATATCCTTGCTTAAATGCTCACCGAATACCCGCCGTCCACCGGCAGGGCCACCCCGGTGATGAAATTGGAGGCGGCGGTGGCCAGGTAGATCGCCGTTCCGGCCATGTCTTCCGTAGTCCCCCAGCGGCCGACGGGGGTGCGGGCCAGAACCCTCTCGTTCAATCCTTCGAGCTCGACGCGGGCCCTTCGGGTCATGTCCGTATCGATCCAACCGGGAAGGATGGCGTTCACCTGGATGTTGTCGGTTGCCCAGGCCACGGCCTGGGCCCGGGTCATGGCGACAATTCCGCCCTTGCTGGTGCCGTAAGCCAGGAGTTTTCCGCCGCCGAAGATGGAGGTCATGGAGCCGATGTTGACGATCTTCCCCCCGCCCGCCTTTTTCATGGCCGGGTAAACATATTTGGAGGTTAAATAGGCGCTGCGCAGGTTGACTTCGAGGACCTCGTCGTACTCCGAGCTCAGAAGGTCCTGGGGCATCTTGCGGATGTTCATGCCTGCATTGTTCACCAGCACGTCGATCCGGCCGAAGGTGTCCAGAGCCTTCTTCACCATGGCTTGGATCTGTTTCTCCTGCCGCACATCCACCTCGACCTCAAGCACCTTCACCCCGAAATCCTTGCGGATTCCCTCGCCTGCCTTGGCGGATTTGCCCGCATTCCGCGCGGCGATCACGATATCGCCTTCCACGCTGGCAAAGCCGCGGGCAATTCCCAGGCCGATGCCTCCGTTCCCCCCGGTGACGATGGCTGCCTTTCCTTTCAAGCTGAACAGGTCCTTCATGGCTTACCTCCCTTATTTTAATGGGTTGGCCAACGAAATGAGTTCATTGGAAATATATCCCTGCCGGAGGTCGGTTTTCAAGGGTTTTGTTGCCTGCCGGGGGGCCAAGTGATAATTTTGCGCCGGGTCACGCCTCCTTTATATATAATAGGGGAAAAAGGGCGGTCTACGATCCAACTTATGAAAATGAACCTGAAGAGAAACTCCCGGACCAACCTTGTCCTCATCGGCATGCCCGGCGTGGGTAAAAGCACCGTCGGAGTGCTGCTGGCCAAGGCTCTTTCCCGGGATTTTTTGGACACCGATGTGTATATCCAGGCCCAGGAGGGCCGGACCCTCCAGGAAATCATCGACCGGGACGGGTTGGAATCCTTCCGGCGGATCGAAGAGCGCCACGTGCGCTCCCTGAAATGCCGGTCATCGGTCATCGCCACCGGTGGGAGCGTGGTCTATTACCCGGCAGCCATGGCCCATCTCCGGGCCTCCGGCAGGGTCATCCATCTTGACCTGGGCCTTCCCGCATTGCGGAAAAGGCTGATCAACCTGCCCACCCGCGGAGTGGTCATGGTCCCTGGACAGACTCTAGGACAGCTCTTTGCCGAAAGGCAGCCTCTCTACCGGAAATACGCCCACCTGACCATCGACTGTTCCGGCTGCTCCCATGAGGATATGGTGCGGAAGATCGTCCGGAGGTTGAAGCGGTTCCCCTCCCTCCGCCCTCGCCAACGGGGAAGGACGGGGAAGATCCAAGGAACCCCTTGAGAAAGATCTTTTCCCGGAGTAACATGGGAGTCGCGGTCGGGGAGTGTCTTCCTCAGCGAGAAAGAGCCATAACCAAAAGGAATCCCCCCCTCCCCCCTCGAGAGGGAGGGTTAGGGTGGGGGGGATGCTTTTTGCTTAACAGAAATTTCAGAGTTTGAACGTAAGTAGTATAGAGGGGAATGAGGTCGGGGCAGCCCGGCGTTTGGCAAAAGGCGAAAGGATGAACAATCAGCAAAGGCTGGAAAAGCTCGGGCAGATCGTATCGCAAAAGAGGGTTCTCATCCTCACCCACAACAACCCGGACCCGGACGCCATTGCCGCCGGCTGGGCCCTGAAGTACCTGATCCGGAAAAAATGGAAAGGCAGCGCGGAACTCGCTTACGGGGGGCTGATCGCCCGGGCCGAAAACCGGGCCATGGTCCGGCTGTTGAATATCGACATCAAGCCTCTCGATTCGGTTGACCTTCGTGACTTTGACGTCTTTGCCCTCGTGGATACCCAACCCCGGGCCGGCAACAATAACCTCCCCCCCCATCTGAAGGCCTCCATCGTCATCGATCATCACGGAGGCCACAAATCTGCCCTGGAGGCGGACCTGGCGGACATCCGCCTTCGCTACGGGAGCTCCGCCACCACCCTTACGGAATATCTCCTCCAGGCCGGCGTCCCCATCCCCAGGAGGATGGCCACGGCGCTATACCTGGGCATCAAGACGGATACCCAAAACCTGGGCCGACACGCCACCGAGGTGGACTACAATGCGGCCATCGCCCTCTATCCCAAGGTTCAATTGAAAACCCTTTCCCGGATCGAATACCCTGACTTGGCCCGGGATTACTTCGTCGACTTCGACCGCGGCCTGCACGATGCCCGGATTTACGGAAAGGTCATATTCTGCGACCTGGGATACCTTACCAACACCGATATGGCGGCCTTGATGGCCGACTTCTTCCTCCGCTTTGCGGAAGTCACCTGGAGCTTCGTGGTCGGCATGAGCGATTCCCGCCTCATCTTCTCCCTGCGCACGAAGAGATCCAACCACAACGCCGGGCAGATGGCCCGGCGCATGGTCAAAGGCCTGGGAACGGCGGGCGGGCATGGGCGGACCGGCGGGGGGCAGATCCCGATCCAGGGGATCCCGCCCGAGAAGGCGGAAAAGACGCGCCATTCCCTTCTGAAGCGTTTCTTGAAGTATGTAAGGCAGGAAAACGCGAGGGAGGAGAAGCTTCTTCCCGATTTTTCCCTCCGGAGCTCCATCACTTGAATCCAACCCGCGACGACGACCCGCGCCGGTCAATGCAACGCCGCTCACCGCATCGGTGAACGGATGGGGAAGCCGTCCCTCCTCTACCGGATGCTCCTCCTCTTCTCCTCCATCTGCCGGTCGAGGGTCCTCAGCTTTTCCAGCGTATCTTTCACCTTCTCATTCTCCTCTTTCAAGTTCCGGTTGGCTTCGCCGAGGGCCCGGTTCGTTTCGGTAATGTTCCGGTTGGTTTCGCCGAGGCCCCGGTTGTCCTTCTCCAGGGTTTCCACCCGCCCCTGCAATCTTTCCACCGCGGAAAGGAACTCCTGAATCCTACTGCCCTGCTGAGCCAGGGATTGCTGCTGTCCTTCCCTTTCCCAGGCCATGACTTTGATTCTTTCCTGCAAGCCGGAGGCTTCCTTTCCCTTCTTTTCCAGCTCTTGCAAGGCGCAGATCCAATTCTGAATCTCATCGGATTTCCGGGCCTCCGGTGCCGCCTCCAGGTATATTTGGAATTCCAGCAGGGCCTGCCCGTAATTCAGCCGCGGGTTCCGGTAATGCAGGTAAAGATAGGCCAGGTCCCGGTGGGACTCCGCCCGGACCCTGGGGTCCTCATGGACCCGGGCCCTTTCTTCCAGGCGAAGGGTCTCCCGGCGAAAATCATCGGCGCTGCGGGGAGAGTATTTCAGGCTGCAGCTCGAAATAGTGAATAGGAAGGCTGGAATCAATAAAAAGACGGCACTTTGGTGGTGATGGTTCATACCCACTCCTTCTCGCTACGGAGATTTTCTGGCGATTCCTCCGGCGGAAGGATCGCGTCGCTTATCGACCACATAAATGCTCTTGGCAAAAGACTTGGCGAAGTTCTTCATCTCTGCGGCGATCTCCCCCACCTGGATGTAGTTTTTGAGCTTGCGGTGCTCGTTGGTCACTACGGCGATGGAAAGTGTCATGAACGGAAACGACACCTCCTCCCCCCGGCGGGTCGTCCCCTGTATGGCTCCCCGTTCCCGGTCATCCGGGTCGTAGAAGCTGGGGATCTTTTGATCAAAAGCCGACAGGATGGCGTTGCAGATCCTTTCGTACCGACCCGGGGTGGTGATCAGGATGAAGTCATCGCCCCCGATGTGCCCGATGAAATCCTCCTCCGTTCCCTGCTCCCGCGCGGCCTGCCGGAGGATTCCTGCTGTGGCCAGGATGACTTCGTTTCCCCGGGCATATCCATAACGGTCGTTAAAGGCTTTGAAGTAACGCAGGTCGGCCAGGCAGAAAGCCAGAGGGCCCCCTTCCTTCAACCGGGTTTTCAGCTTCTCCTCGATGGCCACCCCGCCGGGCAGACGGGTGAGAGGGTTGGCATCCAGATACATCTCTTCGAGGTGTTTCAAGCGGATGGCCATCTCCTTGAAGGCGTTGGACAGGTCTCCCAGTTCATCCCCATTCCGGATGGTGGGAAGGGCGTCAAACTTGCCCTCGGAAATCTCCTTGGTGGATATCTTCAGCTGGCGGATCGGCCCCAAAATGTTCCGGGTCATGACCAGGGCCACCAGAACCCCCAGAAGAATCCCGATTCCGCTCAAGCCGGCGATCACCCGAAAGGCCCGGTTCCCGATTTCTGAGACCATTTGGGTCTTTAGGACTTGGTCCTTCTTGGCGAGCGACCCGGTCTTTTTCAAAAGCAGGATGATCTCCTCCTGCTTGTTTCTCGTCTGCTGTTCAACCCCCCCGGCGGGATGGGTCGGGTTCTCCCGAGTCTTGGATTCGGGCAGGAAAAAGCGGGTGTATTCATCATAGAGAGCGGTCAAAGAGGCGACGGGGATGGTTTCCGGATGGGGAAGGGCGTTCAATTGCCCGAGGAGTCTCTTGAATTCATCGCTGCGTTTCCAGAAGAGGGTCAGCTCTTCGGGGCTCTTGAGGATCTTGGAGCGGCTGGCGTGAAGTTCCTGGGCCAGCAGGTTTTCCACCATCCGGTCGGTGATTTCGATGAGGGGGATGTCCCTCTGGGTAACGCTGTAATTTACCGCGTTCAACTGGTCTAAGCTGGACAGGGCGAAGAGGGCCATCCCGAGGGTCAGCACTCCGTAGGAAAGGAACCCCAGGAGCAGCTTCTTGCCGATGTTCAGGCGGATCAAACCTAAGATCGTATCCTTCATGGGCGAATCATCCGTCTGCTGTGGTGAAAGCCGGGGAGGAGCCCAAGCTCCTTCTTGGCTGAACGATCCGTGATTATACCCTAAAACGGGTCAGAATGTCTTGACCTTCAGCCGATCCCCCCCACTCCCCCGATTTTTTTGGCAGGTCGGGAAAATCGGCAAGGGAGAAGAGACAAAATTGACAATCTTCCCTGCCGGTGTTAATGATGGTAAGCAAATTATGAAAGGAGAAAAACATGAACGCTATGGCTGGCAAAATCGCATTGGTCACCGGCGGCAGCCGGGGGATCGGTCGGGCCTGTGCTCTGGCCCTGGCTCAAGAGGGAGCCGACGTGGCGGTGAACTACCGGGAGCGGAAGGACGCAGCCGAAGAGGTTTGTTCACTCATCAAGCGCGCCGGAAGGAAGGCGTTCCCGGTTCAGGCGGATGTTTCCAAATCCTCCGAAGTCGGCCGGATGGTCAAAGCGGTGGAGCAGGAGTTGGGCACGATCGAAATCCTGGTGAACAACGCCGGGATCGCCCCTCGGTACCCCTGGGATCAAATCCCCGAAGAGGGCTGGGATGAGATCATGAGCATCAACCTGAAATCCGCCTTCCTCGTCACCCAGGCCGTCCTCCCCGGCATGCGCGCCCGGAAATGGGGCCGGATCATCAATATCTCCTCGGGTGCGGCCGCCACCGGCGGTGTGGTCGGCCCCTATTATGCGGCCAGCAAGGCCGGTATGCTGGGACTGACCCATGGATACGCCTCCCTCACGATGAAAGAGGGTCTCACCGTCAACGCCGTTGCCCCCTCTTTGATTCAGACGGACATGGCCCAGCGGGATCTCCGGGTGGACCCGAAATCAACTCCCATCGGCCGTTTGGGAACCCCCGAAGAGGTGGCCAATGTCGTGGTCATGCTGGTCAAGACCGGCTACATAACCGGCCAGACCATCTTTGTGAACGGAGGGCGGCACATGACCTGATTACGGAATGCGACCTGAACCGCCTTGGGTTCAGAGCAGCCCTGCACTCTCCGTAGTGCAGGGCGGATTGCGGAAGGACAAAGACCTAATGGGACGCNNAAACATTCTCCGCTTCGCTTCCGGAAATCTCTCGATCGCATACCTCAGCATCGTTCGCGGCATCCGTTGATAATGCCTCCTCAAGAAATCTTCTTCGGTCTTCGGGGATCTCTTGCCCACCTCCCGCAGCATCCACCCGACCGCCTTGTGGATTAAGTCTTCTCTGTCGGAGAGGAGAATCCTGGATATCTTGAGCGTCTCCGTGAACCGGTTATGCCGGATGAAATAAAAGGTGGCCATCACCGCAATCCGACGCTCCCACAGGCTCTTCGATTTGGTCAGACCGTATAAAGGTCGCTTGCTTTTTTTGAAGAGGTGGGCTCCCACGATGGAGGAGGCGGAGATATCCACGAGGTCCCAGTTATTGATGGATTTCGTGTTGCGCAGGTAGGACTCATAGATCGTCCTTTTCTCCGACTCATCGGCCCGAGAATAGGCCCCCGCCAGGATCAGAAGCGCAAGCAGCCGCTCCTCGTGGAACGATGACCTCAACAAATGCAGGCCTTCCCGCACGGGAAGGCCCTGGCACTGTTTGGCAAGCCTCCTGACTTCGGGGACCCGAATGCCCAGAAAGATGTCCCCTTCCCCGTACTCTCCCCGACCGGTTTTGAAGAATTTCTGCAGGAACCGGCTTCGTTGTTTATCTCCCAGCTTCCGCAGCCGGAATCGTATATCCTTGGCCGTCATAC
>PMCE01000553.1:10688-18174 GCA_003154025.1 Syntrophaceae bacterium
AGGAATTTTCCCGCATCCGGGTCATGATTCACCGGCCTCCGGCAGAGGAATGCCGTCGAATGGCGGGTTAAGCAGCCGGGATATGGGTGGAGGTGACTTCGGCCAGCAGGCGATCTTCTTTTCCCGTCAGCCTCGTCCTCACCACCATGAGTCTTTCCCCTTTGCGGACAAACCGTGCTTCGGCTTTAATTTCGCCCTCCCTCTGGTTGCTCAGCAGGGTTACATGAAGATCAATGGCCAGGGGGAACCCTTTCCCTTCCGGCCCGATTTCCCGGCTGCCGATGGCCAGCACGGTGGCGGTTACGTCCGCCAGCCATACCATCGCCCCTGCATGAACTACCCCGAAGGGATTGAGGACCCCTTCGGACACGGGCATCCGGCTGATGACCTATTCCTCGTTGCGCTCTTCGATGGAGAAATCGATGCGGCCGCTTCTTCCGGAAGAATGGATATGGTCTTGTAAGTTCGGCATTTGATCCTATCCGATTCGGTAGCGCTTCAGTTTCTCCTCATCCAGGTCCATTCCCAACCCTGGCCGCTGCGGAACCGGCAGGAACCCTCCCTCCGGTTGGAGGGGTTCTTTGACCACGGCATCGAAGACCATGATGTCCAGGTCCAGGGGGAAATACTCGGCCTTTAATGTGTTTGGTACGGAAGCCATCAAGTGCACGTGAATGTCGTGGAAGTAGTGAGAGGCCACGGGCAGGTCGTAGGCCGAAGCGAGGGCGGCGACCTTCATCCATTCGGTAACTCCCCCCACCACGGCCACGTCCGGCTGGAGGACGTCCGCGGCGCGGTGCTCGATGAGGTCTCGGAACCCCCACCGGGTGCACTCCTGCTCGCCGGTGGCGATGGGCGTCTCGAACATGGCCGCCAGGTCCGCGCTCCCCCGGAAATTGTCGGGGAGGACCGGTTCTTCGAACCAGCCGATCTTGTAGTCCTCGAAGGCGCGCATGATCCTGCGGGCGTAGGTGAGGTCATTCCAGGCGCAGTTGGCGTCCACCATGATCTCCACACCATCACCCACGGTACGGCGCAGCGTGCCCAGGCGTTCCACCTCTTCCTTGAAGGAGAGAGCCCCCACCTTGATTTTGATGCTGTTGAAACCCCGCTGCACGATCCCGGCCATTTCGTCGGCCATCTGCTGGAAGCTCTCTCCCTGGCGGTAGTAACCGCCGGAGGAGTAAATGGGAACCCTGTCGGTGTAAGCCCCCAGAATTTTGTAGAGGGGTTTATTCAGCGCCCGGCCCTTGATGTCCCAGAGGGCGATGTCGATGGTGCTCAGGCCCCGGATCACGGCCCCCTTCCGCCCGAGCATAAGGGTGGTCCGGAACATTTTGTCCCACAGCCGTTCGGTGTCGAAGGGGTCCGCCCCCATTACCAGCGGTTTCAGGGTATCGTTGACCGCAGTCAGCACCACGGACCCGCCCAGGGTATAGGCCGACCCCGTGATCCCCTCGTCGGTGCGGACTCGCGTGACCACATACTCCCGCGCGGTCACGGTTTTGTTGGACATGGAGGTGGGTTTGCGGAGGGGGATCGAAATCAGAATGGCCTCAACATCGGTGATCTTCATGGTCGTCTCTCCTGTTTTGATCGATCAGAACCCGCTCAAGGGTAAATTGAATATCCGAAAAACAAGACCGCATGTCAAGAAAGAAATATTTCCAATGCTTTTCCATTCCGCAATCCGCGAAAGAAATGCCAGTTTGCTGGTTTGCCCGTGGGCCGGTCCGCCTGCTACCGGTAATATCTCTTTGACCCCTTAACCGGCCAACCGGTTAACCGGGGAACGGGGTAACCTGCTTCATTCCGCAATCCGAATTCCGCAATTCACAATTCCCAATTCACAATGCGCAATGTATTGATAAACTTCCCTTATCGAAACTTTGTGGGAAGTGCCGATAATGGCACGAGACTAGAACTGTTAAGGATTTGAAAGCCTCCCCTAGATATTGTGTTCCCTAAAATCCTGGATTTGAAAATGGGCACCCGGGGAAGACAAAAATAGGCGATGCCTATTACGGTATGATAAATATACTTGCTTTAATGTTTAATTTACGCTAGGTTTCTACCGATTTTCAATACAAGTAAACCCAGCCTCTTGCCGGACTCCCCGCTGAAGGGAGATTCGTCATTCCGGGCAGGCAAAGCGCGGCCCGGAATCCCGTTTTTTTAAGCATTCCTGGATTTCCGTTTTCGCGGGAATGATGAAACAGAGACTTTTGCAGCAGGCTCAATCAATGTACTCAAATAAGCTGGAGGAAATTTCGGTAGATGAGGTATTCTGATCGGCACGGCAATTCGCTAACTCGGGAATTTTCTTTTTCCCCTTGCTTTTCAGCTCTGGGAATCGGATTTCTTTTGATTATCCTGCTGGTATCTTGTACTGCTGAAAGCAAGGACCAAGAGAAGAAGCGCCCCGGAGTGCCCATTAAAGTGGCGACGGCGGTCCAGAAAGACGTTCCAACGGAACTTCGGGCCATCGGGAACGTGGAGGCCTATTCAGCAGTATCCATTAAGGCTCTGGTGTCGGGNNCCCGCCCCTTCCAAGCCGCGCTCAGACAGGCCGAAGCCAACCTGGGAAGTAACATGGCTCAGGTACAGCAGGCTCAAGCGAATCTGATCAGGGATCTGGCCCAGGTGAGGCAGACCGAAGCCAACCTTGCCCGGGATACGGCCCAGGCCAAATATGCCGCGGAGAACGCCGAGCGGTATGCCTATCTGGTGGAAAAAAATTATGTGGCCAAGGAACAGTACGAGCAGCTCCGGACGAATGCCGAGGCTCTCGTCGCCACCCTCCAGGCGGACAAGGCCGCCGTGGAAAATGCCCAAGCTACTTTGCAGGCCGACAAGGCTGCCCTGGAAAATGCTCAGGCCGCAGTCCGCGCCTCCAGGGAGGCCGTCGAGAATGCCAAAATTCAGCTCGGATACTGTTATATCTACTCCCCCATGAACGGCCGAACTGGCACGCTATTCGTGAAACCGGGCAATATTATTAAAGCCAATGACGTTCCGATCGTGACCATCAACCAGATCAGCCCCATCTACGTTACTTTTTCCATCCCGGAACAAAACTTGCCAGAGATCAAAAAATATATGGCTAGGGGCAATCTCAAAGTAACGGCCGTTATTCCCACCGATGAAAAGGGTCCGCAAGAGGGCGTACTCACCTTTGTTGATAACGCTGTGGACATGACGACCGGGACGATCCACCTCAAGGGAACTTTTGAGAACCGGGATAAGCGGCTCTGGCCGGGGCAGTTTGTAAACGTGATTTTGACCCTTGCGACTCAACCCAACGCGATCCTGGTTCCCTCCCAGACCATCCAAGCCGGGCAGGAGGGTCTGTACGTTTTTGTGGTTAAACCTGATTTCACCGTGGAGTCCCGCCCCGTGGCAGTGGGCCGCTCGCTTGATGGCCTGACAGTAGTGACCCAGGGACTTCAGCCCGGGGAGACCGTGGTGACCGACGGCCAGATCCGCCTCGTCCCGGGGGCCAAAGTCGAGATCAAGAACCCGGGGGGGGAGGCGAAACCCTCGTGAACGTTGCTGAACTCTTTATTCGCCGCCCGATTACCACTACGCTCCTCATGCTGGCCATTCTTCTCTTCGGCATTATCGGGTATCGCCAACTTCCGGTGAGCAACCTCCCCAACGTTGATTTCCCCACCATCCTGGTAACGACGAGCCTGCCGGGGGCCAGCCCGGAAACGATGGCCTCGGCTATCGCCACCCCCCTGGAACGCCAATTCTCCACCATCGCCGGCCTGGATTCCATGACCTCTACCAACGCTCTGGGCGTATCTCAGATCACCCTGCAGTTCACCCTGAGCCGGGATATGGATGCGGCTGCCCAGGATGTTCAGGCGGCGATCGCCAGGGCTGCCAGGCTGCTCCCTCCCAACATGCCGACTCCCCCCTATTACCAGAAGGTCAATCCTGCGGATCAGCCGATTCTTTACTATTCCCTGAGCTCCCCGACCCTCCCCCTCTACACCGTCGATGAATATGCGGAGACGATGCTGGCCCAGCGAATATCCATGGTGAGCGGCGTGGCCCAGGTCCAGGTTTTCGGCGCTCAGAAGTATGCCGTTCGGGTGCAGGTGGACCCCAAGGCATTGGCCACGCGGCAGATGGGGATCGACGAGGTCGCCACTGCCATCGTAAACGCCAATGTGAATTTACCGACGGGCACCCTGTGGGGAACTCATAATGCCTTTACCGTACAGGCCACCGGTCAATTGATGGAAGCTTCGGCGTATCGGCCCGTAATCGCGACCTACCGCAACGGCTCTCCCGTCCGCCTCCAGGATATCGGCCGGGTCATCGATAGCGTCGAGAATAACAAAATAGCGGCCTGGTATAACGACGCCCGGGCAATCACTCTCGCTATTCAACGTCAGCCGGGAACCAATACGGTCGAAGTTGTCGACGCCATTAAAGACCTCATCAAAAGTCTCCGTGCCGACATCCCCGCCTCGATCAGCCTAGACCTGCTCTATGATCGGTCAGTAACGATTCGAGAATCGGTTGCGGACATCAAATTCACTCTCTTTCTGGCCATCTGCCTCGTCATTCTGGTAATCTTTCTCTTCCTGCGCAACCTCTCGGCCACGATCATCCCCAGCCTGGCCCTCCCCTTCTCGATCGTGGGCACCTTTGCCGCTATGTATCTCCTGGACTACAGCCTGGATAACCTTTCCCTGATGGCCCTCATCCTATCGGTGGGCTTTGTGGTGGACGACGCCATCGTCATGCTGGAGAACATCGTTCGACACATGGAACAAGGAGAAGGAATCCTGGAAGCGGCGCTGAACGGTTCCAAGGAGATTGGTTTCACCATTGTCTCCATGACCCTTTCTCTGGTCGTCGTCTTTATCCCGGTGCTCTTCATGGGCGGGATCATGGGGCGTCTGCTCCACGAATTCGCCGTGACCATTAGCCTGGCGGTCCTGATTTCCGGAGTCGTTTCGTTGACCCTCACCCCCATGCTCTGCAGCCGCTTTCTGCGGCCCCCAGGGGCGATACGCCACGGCCGGCTTTACGCCCTCTCGGAACGATACTTCAAGGGAATGTTGCAGGCTTACGAATGGAGCCTCAAGAAGACGCTGGATCACCGCTTGGCCACCCTTATCCTCTCCGGTTTGATTCTCGTGGCCACGATATACCTGTTTATGATCGTCCCCAAGGGCTTCCTTCCCAGCGAAGATACCGACCAGATCATCGGCTTCACCGAGGCTACCCAGGGAATTTCTTTCGATTCGATGGCGACGCATCAGAAAGAGGTGGCGGCCGTCATTTCGCAAAATCCGAACGTAGCAGCCTTCATGTCCTCTATCGGGCCAAGCGGGGGCAGCCCGGGTTCCAACACCGGACGGCTCAATATCCGTTTAAAACCAAGAAATATACGTAATCTGAGCGCGGACGAAATCATTCAGGAGCTCCGCCCGAAATTAGCTGCCATTCCGGGGATCCAGGTTTTTCTGCAGAACCCGCCTCCCGTCCGGATCGGCGGGCGCACGACCAAAAGCCAGTATCAATTCACCCTGCAGGCCACGGATACGGATGCCCTCTATCGTTATGCTCCCATCCTGGAAGAAAGGCTCAGGCAGATCCCCGGGCTGCAGGATGTGACCTCGGACCTGCAGATCAAGAATCCCCAGGTCAATATTGAGATCAACCGCGACAAGGCTTCTCTCCTGGGGGTTACCGCCCAGCAGATTGAGGACGCTCTCTCCAGCGCCTATTCCTCCCGGCAGATTTCCACGATCTTTGCCTCCAATAATGAGTACCAGGTGATCCTGGAGTTGGAACCCCAACATCAAATGGACCCCTCGGCTCTCGCCATGCTCTACATCCGCTCCTCCAAAGGTCCCCTGGTTCCTTTGAATGCCGTGGCCACGGTAAGCTCGAGTACCGGCCCTCTGACCGTGAACCATCAGGGACAGCTTCCGGCGGTCACTCTTTCCTTCAGTCTCAAACCGGGCGTCTCTCTGGGGGAAGCGGTGTCTGCCGTTCGGGAGGCCGCCCGGGTCACTTTGCCACCCACCTTCGCCACCAACTTCCAGGGCACCGCCCAGGCTTTCCAATCCTCCATCAAGGGTCAGGGGATTCTTTTGCTCATGGCCATCCTGGTCATTTACATCGTTTTGGGAATTCTGTACGAAAGTTTCATTCACCCGTTGACGATTCTTTCCGGCCTTCCTTCCGCCGGGGTCGGGGCTCTGCTGATGCTGCTCCTCTTCCGCAGGGATCTGGACATTTATGGTTTTGTGGGAATCATCATGCTGATCGGTCTGGTAAAAAAGAACGCCATCATGATGATCGANNTTCCGCCCCATCATGATGACCACCATGTCCGCCCTCCTGGGGACCCTGCCCATCGCCATCGGCTTCGGAGCGGGAGCGGAAGCCCGCCGTCCTCTGGGTCTGGCCGTAGTTGGAGGGCTGCTCTTCTCTCAATTCATCACCCTTTATATCACCCCGGTCATCTATATTTATCTGGATAAATTCCAGGCCTGGATAAACGCAACATTCCGTTCCGGACGTTTACCGGAAAAGGCCGGTTAGTACATCGGGAAGGGCGGAAAATCAAAAGTCCAAGGGGACTCGTTGGTAACCATTTTAGAAACGTCGCTGCCAGTCACGTCCTCCCCGCCGGCTTCTCTCCTGCCCGGTGTGAAAGAAAGATCTTTAAAGTGAAAAGAGGATAGAGGGTGAAAGGGCAACTCTTTTATCCGATAAAATAAGGAGGCGCATAATGAACGGTTTTTGTAAACTCGTAGGCATTATCCTGGCGCTTGCCCTGATCGCATCGGTATCGGTGAATTCCATTGCCGGCGCCGCAACCCCTGAGGGGAGCGCAGGGAAGTCGAGAATGATCGCCGATCCGATTCGGACAGACGCCGGATATATTTCCGGGACATTGGTGGGCGAGGTTGGAAAGGAGGTCCGTATTTACAGGGGAATTCCTTATACCGCTCCACCCCTGGGAAACTTGCGGTGGACACCACCCCAACCAGTATCTCTCTGGTCAGGAATCCGCGAATGCACCGTATTGAGTAAATGGCCTCCCCAACAATTTCCTACCCTTGCCCGGCAATTATGAGGGCTATGCCACAGCGGCGGGCGCCAAAAAGCCGGACCCGGGGTTTGACGAGCGGGATGATTGGATGACCGAATTCATGGTGTCCAGATGGATCCAGTTTGCGGCCACCGGAGACCCCAATTTTCCTTCCAGCACCAATCTCGAAGGACCAGGAACGGTTACCTGACCAGCCTATAAGGCGGACACGGACCTATACCTCGACATCCGTTATCCGCCGGAGGTGAAATCCGGGTTTTCCAAATTGGTCAAACCCTGACTCTCGTTGGATCGGTGGGAAGACCCAGACTCGAAGACTTCCCGATCGGATCACCAGGAAGTCCGGAGGAGAACTCCAAACTTTCTTTCAGCCCCCAGAGTTAAATTTTGGGCGAGAAG
>PMCE01000301.1 GCA_003154025.1 Syntrophaceae bacterium
TTTCAAAAGGAAGGGATTCCGGGGCACAGCGCCACCTCAATTTTTCTACCGGAACCTCGGGGAATGTTTTCGCCTCGGCCATAGAACTGCCTCCTTGGGAAAAAGGAATCAGTGAAAGGGCAAGTGAAAGTGAAGGTGAAACCTCCCCCTTTCACTTACACTTTCACTCTCTCATGGGAAGATTAGCAAAAATCCGCGCGCCGGTCAAATGATAGTGGGATGGGAAAAGTGGTGGGTAGGGGCGACCCGGCGGGTCGCCCCCACAAATGAAGGTTGGTTAAACGAAAAGTTTGTCGGCCAGTTTGCGCAGCATCGCCGGCCCTTGAATCTCGTTGTCGAAGAGGGGAATGACGGAGCGGACGCCGTCCCCGAAGGCCTCCCAGATCTCCCCCATGTGCTCGTCCTGCATCTTCACCCGGTTGCGTACGAACTCCGGAGCATCGGCCTTGACCGTCTCTTTCTGGATCAGGCCGTTGACGATGACCCCGCCCACCGGGATTCCGAAATCGCGGAACCACTGGATGAACCGGGTGATGACCGCGATGGGGAGGGCCTCCGGCAGAGTCACGAAGAAGAAGGCGGTCTTCGCGGGATCGGTCAGGAGGACTTTCGCATGGGCCATCCGGTCCTTGAACTGGAGCAGGTAGTCCATCAAGGGGTCCTTCTCCACCTTCTTGGTGTAGGAAAGGGCCTTGCGCATGACCTTGGCCTCATCCCGGCTCTTGAGCATCTTATCCACCCAGAGGGAGTAAACCTTGGACATACCCAGCAGCCGCCGGGCATTGGCGGTGGGCGCCGTGTCAAAGACGTAGATTTCGTATTCGTCCTTGAACATCAGGTCGATCATGTTCTCAAACATGGCCGACTCTTCGAAAGCCGGGTTCATCGTGGCCGACTCGACGAACTCCTCGGCCTTGATGGTAATGTCGGCGAATTTGAGGAACCAGGCGATCTTTTCCCGGATTTCCTGTTTGGACCGCTCGATGGACTCCTTGGTGTCGATTTCGAAGGCATAACACTGCTTCTCGTCGCAGATCAATACCGGTTTGCCGAAAACGTCCTGGTTCAGCAGGTTGCTCAGGCTGTGGACCGGGTTGGTGGAAGCCAGGAGGGTCTTTTTCCCCTGTTTGGCGAACCACAGAGCCGCGGCCCCGGCCATGATGGTCTTGCCCACTCCCCCTTTGCCCCCGAAAAAGAGATATTTGAGGTTGGGGTTGGTTTTCATATAGCCGGTCATGCTGGTGGTGATCCCGCTCATGATTTCCCTCCGTTGCCGAACATGGCGTTGGCCATTTTTTCGATCATCGCCAAACCGGTAACATCCCGTTCCATCTCGGGAACCGAAGCCAGAATCTCGTTCTTGAAAGTCTCATCGATCAACTTCAGGTATTTATCCTGCATCGTGATCCGGTGGCGCAAATACTCGGGGATGTCCTGGTTCTTCAGCTCAGGGGGAAGGACACGGTTGATGATGTACCCGCTCAGGGGAACATCGAATTTGGCGAAGAGCTGGGCGGCCTTTTGGGTGTCTTTGATGATCATCTCTTCGGGGACGATGACAAAGAAGAAGGCCGTCTTCTCCTTGTCGGTGAGGATGCTCGAGGATTTGTTGATCCGGTCCTTGATCCAAAGCAACTCGGTGAGAATCTTGTCTTCTTCGGTTACCTTCTCCCTCTTCACGATGGCCGCTACCTGATCGTACTCGGCCATCTCCCCCCGGAGGTGGGTAATTTTATCGATCCAGGCGTCATACACCGAGGCCATGGAGAGGTAATAAAGGGCGTGGCCCAGGGGAACCAGGTCATAGATATAGTAGTCGTATCCGCCCTTGACCACGATGTCCACCACCTCGTCAAAGATGGCGCTCTCCTCCATGGCCGGCTCGGCGGCCGCCGCCTGGATGTAGCCTTCGATCTCCTCGGGGACTTTCGAAAGCCCGTACATATCCAGGATCTTCTTGCGGATCTCATCCTGGTACTCTTTGATCCGGCGGTCCGCGTCGATCTCCTGGGCATAGAGATTGGGCATAATCTCCACGGGCCCCTTGCCGAAGATATCGCGTTTAAAGATATCGCTCAAGGAAGCCTGCGGGTCCACGGAAAAGACCAGAACCTTATGTCCCTTCTTGGCCAGGTAATAGGCGGCAGCCGCGGAGAAGGTGGTCTTCCCTAATCCCCCTTTTCCTCCAAACATAATGTACCGCCGGTTCGGAAACTTTTCGAAAATGTCTGCGAGTGGAATGGCGCACCTCCTTATGGTGGTTAAGAAAATACAGCCTCTCCCGACCGAATGAATGCCCTGGTCCGGCCAAGGCGGGACCAAACGGAATGCTATAGGGGCGGCCCTACCTGAACGCCCGCAAGATGGGCAACCATCACGCCATGGCGTGATTGCCCCTACTCAGGCCAGACCATCCGTCATGTCGCGTTCCCGCAGCATCCGGCGTTTCCAGGTGGAAATCTGCGGGACCACGTAGGGGAGAATGCGCAGAGAATAATAAGGAGGCAAGATGGGAACCCCCAGGAGATCCCCCATGGTGATCAGAATAAAGAGATGCTCCATGCTTCCCCTGGTTTTGAGAGCAAACCGAGCGGTGTCATGGGCGGCCATCCCATAAATCATCTCTTTGGCCGCCTTCCCAAATCTTCCCAGAAAACCTTTTTTGGGTTCTTCCTTTTTTTCTTCTTCTTTGGCCATGGCCTTTCTCCTGGTGGTGGAATGGGAAAATGGACTTCTTTCCTATCGGCTGCAATTATATTCCCCTGTAAAGATATGTCAAATGAAAAAAGAGCCCTCTTCCCGAGCCGGGGAGGTAGATAGCCCCCCCTCCGGAGCCTCCTCCTCTCTTTCCACGCGCATGATCCAGATCATGGACCTTGTCCGAAAAATAAAAATAATGTTGACATCCTTTTTCAATTGTGCCAAATATAGCGCCAAACGATACCGGAAGTCAAAAAATCTACCTTCAAGGAGGTGATGAGGGGTTCTCGGTCTCCCTGGAAAAGTCTGTTTTGGGATCATCGGGTCTCCCCGGAGGAGAGGGGGGAACGCAAGACAAAAGGACTTAACGTAAAGGAGGCAGGAAGATGACTTCATTATATGCTCTGATCTTAGGGATCGTTTGGATCGTGCTGGTCTATAAATTTTACGCTAAATACATAGACCGCAAAATTATCGTGGCTGACAATAAGAAGGCGACTCCGGCAGTCATGTACATGGACGGCGTGGAGTTCATGCCCGCCAACAAAAACGTCCTCTTTGGTTTCCAATACAAATCCATCTGCGGCATAGGACCGGTAGCCGGGGCGATTTTTGCCGCGAACTGGGGATGGCTGCCCGCCCTGCTCTACCTTCTGCTGGGCGTGGCTTTCCTCGGGTGGGTCCACGACTACACCTCCACGATGGTTGGCGTCCGCAGGGAGGGAATGAGTCTGGGAGGCATGAGTTACACCCTGATCTCTCCCCGGGCTAGAACCCTGATCAGCATATTTATCTATTTTAACCTTATGTTTAGCTTTGGAGCTTTTGCGGTGATGATCGCCTCTAACCTCAAGGTCCCGACAGGGCCCCTGGGAATCATCATCTGGGTCCTTATGGGCCTTCTGGCCGGTCAGATGATCTACAAATGGAAGCAATCTATTGTGACCACTACTCTCGTGACGGTGATCATCACCTTCTTCGGGATCTTCTACCTGACCAGCCTGCCCTCGGTGACGTCCTTTTTCAAAATGATTAATGGCGGCGACAACCCCCCCATCATCTTCGGGGTCATCAATCAGCCCCAGTTTATCTGGACCATCGCGGTTCTGATCTTCTGTTACTTCGGAGCTACCCTGCCCATCTGGCGCTGGGCCCAACCCATTAACTACCTTGGGTTCTGGGTGGTCTTCGTCGGCATGATTTGCATTTCGTTGGGAATCCTCATCTGGAATCCCTCTTTCGAGAACTTCCCGGCTTATAAAGGATGGTGGTGGGGGACCAATCCTCTCTGGCCGATCCTTTTCGTGACCCTCATGTGCGGGGCTTGCTCTGGCTGGCATTCCCTGGTGGGTAGCTCGGGAACAGCGCGAATGTTGGAAAAGGAAACCGACACCCTGCCGGTGACCGGAGGCGCCATGCTCCTGGAGATGATCATGGGTATGCTGGCCCTGATCATCGCCGTGGCGGCCTTTGGCAGCTTCGATGGGTATGCAGCGGCTCTCAAGGCAGGAGGGCCGCCATCGGTCTTTACTGCGGGGGGCGCAAAATTCTTCGCGGCCATGGGAATTCCAATAGCGAGCGCACTTGTCTTCGGCAACATCATGTTTGCCGTCATCGCCATGACCCTTATCCACCTGGGGGTAAGGTTCATGCGCCTTTACGGGGCTGATGTGTTAGGCGAACACTGGCCGATCTTCAAGAACGTCCAGTTTTCCACCATCTTCACCCTGATCATCTTCGGCGTCTTCTGCTTTACCGGGGTCCTGGCCACCCTCTGGACCCTGGGAGGGGCATTCAATCAGATGCTGGCCTCCATGGCCTTGCTCATCGCTACCTGCTGGCTGGCCTACGAGAAGAAGGCGTACGGGTTTACTCTCTACCCTTCAATCTTCCTCTTCGTGACCACCATCTCGGCGGCCATCTGGATCTCATTCAACACGATCAGACACTTCTTCACCACGCCGAAAATCACCACGGATGTGGCCGTCGGTGACTGGATCACGGCCCTGCTCGCCCTCTTCCTGGTCTACTGTGCGGCCATTTTAATCAAAGACGGCTTTGCTGCCATAAGGAAATTCTCCAGCGAAAAACGAGCAGCGGGCAAACCGGTTACGGTGCCCGGCGGCAGCGGAAGCGCCAAATAAGGAAAATCGCGTTGTCCTGCGAGGGTGCTGCAGTTCTGCGGTTAGACAGCAGGACTGCAGCACAGCAGCCCTTTATTAATCTATGAAACCAATTATCCTCGAAGTCATCTCCCTGGTCCCGAGCCTTTTCGCCGGTTGCACTCACTGCGAATATGTCACCGACCAGGTGGGTCTGAAGGACAAGCGGGATAACCAGGACCTCAATGAATATCCCGAAGACCTGAAGGAGGATTACCTTTTTCTCTCCGGATGGATCAAGGAGTTATCCCAAAAATACCGCGAAAAGATCCTGATCAAAATTACCGACGCTCAATCTCTTCAGGGGTTTTATAAATCCATCCGCTATCGGGCCTTCCGCTACCCGGCCTTCATCATTAATAATAGGAAGAAATACACGGGAAAGGACAAAGGCCAGCTCGACGCCCTCCTTCGGAAAG
>PMCE01000525.1 GCA_003154025.1 Syntrophaceae bacterium
GCCGAGCGTCCCGGTCGGAATCCATAACTGTGCTCGGAAAACGTCGGGTCATAAATCGGGTCGAGGACTTGCAGGATGGCCTGCTGGATCACTCGATCCACAACTGTGGGAATACCAAGCCGCCGGGCACCTCCACCGGCTTTCGGAATCTCAACCTCCTTGACCGGCTGGGGTCGGCACTCTCCCTTCAACAACTCCTCCCGGATTCGCACCCAATGCTCCCGCAGGTAGCCCGTCAGTTCTTCCACGGTCACCCCGTCGATCCCTGGGCTCCTTTGGTTCGCCCGGACGCGTTTCCATGCCCGAATCATGTTCCTCTGTCTACGACCTGCTCCATCAGATCCGACACCATGGGTTCGGTTCTCTTCGACGCCGTCACCGCTTGATGCGCCTTCTCTTCTCTCCCACGGGCTTCACCCGAAGAAACGGAAAAAAGACCCTCCTGAAATAAAGAAGGTTGCTGCATCCCCACGGCTACGAGCCTCCGAGCCTCACCACCGACCACATGTTCGGCCCTTCATCCCCCCCTTTGGCGGGACTACTATGGCCTCTGCTGACTTCTGGAAACCCTCAGAATTCCTCACGAGATCCTTAGTCCATTGATAGATTTCCAGACCTCCCCGGGTAAGAATAACCACCTTCCCCCCCATCCGCCGCATTTACTGCACCCCCGCTTGATGGCTATGGGCTTTGCTCTGTCACGTAAGCTCGCCCCGTGGTTACAGCCTGAGATGCGGTTTGTATTCCTCGGATCGGAGTTTTGCCTAGGGCTTCTTTCAGGCTCCACCTCACGGTGGATCGTACCCTTGCCTTTGGCTAACAGTTTCCACCATCAGGACCTGTAGGGGACTTCCACCCCCAAGTGATTACCCATGCCGGGCACACATTAAAGGTAATGGAGGGCATCAATCCTCCATTACCCTTCTCCAAAAATCCCTGAGTTCATTTGCACCGGGGGTTTCCCGTCTCTTTGATAGGAACGGCCACTTTATCCATGGGGATCATCACGGGCGTTCCGGCGAAGGGGAAAGGAAACATTGCCGACTTTGCCTGGATTTCAGCAATGGGTCCCGGCATCATGATTTGATGATCGCAGGCCCGCATGATCTGTTTCCCGACCAAGCTGTTATATTCCATTCCCTCCCAGGCCTTGATGATTGCTTCCGGATCAAAGGACTTTGCCTTCTTAACCGCCTCGAAGAAGAACATCGCCCCATTGTAGGAATATCCAAGGTTCGAGACCGGCCAAGGGTGGATGGTGTCCTTGAACTTCTTATTCCACCGCTCCAGGAAGGCTTTGTTCTGCGGCGTGTCGATCGTCGGCAGATACGTGCTGTTCACAAAACTCCCGACGGCGGCCTGCCCAATGTCAGGAAGATGAACATCATCATCCATGAAGTACGTTGCATAGCGAGCGTTAAGACCCATCTGGGCTCCTTGTTTTATCAGATTTTGCAAATCTATCCCATAGTCCCCCGTATAAATGACCTCCGCCCCACTGGCGATGATCTTGGATATATAAGGGCCAAAATCCTTGTGGCCCATGGGAGCAAAATCATCTCCCAAAATTTTCAGATCCGGGATCTCCTTCTGCATGACCTTTTTGAAATCATCCGCCACGGCATGACCAAAGGCATAATCCTGGTTCATGAGATAGAACTTCCGCCAGGGTTTCGTCTTGAAAAATTCCGCATACGCCCGAGCGCGGTTGGTGGTGGTAAAGCAGGTGCGAAAAGAATATCTATTGAATTTTGCCCCCGTCAGGAAATCAGACTCGGCCCCTAAGTTCACATAGATGAGCTTGTTTTTTTCGGCCACATCCATCAGGGCCTGGGCAATTGCCGTGGAAGTAAGCTGAAAGATAAATTGTGCTCCATCCTGCATGATCGCCTTGGTGGCCTTGCGTGTCGCCACGTCCGGTTTGAGCTGGCTGTCCTCGGGCATCAGCTTGATCGTTTTTCCCAGAAGGCCCCCGGTCGCATTGATCTCATCAACGGCAAATTGCATCCCCCAAACGTTCACGTCCCCCATGGTTTTCATTGTCCCGGAGAGAGGTTCAATCTGGACGATGTTCACGGTGTCCTGCGCCCAGCCCGGCATGGCGACCAACAGCATCAGAAGGAAACAGAGGGTGAAAATGCTACCTGTTTTTTCCCGATTATTCATTTCTAAACCTCCTTTGCTTATTTAAGCCTTCTTACGGCTTACTTTCCTTTGGGAATTTATACCTCCAGATACTTTTCTCGAATTTCGTGGGTCCCCTTTAACTCCTCTCGGGTTCCCTGAAACATAATCTTTCCTGGGGTTCCTTCAGCTTTCTACAGGTTACGATTGCGTGCCACTGTCGAGTACTCCAGATACCAGCCCAATTTTAGCAGACATCGTTCGCATATAGCAACTTTCTCAGTCCGATAAATTTCAGGTAACATAGCGAGCCTGTCGAAAAACCCATTTATGAAAATTTCGCCCCAAGGTTTAAAAGGATTTTTCGAGAAATTATCTACAAAATTATCCCGACCTCAATTTTTTTCTCCACGGC
>PMCE01000077.1:0-3504 GCA_003154025.1 Syntrophaceae bacterium
AGGATCTTTTCTTTCAGTTCGTCGGTGAGGAGTTCCCGCTCCACGAGAGAATTGAGAATGGCCTCCCGGCGTTTGTCCAGCTCGGCCAGCTGCTCCAAGCGGTCGCGGATGGCGGTGATCTGAACTTCATCCAAAGAACCCGTGACTTCTTTCCGGTAACGGGCGATGAACGGGACCGTCCCCCCTTCAGCGATCAACCCTGCGGTGGCTTGGATTTGACGTTCGGCGATCCCCAGCTCGGCGGCGATCTTGGCTATGTGTCGCTCATCCATTCCTTCTTTCCGTCGCTTTCCTTATAAAATTTTCGAAATGAAATTTGCCCATCTCTTGCGATGGGAAATCCTTCATACCAATCTTCCCGGATTTCGACAAGGAATTATAACCCGGTTTCATCAAGGGAAGGGGAAAAACCAGGAGAGAGCTTCCGGCGCAGGCCTGGCCTTCAGGACTCCCGCCTTTAGAGAGGCGGCCCTGTCCGTCCCATCCCGGGAGAAGTTGTTCGGGCCTACCTGGATATTGATCCCCACCCCTCCGCAACTGGGAAGCCATAACTGGAAAGTTCTATGCCCGCCCGCAAAATCCTCCCGGTGTCGGAATTCTTTCACCTGTGAATGACCGGGGAGTTGGCTCTCAACCGGGGTGGGATGGATCGGGAAATCTTCCAGGAGAGGTGCCAGGCTCAATCGGGCCTCCTCCTGGGGGGATTTGAATTTCATGATTTTGGCCAGGGCGACAAAAAGGAAGAGATTCTCCAACTCGGCGTAAATCGGCCTCTGTTTGGAGATCTGGGCATATCGGGCTGAAAAGCTTTCAGTGAATTTTTGGGCCAGGGGTTCCGCCTTCCCCCTCCCGGTGATCTCGCCGCTTCGGGTCAAATATTCCTGCTCGGTGAGCAGCACCACGGGGCAATGTTCGATCGTGACGACCCCCGAATCTTCCCGGTACTGGTTTTCTCCCGGGCAGAACCAGAACCGGTTCATCGTGGAGGGGGGAAGGGAGGTCGGATTCCCTTGCAGCAAATCCCTTTTGGCCAGGTCGAGAGTCAGGTCCGTCAGGGATTTGAAACCCGGAGCCTCCAGGGAATCGGAGCCGTCGACGAGCTTCTTCATGTCATAGTCGGCCCTGACCATCACCCGGGCGAACCGGGTGTCAAAAGGGATCCCCAGGACCCGAACCCTCTGGGGCGATCGACAGATGCGGTTCCAATCCTGGATGCCTCTTTCGATCTCCTTGAGGTCCGACTGGCCGAGGATGCTCTTGGCGGATTGCTGCAGCTGCTGGATGACCCGGGGGTCGGGGTCGATGGAACACGCCGGGTCCGAATAGAAATAGGTGTCCCCCTTCAACTCGGCATATTTCAGCCACGCATTCCGGAGGGCAATCACCCAATCTTCGAGGTAAAGGGGGGGCCGATTCTCATCCGCCTGCCCGAGCAAAATGAGGTCGCGGGTCTTTTCATCGATGAGATAGCCCTTGATTTTCCTGATCCCGGCCATCTGCAGGAGCTCATCGGGGCAAGGCCTTCTCTTCTGGCAATCCTGCAGGCGGTTTTGGAGAACNNAAACAGAAAGATCCCGAATATGTTCCGCACGGACTTTCCTCTTGCTGATCTATCCGAGTTTATCTCAATTCCATGGGTAGTGTCTACCCTCTGAAGGGCAATATCTAAGCCGCCGAGCCGGAACCGAACAAGGGAAAGGTAGGGGCGGCCCCCAGTGGCCGCCCGCAAAAGGGGCAACCATCACGCGCATCGCGTGATGGCCCTCTGGCGCGCAAATTCATTTCTAAAGATATCAGTCCGCCCCTTTCTCATTGACCCCGAAATCCCGTTTCCTTATACTTGACCGATGGGTTCAATAAAGGAGTCACCATTTCTCTCGTGCGCCAAAGTCGAATCGTCATCACCTGTGCCAAGGGCGTCCCTCCTTTTTTAAAGGAAGAGATCCTTTCCCTGAAGCTCCCGGTCCGGTCCGAATCGATTGCCGGAGTGGAGACGGAGGGGACGATGGAGGACGCCATGAGGCTGAATCTCTTCCTGCGAACGGGCCAGCGGGTCCTTTTTCGGGTTGGGGAATTAGAGGCCCGAAACGCAGACGAACTTTACGCCGGGATTTCCCGGATTGCATGGGAGGAATATACCTCTCCCGACGAGTATCTGTGCGTGACCTCGGCCGTCGACAACCCCACCATCCGGGATTCCCGGTTTGCCAACCTGAAATGTAAGGATGCCATCGTGGATCGAATCAAGAAGAAATGCGGCCGACGCCCTGACTCGGGTCCCGAACGAACGGGGGCGGTCGTCGATCTCTACTGGAAAGGCGACCGGTGCTGGGTTTACCTGGATACCTCCGGGGAGCCGCTCTACCGTCGCGGGTATCGGAAGATCCCCCTCCATGCCCCCATGCAAGAGACCCTGGCCGCGGCGGTGATCCAAGCTACCGGATGGAAGGGCGGGGGGAATTTTATAAACCCCATGTGCGGCAGCGGCACGTTGGCCATCGAGGCAACCCTGACCGCCCTAAACAAGGCTCCGGGCCTGCTCAGAAAAAATTTCGGCTTCATGCACCTGAGGGGATTTAACCGGCCCTCCTGGAATGCCATGCTGCAGGAAGCCGAAACCCGGGTGAAAAAAAATCCCCCGGGCGAAATCGTAGCCACCGACATCGATCCCAAGGCCATCCGGGCTTCACGCCAGCATGCCGGGGCGGCAGGCGTTGCTCATCTCATCGAATTCAGCGTAGGGGATTATTCCGCGACTCCCTTGCCGGAAGGCGGGGGGGTGGTCATTCTCAACCCGGAGTATGGAGAGAGAATGGGAAAGATCGAACAGCTGAAGGAAGTTTACCAGGGGATCGGAGATTTTTTCAAGAAGAAATGCCAGGGATACACCGGTTATCTCTTCACCGGGAACCTCGAACTGGCAAAACAGGTGGGCCTTAAAGCCAAAAAAAGGATTCCCTTTTTTAACAGCAATATCGAATGCCGCCTTCTGGAGTATGATTTGTATGAAGGAAGCCGAAGAATTCCTAAGGATGAAAATTAACGCCCCATAGTCCCGGACTCTGGCTGGTGAAACTCGCCGAGTTTCGATTCCGACTTATCGATGGCCTCCTCCTCTTGAACCACCCCCACCCCTGGAAGAGCCTCCTCCCCGTCCGCTGAACCCTCCGCTGCTGTGACCTCCCCCGAAAGAACCTCCACTACTGTGTGCGGGCGCACTGTAAACCGGCCCATGCATAACTGTTGCAGTGGGTGCGCTGGCCACTCGAGGGGGCGATGAGCTGAAGAACCTTCCGCTAGAAGCGGGCGGGCTAAAAGTCCTTCCCGCAGACCCGAAATTATTCCTGGGTACGCTGACCGGACCGTTGGTCACCCTTTGTTGAGTGGATGGACGAGGGGCCGCCTGGAATCGATTCATGGCGGAAGTTGAGGTTGACATAGCCATCCTTGGTTGCGACTGAACACTTGTCAAAGCCTGCCGGTTCTGGCTTTGCCCGACAATTG
>PMCE01000077.1:3545-5301 GCA_003154025.1 Syntrophaceae bacterium
ACGAAATTTCTTCCGTAAAAACCTACGTGCCGATGGAAATCATGGAGCATGAAGTATCCGGAGAAGAAGAACCCGGGACCCCACCAGAAAGGATAAGGAACCCAGGAATACAGGTAGGAATATGGCGCAGGCGGCGCGTAGTAGGTTACCACTGGCGGTCCGTAGTCATAATAATAGTCATTAACAACCTCGGGGCCCGGACTCGGGATAGAACTTTCGACCGGCGGTTGCATCTCCTGACCAGCCGGCTCGTCAGAAGATGTGAGATGAGCCGTTTCTCGAATCATTTCAACCCGATCCCGGTATTCCTTGGGAATGGATTCGTACTGGTCGGTGAAATGAATGACCCCGTTTTTGTCGACATATTTGTAGATGATGGTATTGCCCCTTGGAGCAGCTTGAGCCTCGGCCGCCGGATTGATGTTCAATCCCAGCTTGGTCTTAAGGTCCCCTACCACCTTGAGAGCTTCATCCTTGCCCATCTTCAGCTTGCCCCCCTCTGCGGCGAGGGCTACGCTCTTTTCGATTTCGCCCATGGCGGGAGGCGTCATGGGGTACCCCGCGATCCAACCGTTGTGGGGCTCAATGCCGAGGGCGCTCAACTGGTTCTCCGCCTGGGCTTCGTCCTGCGCCGTCCCCACCTTCAAAGCCTCCATCAGTTGAATTGCAAAAACGCCCTCCGGCACCAAAGGCTGTTCCACCGGAGGGGTAGCGGCTCTATTTTGATCCGTCGGAGGCCCGCTTATCCCCGCAGCACCATAGACAGCCACCGGAGCTAGGCCCAAAAGGAGGGCCAGAGACAGCGCTAAATAATTTTTGGAGGTATTCATGGTCTTCGTCCTCACATTAGTTACGGCACTGCACTCCCACCCATCCCCATCTTTCCACCATGACGTTTTGCCAGATTCCGTTATTCGAGTCCCACCGCTTTTCCCAATGCCGGTTGATCAATTTCCATTCCCGGCANNCATAACTTGGATAATACGGGTACACCACGGGAGGGGGAGGTGCATAATACGCCGGCGGGACCGCATAAACAGGCCTCGGGGCCAAGGCGTACCCGGTAATCAAACCCGTACCCAGGCCGAAGATCCATCCCCCGGCGAAACCCCAGTGGGCATCTGCGACCGCGGGCGTGGAAACCAGCAGAACGATTACCAATAAAATAGACGCCACTTTGGCCGTTTTCATTTCTTCTCCTCCTGTAACCCTAAACGCATTATACCCCAAAGGGTTGACATGGAAAGCGCTTTTCCCATTTATTTTCAGGAACTCGGGGATCAATTCGTGACCTTATGAAACCCCTCCTTTGGGCATGGCCTGGAAACCTGCGGCAAAGGCTGATCCTGCCGCCGGAATGATCGGCGAAGGGGAGGATGCACCGAGAATCAACCGCCCACTGCTCACATCCAAAAAGGCAGTTGCAACTCCGGAAAAAATTTAAGGACTTGATTTTTATGGGAAAAAATAAAAATCAAGCCGATCACAGGCGAGCAAAGAAGGAAGACCCCCCGAAAGGAGGAGAGGACAATGAAGAAAAATTTGGTCTTACTCATGGTCGTTTGTCTATTGGTGCTTGGATCGGGCGAGAATTCGAAAGCCAAGGAAGCCATGAACGGGGAGGAAAGGGTTTCCTGCGGCATGACCGATTTATTGGGGACGCAGGTTAAGAACCCGGCAGGGGAAGTCCTGGGCTCTATCAGTAACTTCGTCTTTGACTGGAAAGGGCAACCCGTTCTTGCGGTCATCTATCAAG
>PMCE01000077.1:5381-8144 GCA_003154025.1 Syntrophaceae bacterium
TGGGAAGAGTTTTATTACCCTTAAAGGAAAAAGAAATTGAAGGCCTCTCCCCGATGCGGCGGAAGAATTCCCTGCCGCCGCTTTGAATGAGGGGAGGGGGATTAGGTTTTTTCTTATGATCACCGGGCGGGGCTGCCTTAAGGAAGTCCAGGGGAAAAAGCCGGCAGGGCCTATCCGATGCATCAGCTGCAAGAGGAAATGACAGGGGGGCGGGCGAGAAATTAGTAAATTCTAGGGGTTTCGGGCCGGGAGGAATTATTTGTGTCTTTTTTGTTGACTTATTTTTTATATTGAATAAAATGCCCAAGTATACAAATAATCTAGTATTAAAAATGTCAAACAATCTGCGAGGATGGGACGGAAAGCCAAGGGTCCAGGAGAAGCTCCCGGAGGAGCNNAGCCGGGTTGCCGAACATCACGGCGTCAACGTCATAAATCAGGGAACCCGGTTTTTTATTTCTTAGGCTGTATGAAGGGGGGAGAAAATGACGGTTTTGGAACTGGTCTCCAGTTGGACCGAAGATGAAAGACGGCAGCACGAGGACCTGATTGGGGAATGCCTGAAGCGGGAAGAGATTCTAAACGACCTCAGGGGAAAAATCAGAAGGTCGGAAGTCGAATTGGACCAGACCCTGGACCGTTTATTGTCGGGTTTGAGCGATCTATCCCAGGTCGTAAACACGAACGCAGACCAGATAGGAAATATCTATCTCCGTTTGGTCAAGGCACAAGGGAATGCCTGAAGAGGCTTGATCCATCCTTTCCACGGCAGAGAACTTTTCGGGATGGAGGCTCTTGAAGAAATCCTTTTGAGGAGATACTCCGGATCATATTTTTTGCTCAGACCGGCTCGCTACGCGGCGCGGACTTCGTTTGTTGGTTNNGTGAAACGGGGCATCCGGGCCATGCCACGGTAAAGGGGCATGGCCCAATCCTGCCGGCTTAGAATTCTTTGAAGTCTTTGAAATCGTTATCGCCCAGGGGAATGATTTGATTCGGTCTCAGTTTTTTGGGCTTCTCCGTCGGGGAGTCCTTCTTTTTCCCTTTCACGGGCTGGACGCTCCGTTCGACGGAGGGGACTGCTGTCTCTCCCCGGCCCGAGGAAGGCAGACTCTGCCGGGAAACCGCCGTCCCGTTTCTCCTTCCGCCCACCAAAGCCACCAGATCTCCCACAAAATCCCTCATCTGCGCGGCCTGGGCATTCATCTCCTCCGCCGCCGAGGCCGACTCCTCGGCATTCGCTGCATTTTTTTGGGTCACATTATCCATCTCCGCTACGGCCTTGCTCACCTGGGATATGCCCTGCGACTGCTCCCGGGAAGCGGCGGCGATTTCATCCACTAGGTTCCCGATCTTCTCCGAGATCTCCACATTCTTCCTGAAGGCTTCCTGCGTCGCCGCGGTCAACTCGTTCCCATTCTTTACCGCCTTGATAGTATTCTCGATCAGGTTGTTCGTATTCTTCGCCGCCTCGGACGCCCGCATGGCCAAGTTGCGGACCTCATCGGCCACCACGGCGAACCCGGCTCCGGCCTCGCCGGCCCGGGCCGCCTCCACNNATCTCATCGATGGTCTTGATGATCTTACCGGTCTCCTCGCTGGACTTGGTAATCTCCGAAATGGCTTCGGCCATCTTGCCCATGTGATGGTTCACGTCTTCCACGATCTGGTTCACCTCGGCCATCATGGTCCTGGCCTGATGGGCGCTATCCGCATTCTGTTTGGTCATGGAGGCCATCTCTTCCATCGAGGAGGATGTTTCCTGCAGCCCCGCCGCCTGCTCCGAGGCCCCCTCGGCCAGCGACTGACTCGACGCGGAGACCTCTCCGGAAGCGGAGGAAACATGATCCGCCCCTTCCTTCAGCCCGGTAATGACCCGGTTGAGGGGCCGAGAAAGGGAACGGTTCATCAGAACCCCCAGGGCTGCGGCAATCCCCGCGCCCACAAGGGTCAGGATGATATTAAAGAGGATCGCCGACCCGGCCGCCGCCGCGTTTTCTCCGGCTTTCTTCCTGGCCCCGTCAATCTTCAACTGGACCAATCTCTGAACCGAAGCATCGACATTCTTAGCCAGGGTCAGAGCCTCTCCCCGCATCAGCTTCATAGCATCGTCTTTCCTGTTTTCCCCGACCAGGGAGAGTATCCTGTCCCGAGCGACGTTAAACTTGGCCAATGAGCCTTTCATATTCTCGAACTCATTCCTGACTTCCTGCAGAACGATGGTCTTCTCGAATTCCTTCAGATTCCCGTCGAGTTTCTTATCCAGCTCCTTTATGGTATCCACATACACGGTCACGTCTTGATCCAGGAGCAGCCGGTCAATAATCACATCCCTCAGGTTAGCTCGGATTCTCTGGAAAGCAACGGCTGCGTCCCCGATTTCACCCAAGGGTTTGGTGTTGATCTGGTACATGGCCTGGTCCTGCTCGTCGATGGCTTTGATCTTGGAGACGCCGATGAAGCCCACGATTCCCCCGATCAGGGCGACGATCAAATAGCTACCTAACAACTTAACGCTCAACTTCAGGTTCTTCATGCAAATCACTCCTTGGATTCTTTTCTTTAAACCGAAAGATTCTCCGACCCGACGACTTTGTCGATGTCCATCAGGATTTTAAGGCTCCCGCTCAGCTTGGCCATCCCCAGGATATAGTCGGTATCCAACCGGGCGCCGAAATTCGGTCTCTCCTCCAGGTCCGCCACCTTTACGTTCAGAACCTCGGAGACGGAGTCTACGACGATTCCGATCAAGTTCGACCCGGA
>PMCE01000303.1 GCA_003154025.1 Syntrophaceae bacterium
CGGATTCTCTTCGAATTCATTCATAAGCTGGTACCGTTTTCGGTTTAGGTTTTCGTAGTATTCTTTGGACTTCCCTGGTTCGCGCCGCCCCTTCACCAGTCCCACGTACGAAGCGGCGGAAGCTTCGTAGTACTCGAAGGCTCGCAAGAGGAGCCCGGCCCGAACTCGTTGCTTGGCCGTCTGGGCTTTGGCCAGCGCCGATTCCAGAAGGGCGCGGCTCTTGGCCAAATCCTCGAAAGTGACCTCCGCCAGGTAATCCGGGTCGTTGAAATGAAGGTACAGGCCGGTTTCTTTGAGCCATTTCAGGTTCCGAATCCGCCGGGTCCAGAAATCCTCCCAGTGCCGGTAATAGGCCTCCAGGTCAGGGGCTGCCAGGGGGCCTACCGCGCTCACGTACCAATCGCTCAACAGCCGGTCCACATCCGCAGAGGGGTTCCACAGGAGCCTGGATGCCACGTACAGCTTGGGCCCCTCCCCCCAATTCGGGTAAGCTTCCGCGCACACGGCCCGGACGCCGTTCTGGTATCCGAAGCGATAGGAGGCCGCCATCTGGTGAAAATAGACCCGGGGCACAAGGTAGGGCGTTCCGTAGATATAGTCATACCAGCCCAAAAAAGGCGATTGCCCCTGCCACTCTTGGGTAACCCGTTTTCCGTCGGCCGCCGCCGAAGGGTCAATCCACTTCATCCGGTCAAAAGTCATAAACGGGATGATTCTAGGATGNNTGTAAGCCAGGCAGCCGAACCATTTATCCGGAAACGTCTTCAGGACGCCTTCCGCCACGGCATTGGCCCATCGAAAGTAAGCGTCGGACAGATCCTGGTATCCGACGAAATTCTTCCCCCCGGAGCTCGCTGTCTCGCTCTCACAGAAGTTCCCGCTGTCATTCATCCCCAGGGAGTAGGAGGTCGCCTGAGGATTCCGGGCGAAATAATCAAGAATATTCTTGACCGCCTCTTCCACAATCCCCGGGGCGGAGAAGCAAGGTTGCCATTTCTGGTCGTTCCCCCCCTCTGGGCGGTATGGTTTCCCACCCGAGAGAGGGAAGTACTCCGGATGGCTCTTCGAATACTGGTCGGGAGGAAACAGGTTATAGAGGTTGTGGGTGAATTGGACCCTGGCCCGGAGGCGGTTCCGCCGCGCCCAGGTCATCTGGGCCTCCCCCCGCAGACCGCTGAACTGGCGGGAAATAAAGGCTGGCTCCTCCCGGATTTCTCCGAGGGGAATATCCAGGGTGGATTGAAGGGGGACGTGTTCTCCGTCAGCCCCGGGCAAGAGCCAGCGCACCCCTACATACCGCTCCAGAAAGGCATACACCCCAAACTCGGTTCCCCAATCCGTGCCCCCGGCGATCCCGATGTTCCGGAAATCGGGAAAGGTAATGATGAATCCATCCTCATCGAGCTTTATGGGGCCCGTCCTCTGGTTTCCGCCCACCCAGATTTTCGAATGGGCGCCCCGGGCTGCCGCATCGGAGCGTCGGCAGACCGGCAGCACGGCCGCTGTGGACATCTGGATGTACTTGGACAATAGGGAGGCCGCCGAGCGGATCTGTTCGGAAGCGTCATCGGAAATGACGATGACCGCCCTCGGCTGGCCTCCTTCTACGACCCGGACGTGGGGCCCGCAGAATCCTATATAGGGAGATAGAACCTCCCCGACCAAGAATAACGTAACCCAGAGGAAACCCCTGCGGATGAAATCGTCCACTTCTACCCCTCCCTCATTGCTTTTCCGCCATCATTCGGTGAGAAACGGGAAAAAACCAATTGCGCCCGAGAGCCCGGTCCAACCTGGAAAGCCAGGGGAGCGAAAAGAGCCTCCAGGTGAAGGGGGGAAAGACGATTCCCCCGCGGTGATCTCGAACCGCAAAACCCAGACTTTCGAATTCTTTCCGCAGCTCGGGCGGCGAGCAGACCTTTCTCCGTCGGGAAGGGAAGAGGCGCGGCAGCCAGGAAAGATTATTCCCATCCAGGATGGCCACCCGAGCCCTCGGGCGGAAATGGTGAGAAATCAAACCCAGGAGTTGCCCGTTGGGCTGCATCAGGTTAAAGGCAAACAGGGAATGCAATCCATCGATCGGACCCACCGGCCCGAAGTCAAAATGGAAGACATTCGAGCAGTGGAAGGTCAAGTCCAGGGACCGCCCCAATCTTTCCTCGTAGAACCTCCGGCGTTTCTCCGCCAAAGATAAGGCCGTCGGGTCCATATCCAGGCCGATGGCTTTCGCCCCCTTGATGGCCAAGAAGAGACTCTGGGTTCCGCAGCCGCAACCTAAGTCCAGCAGGGTGGGGCTGGCGCGCCCCGCGAGTAGGAAGCGGGCCGCAGCCGCAAAAGATTCGGAGAAGTGCTGATGGAAGAAAGGTTGCCTCCAGCTTCGCAGCAGCCCAACTTCCTCATAGTATTCCCGGAGGTAATCCCGTTCCTGGCGGGTGAAAATATCCAGCTCCAGTTCGCCTGGGATATTCCGGTACCACTGCCAAACCTCTCCCGGAGATACCCCCGGGCCGGAAGGCAGGGAAATGGAGGAGTAGAGATTATTTTTTCTCGACTGCGAGGTCATAGCAGAGACTCACCTGATCTCCCCGGCAGGAATACGGAGTAAGCCAGAGATGCCTTCCGTCCCCCAGCCCGGCCGGGAACAGGACCTGTCCGTATTGGAACTTCTTGTGGGGCCAAAGGTCTTTCTCAAACTCGACAAAACGG
>PMCE01000066.1 GCA_003154025.1 Syntrophaceae bacterium
GAGGACGCGGGGGTGGATGGAGTGATTGCCGTCGGGGCGGAAGGGGGCGGTCATGTGGGCCGGGATGAGATTGCCACCATGGTGCTCACCCGGCAGGTGGTCAAAGCGGTCAAAATCCCCGTGGTGGCCGCAGGGGGAATCGGAGACGGACACGGCTGGGTGGCGGTATTTGCCCTGGGTGCCGAAGGAATCCAGATGGGGACCCGGTTTCTGGCCACCCGGGAGTGTCCCATCCCGGAGGCCTACAAACAGGCCATTCTGGAGGCCAAAGATAACAGCACCATGATCGCCGCCCGGAAGGGTTATCCCATCCGGGTGCTTAGGAATCAGGCCGCCCGGAAGGTTCGGGAGCTGGATGAAAAAGGATCGAGCCAGGAAGAAATCAACGCTTATGTGGACTCTCTCCACAAAGGGCCAGATGAAGACCGGGAGAACAAGCTCATGTCGGCAGGGCAGGTGGCCGGACTGATCAAAGAAATCCCCACGGTCGAGGAACTGATNNCAATTTTGATTGGGACACAGATGAACATAGCACGGCAGGGCCGTAACCAAAAAAAGTGCCTCAAGTGCCTTAAGTGCGCTCAAGTGCCTCAAGTCAAAAGATTCAAAAAATTATCTAAACTTGTTCTCCGGATGCTCAACAAAATTTAAAGATTTTGCACTCCAGTAGTTCAGATAAACACAGATTTCATATGCGTCAAAGACTGAGAGACCAAAGACTTAATGGGACGCGGAGGAACACGGATGAACGCGGATCATAAAGGTTCAAGGCAGAAGAAAATAAGCGAAGGACGCATTACTCAGCGAAGACTGAACGGAGGATGGGAATGAACTGGGAATTTGTTTTGTACACCAAGGAAGACGGAATCGGCACCGTCACGCTGAACCGGCCGGACGCCATGAACGCCCTGGGGGGCGGGATGCGGCAGGAAATCCTGGCGGCGCTGGAGACGGCCGTTGCCGACAACGAAATCAAAGTCATCATTATCACCGGAGCAGGCAAAGCCTTCTGCGCGGGGGGCGACGTGAAGGAGTTTGTCTCCGGGGCGACCCGGGCGGAAGCCACGCTGAGCATCGATCAGAGGCCGACTCGGGATAAGGTCGTCCTGCTGATTCAGGCTGCGGGAAAACCGGTGATCGCCTCGGTCAACGGCGTGGCCGCGGGAGGGGGCTGTAACCTGGCCCTGGCCTGCGACATGCGGATCGCCAGCGACCGGGCCCGTTTCGGACAAACTTTTGTGCGCCGCGGGGTCCACCCCGACTGGGGGGGAGCATGGTTTTTGCCCAGGCTGGTTGGCTATGCCAAGGCTGCCGAACTGATCTTTTCCGGCGAGGTGATCGATGCGCAGGAGGCATTCCGAATCGGCCTGGTGAATAAGTTGGTCCCCCATGATGAGCTGCCCAAGGCCACCAAAGAGTTTGCCATGAAGTTTTTGAAGAGCGCGCCCGTCCCCGTCGCCCTGGCTAAAAAGGCCCTGCAGAATTATTCCCGGATCGAACTGGCCCAGGCTTTGGATTACGAACGGCTGGTTCAAGCCATTTGCTGGAATACGGAAGACCGGGCGGAGGGGATGAAATCCTTCCTGGAGAAAAGGGAACCCGTGTTCAAAGGGAAATAAAAATCAGCCCCGAGGGAGTGGCCGTCCTCCTCCCCCCCCGGGGCTTCGAAAAGCTTGTCCGTAAACAGGATTCCCCTCTCCCCTGGACATGGTTGGCGCCCCCAATTTCCCAGGCCTCAATTTTTTCACAGCTTCGGGGGGCGAGGGGGATTTTTACATGGGCCGCCTAATTTATGGATAAGCTCTAGACTTTTACTTTCACTTTGGCCAGCTCTTCCAGCCAGGAGAAGATTTCCGTGTGGTCGGTCTTTTTGTCGCCGTGGGCCAGGGCGTAACCGAAGAGCTCCTGCACCAGGTTGGCCATGAACATGGGGACCTTGTACTCCCTGGCCATGCGGGTCACGGTGTTGATGTCCTTGTGCATGAGCTCCATGGTGAAGCCGGAGTTGAAGGTCCCGGGCAGGACGAACTTGGGGAACTTGAGTTCCGTGGAGTAACTCCGCCCGGTGCTGACCTGGAGGACCTCGATCGCCCTCTGGGGGGAGATCCCCAGTTTGCTCGCCAGGATGATGGCTTCGGAAGTTGCCGCCAAGGTGGTGGCCGAGAGGAAATTGTTGATCGACTTCAGGGCGTGCCCGAACCCGATTCCCCCGATGTAGAAGAGGTTCTTCCCCATGACCGCGAGGATGGGGCGGCACGACTCGAAGATTTTTTCATCCCCTCCCACCAGGACGGAGAGCGTTCCGGCCACGGCCCCCACCACTCCGCCGCTCACCGGAGCATCGATCATCTTCACCCCCTTGGCCGAAAGGGCCTGGTGAACCTTCAGCGTGCTCGGCGGGTAGGAGCTGGTCATTTCGATCAGGACGTCGCCCGCCTTCATCCCCTCCAGGAGGCCGCCGGGGCCGAAGACCACCTGCTCCACGGCATCCGAATTGGGAACGATGGTGATGACTTTGCGGCATTTCTCCGCCACCTCCTTGGGGGATGATGCTGCCTGGGCGCCCTTTTTCACGATGGCCTCGATCGCTTCTCTCCTTACATCGTAGACCACCAAAGGATGGCCTGCTTCCAGAAGCCTCTGGGACATGGGCACACCCATGGCCCCCAGTCCGATGAAACCGACTTTTTCTTGCATTCTATTCTCCCTTCATTTTTAGCTCTGCGAGAACCCTTCCCGGGGGATTTCCCCCCGCCGGGTGCTTTGGCGCTTGGGGTCAAACAAAAACTCATCCCGCGAAGTGAGGCAAGGGCAGGATATAGCGACGCAGACCATATAACCGGTGTAGGAGCGGTTCGCGAGCCGCCCCTCCGATGAGTCGCCGGGTAACAGAGGGCCTGCTAATAGCACATCCGGACAAGCTGCCGGAGGTCTTTCAATTTGTCCAAGCCCCAGATCGCTTTCACCAGCCGGTCGATTTTGGCGTCGGGCAGGACGAAGGCCGCCAGGGTGCGGAATTTTTCTTCCAGCTCTTGATCCGTGGGCGGATTCCGCGGGTCTCCCTTCGGGGCATTCACAAAAGCCGAGTATTTCTTCCCCGCCTTGGTGGTGATGGAGACTTTGGCTTCCGTATCTTTGTACCCGGGGACGACCCTGGCTCTTACTTTTTTGCGGAGGGCCACCAGCTTGGGATCGAGGACTTTCCGGTCATTAAACATGTCTTCCCCGGCCGCCCCTTCGGCCAGGGCCAGGGCGGCACAGTAATAGGTGCTGAACTTGCCGGCCAGGCCGGTCTTGGGCTCCGTCTGCCCCGCCGCATCCAGACAGAACTTGGCCACTTCGCAGTCGATCGATTGCACGTCTTCGGGTTTGAGCCGGTACTTCTCGCGCATCTCTAGGATGGCATCGATGGTCGGGTGGGTCATGAGGCAGGCCGCGTAGGGCTTGAAGGTGTTGTTCAGGACTTCGTACTTTTTCCCCAGGTCTTTCACCATGGGCTCCAGTTGGGAATCGACCCCCAGGACTTCCACGTACCCCTTCGGCCCCTCGATGAGGTTGGGGGCGCAGGTGAATCCCCGCTGCACCAGGAGTGCGGAAAGCAGGCCGTCAAAGGCCGACTTGCCGGGATGGAAGGGCTTGGTCATGGTGCCGAAGACCAGGCGCAGGCCGGAAGCCTGGGTCCCGGCCATTCCCAGGGCCATCTTCATCTCCTCCACGGAAAGCCCTAGGAGCTTGCCCGCGGCCGCGGCTGCGCCGAACCGGCCGCAGGTGGAGGTGTTGTGCCAGCCGCGGTCGTAGTGCTTTTTCCCCATGCCCAGACCGATGCGGGTCTCCACCTCAAAGCCCAGGATGAAGGCCTCCAGGGCGGCCTTTCCGGAGAGACCTTTCCACTCGGCGATGGCCAGTACCGCAGGGATCACCGGGGCGCTGGGGTGGATGATGGAAGGGATGTGGGTATCGTCGAAGTCCAGGGCATGAGCCGTCGCCCCGTTAATGAGCGCGGCGTTCAGGATGCTGGTTTTCAGGCCATAGCCTATGACCGTGGCCTGGGGTTTGCCGCCGAACTCTTTGGCGGTCTTGGCCAGAATCCGGCCCAGGGGCTGCTTGGCTCCTCCCAGGGTCGTGCCGATGAGGTCCAGGAAGCAGCGCTTGCCCTGGTGGATCACTTCCTTGGGGAAGGAACGGTAGGACATTTTTACGGCATATTCGGCGATTCTCTCGGTTACCTTCATCAGTCTCCTCCCTTATCGTAACCTTGATATGCTCGAAAGCCAGGCAACCTAAAAGCCTGCCTCGCGCTCATCGAATCTATACTAGCAAATCCTCCCCTATTTTCAAGCGCTTGTTTCTACGCGGGGGGGAGACAGTGTCGTAAGGAAGGAGAAGATGGGGGAACGCCTGTTCCGCGCTATATGGGAGTTTACGACAGTCTTCGCGGGCATCCTAAATCCAGGTCCAGTCTTTTGGCAGGGGTACCATCGACATACCGGGAAAGCCATTTTCAAAGCCATTTTCATTGACAGAGAGAAGGCAAAAGTTTATCTTGGTGCTTGCTCGTTCTGCCCAGCAAGGAATCAGAGAAAGAAGGGAGAAAAAAATCATGTCCGAATTCACTTTTCACCACATCCATCTATACAGCCGGGACCCGAAGGCCACGGCCCAGTATTACCATCGCATGTTCGGGGCGAAAATCGTCGAGTCGGTCCAGTCCGACGGACGGCCGCGAATCGACCTGGATCTCGACGGGGTGTCCGTCTTTATCCTCCGGGTGCCGCCGGATAAGGATATGCCCACCAGCCCGCGCGAACCGCACGTAGGGCTGGATCACTTCGGGTTCCTGGTTTCCAACTTGGATGAAACGGCGGTCCGGCTGAAGAGCCTGGGGGCCGAATTCGCCGTGGAACCATACGCTATCCGGCCGGGCGTCCGTATTGCCTACGTACAGGCCCCGGAGAACGTCCGGATCGAACTGGTGGAGCGGAAGTAAGAACGCTCATAAATCTTTCTGGAGGGGATCGATGGAGTCCAAACTACGTTTGGAAAACAAAGTGGCCATTGTGACCGGGGCGGGATCGGTCGCCTCGGGGATTGGGAACGGGCGCGCCACGGCCGTATTGTTCGCCCGGGAGGGAGCCAAGGTCCTGCTGCTGGATCAGGCCCGCGCCGCGGCAGAGGAGACCCGGGAGATGATCCTGAAAGAGGGGGGAACGGCCGAGGTCTTCGTGGCAGATGTAAGCCGCGCGGATGACTGCCGGGCGGGCGTGGAACGGGCCGTGGCCCTGTGGGGGAAGCTGGATATTCTGCATAACAACGTGGGCATCAGCGGGCGCGGCACCGTGGTGGAAGCGGAGGAAGCCCTATGGGACCGCGTCATGGCGGTTAACGTCAAGAGCATGATGCTCATGGGAAAGTACGCCGTCCCCGCCATGGCCGTCCGGAAGAGTGGCTCCATCATTAATATCTCTTCCATCGCGGCCCTTCGTCCCCGGGGCCTGACCCCTTACTCCGCCTCCAAGGGGGCGGTCATCGCTCTCACCCGGGCCATGGCCATCGATCACGCCAAGGACGGCATCCGGGTGAACTGTGTGGTTCCGGGACCGATGTACACGCCGATGGTTTTCTCTAGGGGGATGAGTGAAGAGCTGCGGGAACGCCGTAAAAAGGCGTCTCCGCTGGGCATCGAAGGCACGGGCTGGGATATAGGCTACGCCGCGCTGTTCCTGGCCTCGGACGAGGCCCGTTACATCACCGGAGTGATCATCCCGGTGGACGGAGGCGTTACCCTAACCAGTGCTTCGCGGGGTTGAGATCCGGCTCCCCGGGAAGAAAGCCCCGGATTGTCATCACCTGGCAGAGGTGGAAGCAGGAAGGATATTGTGGNNGATGTCCCGCGAAACGCGGGATGCCCCTACAGTTCTTAATAACAAAGCCGGATGAACTGGCGCATGTTGCCCAGTTTTTCCAGGCTCCAGATGGTCTTTACCAGCCGATCCATTTTCGGCTTGGAGAGAGCGACGGGCGCCAGGGTGCGGAACTTCTCCTCCAGCTCTTTATCGGTCGGGGGATTCCGCGGGTCTCCTTTGGGAGTGTCCACATAGGCGGTATAGGTCTTGCCCCCTTTGGCGGTAATGGTCACTTTGGCCTGCGTATCTTCGTATCCCGGAACGATCCGGGCTCTCACCCTTTTCCTCAGAGCCACCATCTTGGGGTCGAGGACCTTCCGGTCCGTGAACATGTCCTCTCCGGCGACCCCCTCGGTCAGGGCCAG
>PMCE01000570.1:0-11102 GCA_003154025.1 Syntrophaceae bacterium
AAAAATGCCGATTCTCGACGGAATAGAGCAAGAGCGACAGGGCCTCATGGAAACGGCCAACCTGATGGTGGTTTCCGCCAGGACGGCCCCCAAGAGCGGGGGAGTGGACGATATCCTCACGGCCATCGTAGTCGGAGCAGAGGTGGGAACGCTGGCCGCGGATATGGAGAAGATGGCGGTGGAGCGGAAAATGGAACGTTGGAGTCAACAGGCCCGGGAAATCAAGGGCTCGGAGGTCATCGTTCTAATCGGGGTGAGGGGGACCAAGAGATATGTGACCAACTGTGGAGCCTGCGGCTATAAATCCTGCGACGAGTTTGAGAAAGCAGAAAAAAAGCTCGGCCAGGATTTTGAGGGCCCCACCTGTATTTTCAAGGCCCTGGACCTCGGGATCGCGGTCTGTTCGGCGGTGAAGACCGCCAGCCTGCTTAACGCTGACAACCGCATTTTCTACCGGATCGGCGCTGCCGCCAAACGCCTGAATTACCTCCCCGAAGCGAGCCTCATCATGGGGATTCCCCTTTCTTCTAAGGGGAAGAACCCTTATTTCAGCCGGTTGTGAAAATAGCCTCCTGATCTTCCTAGCGCTTAATAATGGTTTTCAAAAACCCCTGTATTTCTTCCCAGGATTTCTGGTCCGCGTCAACGTCGCAGGGCAACAGGAGTGTATTTCACAACTGGGGGCTGGGGAAATGGGTCTTTGCCGAAGTCCCGGGGTTCTGCCGGCGAAAACTTCTTTCCCTCCATTTACTCCCCATGGTCCGTGCAAGCCAAAACATACGGGAATTCCAGTTTTGAAGATGGGAAGTCATCGAGGGGTTGACAATAGGATCATATTGTGAGAAAAAAAATAATCGCTCAGTATCCTGAAGGCCATTCGCGTTGAAATTCCAGGCTGAGCATGCTGTTCATGAAGGCGATATCTTTCTGACAAACCTTCATAGGATTCAACCTCTGTATCCCCTTGAGGGGGTGGCGTTTACGCCTTGTATCCGGCCACGAATCCTTGGAAGGACGAGGAAGGGAGCAGGGCGATGGCTTTCATGAACTTGATTTCCGGAACCAAGGAGTAGAACCAGTGGGGAGTAATATTGCCAAAGAAACCCATCGATTTTGGGAAGCCTTAGCCATTATTGCCGGTATTTTCTTAGCTTTGCACGCAGCTTTAAGCCTGTTACTCACGAATCAAATATTTATTTTCCGATTCTTCTCCTGCGCCGAGTTGGCCATCGGCCTCGGGACCGTCATCATAGACGCCTGGTTCTTGACCCACATCTAAGAATCTTCCGCGGTCCTTCCATTCTTCGGCAGTCCGATTTTCAGAAAAAAAGGATTTCCCCGGTCCTTCTTTTACATGACAGAGGGACGAATTCCCACCCTGAACAGGGGGGCGGCGCGAATGTCGGTCTTCCCGGTTTTCTTGATCGGAAATCAGTTTTTTCCGACCGGGAAAGTCAGAGTGGCGCCGAACCAGCCGATGACGGTAACGATGGGAATGAGGGAAAAGACCAGCACGAGATAGAGAATACTACCTCCGCTGAAGGCAACAAGGATGTCGGGGTTCAAGACGCGGTAGACGAAGGCCAGAATGGAAAAGCCGAGGAGGAGGAAGGAAAAACGAATCTTAACGGTCGTGGGCCGCATGGGTTTGGCCAGGTAATTCAGCCACCAGGTGAAGTAGCCGGTTAGTATGGCCACGGGAGTGAAAAGAATGCCCCCGCCCAGGCAGTGGAGGGCTGTGGTTTCAAAGGGCCTGTACCCGGTGATTAGATAAAGAAGCGTAAAGAGANNGCCAACCACTCAGGCATGGGTCTGGCGCTCTTTTCCTTGGCCTTTAAAACCCCCGCCTGGGGATAACGGTCCAGGACCTCGAGTCCGTGCGGAGCCGCTTCGATATCGGTGGTGAGATCGGTCCCGGATTGATGCCGTTTCATGTGTACGCCGGTCTTCCAGAATTTGCTGTTGGTGACATCGATCACCCTGCCCTTGTAGGCCACATAAACGGGCTTTCCATCCTTACCGTTGAATTCCTTCAGACTCTCCGGGTCGAATTCTTTCATTTTGAAACCCTGTTTGGGCCGCAGATTCTCCCAGATGAACACAGATCCACACAGAAAAGAAAAAATTTTCTTAAATTTTAGGCATTCCAGGAAATTTAGGCATTTTTCTTCACTGTTTATCCTCGTCCAATTCGGTTAAAATGCCCAGCTCACTACCGTTACCCCAACCATCGCCAGGGGGTAAAAGCTGGCCCGGTTGAAGAGAGCGAAGGCGGCTGGAGCTGTCTTCTTATCATAGAGCCGGACGGCGGGCACCAGGAGAAAATAGATCCCGCAGACGAGCGTCCCGGCGAGGAATACCGGGTTCATGGGTTTGGGAAAGGCCAGGAAAAATACCAGGCTCATAATTACCGCCAGGAACAGCGAACCCAGGATGATGAGGCTCGAACCTTTGGGGCCGAACCGAACCGGGATGGTCCTTCCCCCGATCCTCCGGTCCTCTTCCGCGTCGGCTAAATCGTTGGGCACATTCTGCCCCCCGATCTCCCAGAAGAAGAGCCAGAGGAAAAGAACCGCGAGCAAAGACGGGCTGGGGCGTGGATCCACGGCAAAAACCGCCGCCAGAGGACCGGACGTCTTGACGAATCCGCTGATGACTCCGCGCAGGCAGGTCACCTTGAAAAGCCGGCAGTAGCTGAACTCCAGGAGACAAGCCAGGAGGAAGATGATGGCGCAGACGGGATTCAGAAGATAAGCTCCCACCGCCGCCAGGGCTGCCCAGGCAATGGACCAGAACAGGCCTTCCCGGAAAGTCAACATCCCCTGAGCCAGGGGGTGCGCCACAAAAACGCTATCCAGGTCTTGATGGGACCCGGAAACCCCGCTTCGCCGGCTTTTCTCTTCGTCTACCCGGTGATCCACCACGTCATTCAGGGCATAGATAGACGTGTAGCCGCAGAAAGCGGTGATCAATCCGAGGCCCAGGATTTCAGGGGGCGGAAATCCCCCCGCCCACAAGAGGGCGCTCAGGCTGGGGGCGGCCAAATCCAGCAAACCGTGCGGGGTGCGGGACAAAGCCAGGAAGAGCTTCAGCCTGGAAATTCCCGGTTGGTTTTGGAGCGATGCAGTCTTCAGGATTTTCACCTCGAAAGAACATCTTTTATATTCCCATTTTTTCTCGGCCAAAAGCAAACGAAAACTGCAAGTTGAATAACCATTGAAAAAAACATGAAGCAATCGGACGAAATTTCTTTATAATCTTTCTTAGGGACTCTATATGAGCGAATTCTCCCGCAGGAACTTCCTGAAAGCCATCACTCTCGCCGGAACCGCAGCAGCCGCGGGCTGTTCCTCGGAATCCGCGCGCCAGCTCATCCCCTACATCATCCCCCCGGAGGATATCGTCCCCGGGGAGGCTACCTGGTACGCCACCACCTGCCGGGAATGCCCGGCGGGTTGCGGCCTTCTGGCCAAGAACCGCGATGGGCGGGTCATCAAAATCGAAGGGAACCCCTTGCACCCCGTGAACGAAGGCAAGGTGTGCCCCCGCGGCCAGGCGTCCGTCCAGGGGATTTACCACCCAGACCGGTACCGCGGGCCGTTGAGAAAGAATCCGAAGGGGAATTGGGAATCGATCTCCTGGGAGGCGGGGGAAGAACTTCTTCTGGCCAGGCTGCGCGAGTTGAAGGAAAAAGGGAGAGGCGAGCGCGTGATCTTCCTGAGTGAGCTAACCACCGGCGCCCAGAGGAACCTCATCGGGCGATGGCTGGCGGAGCTCGGGGCGGGCGGTCCGCTCCTCTACGAGCCTTTAGCCTACGAACCCCTGCGCCAGGCCAATCAAACCGTTTTCGGCCAGGACCGCATGCCCACCTACCGGATCGACCGGGCCGACTTCCTNNCTTTTTATCTATGTGGGGCCCCGTTACTCCATGACCGCCGCCAGCGCGGACCACTGGATTGCCGCGTCGCCAGATAACCTATCGCTGGTGGCCGCGGGCCTCCTTCGATTTCTTCTGGCCAAGAGTTCCTCCCCTACCCTCCGCGAGGACCTGAGATCCTCCCTGGAGGGAAAGCTCAAAGATTTTACCCCGGAGACGGTCCAAAGCCGCACCGGGGTGAAGGCCGAGACGCTCCAAGAGCTGGCCCGTAAAATCTCCGCCTCTCAGCGGCCCCTNNGTGCTGGCCTCGGGGCTCGCCTTCGGAGATCTCCAGGCGACGGACACGGCCACGGCGGTCAACCTCCTCAACCTTATCTCCGCTGGATCCTCCTCCCTTCTGGATTTCGAAGACCCCTCTTCCCTGGAAAATGCGGCCCGCGCGGAGAAGATGAAGGAGTTGACCCAGAGAATGCTCCAGGGGGAGGTGGAGATTCTTCTCATCAACCGCGCCAACCCGGTGTTCCATCTTCCCCCCTCCTGGGAATTTCAGAAGGCGCTCCAGAAGGTTCCCCTGGTGGTCAGCTTTTCCAGCCTTCCCGATGAGACCAGCGAGCTGGCCAAACTCATCCTGCCCTCGCCCACTTTCCTGGAAGCCTGGGGGGATTACCGGCCGCGCAAGAGCGTGGAAGGCCTGATGCAGCCGGTCATGGGCCCCATGTTCGACACCCGGCCGATGGAAGACCTTCTGATTTCCACGGGGAAAAAGCTGGCCGGGGAGAATAAATTCCCCTGGAAAAATTTCTACGAGATGCTTCATCAAGCCTGGACGGGAAAGAGTAAGAACCCGGGTACCGCCGAAGCCTTCTGGCAGGAGAGCCTGCAAAGAGGCGGCACCTGGAGTTCTTCTCCCCCGCCCCCCTCGAAGCCTTTACTTCCCGTAGCCGGTCTGAATTTCTCTCCTTCCGCGCCGGCGGGGAAAAAGGAAGAAAAGCATTTTCACTTTGTCTCCTACCCCACGATCCAGTTCTTCGACGGCCGGAGTTCCAGCCGGCCCTTCCTGCAGGAACTTCCCGATCCCCTGACTGAGGTCACCTGGGGGGGCTGGGTGGAGATCAACCCGCGAACGGCCGGGGAGCTGGGAATCGAGAAGGGAGACCTCTTGATCCTCCAGTCTCCCCACGGAACGGTGAAGGCCCCGGCTTTCCCCTACCCGGGCATTTCGGCTGGGGTGCTGGCCATGCCTCTTGGCCAGGGGCATGCGGCCCGCGGCCAGTTCGTCACGGGTGAATCGGAAAACCCCGTCGGGCTTATTTCTCCGGACCTGGATCCGTCCTGCAAGGGATTGCGCTGGGCTCTTTCGGAGGTAACCCTGCAGAAGGCCGGCGGCGTTATCCCCCTGGCCAACGTGGACGGAAGCTTTTATCAGCACGGAAGGAATCTCGCCCAGGCGGTCTCCTGGCAGGAGTACCGGGACCGGAAATCGGGGGGAAAGAAGCCTGCCGTTACGCTGCCGCTTCCCGAAGGGTTTTCCCGAAAGGACGATTTCTATCAGCCCCACCAGCATGTGGATTACCGCTGGGTCATGGTCGTGGACCTGGACCGGTGCATCGGNNTGGATCCGCATCGAGCGCTATTTCGACCCGGACCGGCCATTCGTGCACTTCCTCCCCATGCTCTGCCAGCATTGCGATGAAGCTCCCTGCGAATCGGTCTGTCCGATCTTTGCCCCTCACCACAACAAGGAGGGGATCAATAACCAGGTTTACAACCGCTGCATCGGAACCCGCTACTGCTCCCAGAACTGCCCCTATAAAGTTCGCCGCTTCAACTGGTTTACCTACGAACGCTACGAACCGCTGAACTGGCAGCTGAATCCCGACGTGACCGTCCGGCATAAAGGGGTAATGGAGAAGTGCTCCTTCTGCATCCAGAGGATCGTGGAGGCCAAGGTGCGGGCCCGGAGCGAAGGGCGAAAGGTTCGGGACGGGGAATTCACCACCGCCTGCGCCCAGACCTGCCCCGCAGGAGCCCTGACCTTCGGCAACTTGCTGGACCCGGAAAGCCGGGTCTCCAAGCTGATCCAGGACCCCCGGGCTTACCAGGTGCTGGGACAGCTGAACACCAAACCCGCGGTGATCTACCTGAAGAAGATCATCCCGGACAGCATGATTTTGTAGGCCCCGGCTCTGCCGGGCAAGAATCGCAAGTCGCAAGGCGCGAGAGCGCAAGTCGAAAAAAGATTTTTCGCCCTCACGACTTGCGCCTTACGACTTGCGGTTTTTAAGGGGAAGGAACTTTGGAGAAGCTCACTTTTCAGGATGTGAACCGGGAAATCCTCCGGACCTTATCCCCGCCCACCCGGACCTATTACCTTATTATAGGGCTTTTGGTCCTGGGGATCCTGGGGGGCGCATGCGTGTGGGGCTATCAGATCGCGGTCGGCCTGGGGGTGACGGGGCTCAAGCACCCCACCATGTGGGTCCTTTACCTGGTCAATTTTGTTTTCTGGGTCGGGATCGCCCACTCGGGCACGCTGATCTCCGCCATCCTGTATCTTTTCCGGGCGAGGTGGCGCACTCCCATCGCCCGGAGCGCCGAGGCCATGACGGTCTTTGCCGTGATGATTGCCGGGTTCTTCGTATTCATCCATCTGGGGCGGGTCTGGATCTTATACTGGATCATCCCCTACCCCAACCAGCGGACTCTTTGGCCCGACTTCCAATCCCCCCTGGTCTTTGATTTTCTGGCCGTCTCCACCTACCTCACGGTGAGCGTACTTTTCTGGTATACCGGACTCGTTCCGGACCTAGCGGCCGTGCGGGACCGCTCTCAGGGAATCCGGCGGAAAATCTACGGCTTCTTCTCCCTGGGCTGGACCGGTACCGACCGGCAATGGCATCACTACGGGACCGCCTATCTTCTGCTGGCCGGATTGGCCACGCCCCTGGTCATCTCCGTCCACAGCGTGGTCTCCTGGGACTTTGCCCTGGCCGTCATCCCCGGGTACCACTCCACGATCTTTGCCCCTTATTTTGTGGCCGGGGCCATCCATTCCGGCCTGGCCATGGTCCTCACCCTGCTAATCCCCTTGCGCCGCATCTTTCATTTTGAAGAAATCATCACCATCCGCCACCTCGAATCCGTCGCCAAGACCATCATCTTCACCGGGCTCATCGTGGGCTATTCCTACCTCGTCGAGTTTTTCATGTCCTGGTACAGCGGCAACATCTTCGAAAAGCAGACTTTCCTTTTCCGGGCCTTCGGACATCACTGGTTCATATTCTGGGTCATGGTGGTCTGCAACGCCGGGGTCCCACTCCTCTTCTTCATCAGGAAGATCCGCACCAGCCTGGGGTGGCTGATCACCCTGGCGGTGCTCATAAATGTCGGCATGTGGTCGGAGCGGTTTGTCATCATCATCGGGTCCATGTCTCAGGATTTCCTCCCCCACAATTGGGGGTTTTACACCCCCCGCTGGGTGGAGCTCAGCATTACCGTGGCATCCTTCTGCCTCTTTATGTTTCTCTTCCTTCTTTTTGCGAAATTCATCCCGTCCATCTCCATTGCCGAGATCAAGGAAGACCTCACCCCTCTCCTCAGGGGAAAAGGGGGGCGAGACCATCATGGCGCATGATCCCGCCTTGCTCGGCATTTTTCCGTATCTGGACGACCTTCTGGGCGCCTTGAGGCAGGCAAAGAAAGAAGGATTCAAGATTCTTACCGTCTTCTCCCCCATCCATTTTTCCGAAATCCAGGAGATCCTGGGGCATAAACCCAGCGCGGTAAGATACCTCTGTCTCGCCGGGGGAATCCTGGGCGGAGTGAGCCTGGTGGGCATGGCCGTTTATGCCCACCTCAGCTTCAGGTTGATCACCAGCGGGAAGCCCGTTCTGGCCTGGGTTCCTTTTGTGGTCGTCTTCTTCGAGGGCACCGTCCTTTTGGCCGTGATCTTTGCCGTGGCTGCCTGGATCCTCAAAGGCCGGTTGCCTCGGGTACGTCCCAACCCCGCCTATGATTCCCGGTTTTCCGAGGACCGCTTCGGAATTCTGGTCGGCTACCGGGGGGAAGAGCGGGAGGCCATTCTGAAACTCCTGAGGAATGCCGGAGCGGAGGAGATTCGTGATATCGCCGGGTAAAAATTACGGGTCTGCCCAAATCCCCCGCGCCTGGATGATCCTCTTTGCCGTGATCACCCTGGCGGGGATCGGCGCCTTTCTCGCGGGGATCGGCGGCCCTCAATCCCTGAGGGTCTGGCAGGCTTACCTGGTCAATTACGTCTTCTGGACCGGCCTCTCCTTCGGGGCGGTCCTTTTCGTGGCCGTGTTGAACCTGACCGACGCGCGCTGGGGCCGCTCCCTGAAGCGGCTGGCGGAAGGGCTGGGGGCTTTCCTCCCGGCTTCTTTCCTCCTCTTCTGGGTCCTCTACTTCGGCCGGGGAGAGATCTTCCCCTGGGTCAGAGAACCGGTTCCGGAGAAAGCCGGCTGGCTGAACGTGGGGTTTCTCTTCGCCCGCGACGGGGTGGGGCTTTTCCTCCTGACCCTTCTCTCCATGGCCTTGATCTTCTTTTCCGTGAAGGCCGACCGGGAATTCATCAACCGCCCACTCGGAAGCGCAGACCCGGCGGGAGGAAAGCCCTGGAAGGCCCAGCGGGTCCTATCCCCGGTCATCGGAATCCTCTACGCCTTCGTCCTGAGCCTCCTGGCATTTGACCTCATCATGTCCCTCGACCCCCACTGGTCCAGCACCCTCTTCGGGGCCTACTACTTTATGTCCAGCTTTTACGCCGCTCTGGCTGCCTTGGTTCTCGTTTCTCACCTGCTCCGAAGGACTCACGGGCTCCAGGAATACATCCATCCCCACCATCTCCACGACCTGGGGAAACTTCTCTTTGCCTTCTGCCTCTTCACCGGGTATCTCTTCTATGTCCAGTTCCTGGTCATCTGGTACGGCAATCTCCCCGAGGAGACCAAGTACATCATCCTGCGGGTCCGCTTTACTCCCTGGGAGCCTCTGGGTTGGACGGTTTTGGGAATGACCTTCATTCTCCCCTTTCTGGTCCTCCTGCGGAGGAAAGGGAAGATGAACCCGGCGGTCATGATCCCGGTCAGTCTGGTCGTTCTCGGGGGGATGTGGCTGGAAAGATTCATCCTGGTGGCGCCGTCTCTCTGGAAGGAGAAAGGCCTTCCCCTGGGGCTTCTGGAGATTCTCATCACCGCCGGGTTCTTCGGAGTCATGGCCTTGAGTCTGACCGTCTTTCTCCAAAGGGTACCCCTTTTGCCGGTATCCGACCCCCTCTTCCGGGAGGCCATGCAGCCCCACGAAGAAAAGGAGAAGCCTTGATTTCACAGGTTTCAAAGGAAGCCGATGCAAGAGCGTAAGATAGAGCCAAAGCGCGGGTACGTTTGGGTGGGGATTCTGGGTCTCCTCCTGGCCGCCATGGCCTACTTTTATTATTTCTATCCGGAGCGGAACATCGGCCCCCAGCAGCCCATCTATTTCAGCCATCGGGTCCATGCGGGAGTGAAGGAGATCCCCTGCCGGTTCTGCCATCCCGGCGTGGAGCGCTCCCCCAACGCAGGGATTCCCCCGCTGGAGAAATGCTTCTACTGTCATGAATACATCATTCCCAATCATCCGCAGATCGTCAAAGAGAAGAAACATTACGATGAGGGCGAGCCGGTGCCCTGGGTCCGTATTTACTGGGTTCCGGACTTCGTCTTCTTCAACCATATCCCCCATATCAAGTGGGCCAAGCTCGACTGCACCGAATGCCATGGGGCGGTGAAGACGCTAGACCGGCTCCTCCCGGTCAAATTCAAGATGGGCTTCTGCCTGGAATGCCACCGGAAAAGGGGAGCGCAGGTGGACTGCTGGCTGGCATGTCACAGATGAAGTGCCTTAAGTGCGCTCAAGTGCCTTAAGTTGAACAACCCGTCTTAAAAAGCTGGGGGATCAATGGATAACGTGGAGTTTACTATAAAGCTTGAAACCAGGACGCGAGATTTTGCGGTTCTCCTGATTCGATTGGCGGCTAAATTGCCCAATACCCCCGAGGGAAGAATAATAAGAGAGCAATTGATCAAAGCTTCTTGCTCCATAGGGGCCAACTATCGCGAGGCGAATCGGTCCCGGAGCAAAGCTGATTTCAGAAGCAAGATCAAAATATGTGAAAGCGAAGCCAGCGAAACCCAATATTGGCTGGAAATCATATCCCAGGCCAATTGGCTCTCGCCCGAGCAAATGAAGGAAGAAAAGGAAGAGTGTAATGAACTGCTGGCTATTTTTACCTCTATTGCTAAGAATTTCAAATAAACCTATGATCACTGAATTCCAGAGGTATATTTTTTCCCTTTACTTGAGGCACTTTCTCGAGGCACTTTTAAGAGGTTTCTTCTTTGAACTCATCTAACCCAAGCACTCATTCTACCGTGCGGGGCTTCTTCCTCACCTCGGCCTCCTGGTTCATCGTGGCCACGCTGGCCGGGTTTACGGGGGCCATTTCCCTGGTGGCGCCCGACTTCCTGCAGGGGATTCCCTGGCTCGTCTTCGGAAGGATCCGCCCCATCCACACCAACCTGATGATCTTCGGTTTCGTGGGCGCCGCCCTCCTGGGGGGGGTCCACTACTCCGTCCCATCCCTGGTCCGGGCCCCCCTGTACAGCGAAAAGCTGGGGCGGGCTACTCTCTGGGTCTATAACCTGGCCATGGCCTCCGGCTCCATCACCCTCTCCCTGGGGTATACCCAGAGCCGGGAATATGCCGAGTGGATCTGGCCGGTGGATATCCTGGTCCTCCTGTCTCTGGCAATGATTTTTTATAACCTTCTCCGAACCGTTCTCCTCCGGCAGGAGAAGCTCCTCTACGTCTCGGTGTGGTATGCCTTCGCCGCCCTGGTCTTCACCTCATTCATCTACTTTTTCGGCAACGCCATGTGGAACCCTTCCACCGGGGCCATCACCGGCATGCCCGACGCCATCCTGGCCTGGTTCTACGGACACGGGATCGTGGGGCTCTTCCTCACCCCGCTGGCGGTAGCCGTGGCCTATTATGTCATCCCCATCGTGAGCCGGGCCCCCCTCTTCAGCCACGCCCTGTCCCTCGTCGGTTTCTGGTCGATCCTCATGTTCTACCCCCACATCGGTACCCATCACCTCCTCCAGACTCCGGCGCCCACGTGGCTGAAGATCGTCGCCATCACCGGCAGCATCGGCATGCTCATTCCCGT
>PMCE01000570.1:11180-13353 GCA_003154025.1 Syntrophaceae bacterium
ATCGGGCTTTCGGGTTTTTTCATCGTCCTCACCATCGCCGGCCTCATCCAGGGGAGCGGCTGGCTGAACGGGCAGGTGGTCTATGTCGTCCTGCCGCAGATCTACCTGTACTTTGTCCTCCGCGCCGCCTTGGGCATTCTCATCATCGGCGGGGCGGTGATCGGCTTTTATAATATCGTGAGAAGCTTGTACGGGTCCCGGACGAGCGAGGAACCTCCCCTATGAATATGAATCTGCGCCTGCTCCTGGGCGGAAGCCTGATGATCTTCGCCGCCATCCTCTGCGTGGCCGTGATCCTTCCCTGGGCAACCTCGACCGAAAAGCCCTCGGACATCCACCGCCCCCGCACCTCCCTGGAAGAAGAGGGTCGGAAGATCTACATCGCCAACGGCTGCACCTACTGCCACACCCAATTCATTCGCAACCTGGACTGGGATCTCGGCGCGGAGCGCATCGCCCAGGCCGGGGATTACATCCGGGAGCAGCCCCATCTGCTCGGTTCCGAGCGAACCGGTCCGGACCTCTCCCAGGAGGGGGGCGAACACCCCGATGACTGGCACCTGGCCCATTATAACAACCCCCGGCATACCCGGCCGGAGTCGGTCATGCCCTCCTTCGAATTCCTGGGGAGGGAGAAGATCGAGGCGCTCATCGCTTACAAGCAGGGGCTGGGTTTCAAGGATGCCGACTTCCGTGTTCAGCGTCAGAAAACCTGGAAGATGAAGACCGTCGAAGCTTACCAAGGCGGGCCGGACAAGAACGTGGAGTGGCTCCACTCGCACGTCCCCGAGCCCTGGACCAAGCTGCCCAACCCCTACCCCACCACGGAGGCGGGGTTGAANNCTCAACTTCACCCTTTTGAAGGGCAGAGGGGTTTCGGGCGGAATCCTCTACTACCAGATCATGAACGGGATTACCGGCACGGCCATGCCTTACTTCAAACGGGAGCTCCAATCGGAAAAGATCTGGGATGTGGGAAGCTACGTGGCCGTGACTTTCATCGGCGAGACCGATGCCGGGGCAGAACCCAAGGGCATCGCCGCCGCCTATGAGCCGCCGGCCGAGGAGAAATGAAGTTATGTATTACCTGCCCTGGGTCTTTTTGGTGCTTGCCAGCCTGTGGGTAAGCCTGGCCGCATTCTTCTGGGGGTTGAAGAGCGGACAGTTTTCGGACCAGACCCGGGCCCGGTATCTTCCCCTCCGGGATCAGTGCCTGAGCCCCGGTTTGAAAGATCCGTCCAAGGTCAGTCCGGAGGTATACCTCCTCTTCGGAATTCTGGGCCTGGGGTGTTTGGTCCTGGCCTTCACTCTCTTTCTGGCCCTGAGCCGCCATCCATAAGGGAGATAGGAAAGATGCGGTTTTTTGACGTCCTGGACTTCCAATACCTGATCCTGACCGTCTTTCTCGGGGCGGCTTCTCTCCTCCTCATCTATCTTGGCTTCAGGAGCTACTCTTATTCCTGGAAGGAGGGGCCGAAGTCGGCCGAGGAAGAGCATGAATACCCGGGGGGCCTGAGTATCGGAACCCATCCGATCCCCCCTCTGCTGTTCTTCCTCTTCATCGGTATTGGGGTCTGGTTTTTCATCTACGTGATCTTTTACGGCCTCCGGGGCGAACCTTTTTAGGCCGGTCAATCAGTCGGCCTTATTTTCGCATTGAAAGGCAGGATGGGAAAAAGGTAACCCCTTGCGTTTTGAAAAGGCCTTCCCAGAAATCCCTCCCGTCCTCCCATTTCCAAAGGGAGGAGAGCTTTGGGGATTTCGCTTTCCCCCCTTGGAAAGGAAAGCTGGCAAAAAAAATTTAAATTGAGGGAGAAAAAAGCCTCTCTCGTTGTCCGGGGGAGGGGGAAATTCAGGGCGCCAAAACCGGCGGGAGATGGAGGACCACGAAGCATTTACCCGACTTCCGCCTAGCGACGCCGGCAACTTGAGAATATTTTTATAAGAACAAAAAGGATTCTCTCTGCGGCTCCAGTGGGTTAAATACCGCGCCGGCCACGGAGCAACCAGCGCCTNNTGAATTTGACGCTCCCCCGGGCATGCTCGGGCCTCCAATTTCCCGCTGCCTGCTTTTTTTCACAGCTTCAGGGGGACGAAGAGGGACTTTACGGCCTTTCAAAAGACTCAACGGCTACGGAAAAAGGGATTAGACTCCATGCAGAGCCAAGAGAAC
>PMCE01000534.1:0-1002 GCA_003154025.1 Syntrophaceae bacterium
GTCTATACTATTATGGACTGATTAGTAAATCCCTCTTCATTCTTTACTACTCCGGTTCCTCTACCCGGGTTCAGAAGCCATTACGAACATCCTCAGGCGGGGGAAGGGGGAATAACCCACGAAGTGGTAAGAATGGGGAGATTTCCTGCTGCCTTTCAGTTCTTTCAATCCAAAGGCATTGGTTTCCGAGAAAAATTCCTCGGGCTTATTCTCTCTAGATAACACGAGATTCTCTTTGGCTGTTTCTAGCATGGCAGGGACAATATCTCTTGGATTAAAGAAACCGCCCTGNNGAGAAGCAACCCGTATCGACGATATAGAAACTTTTCTTCTTGAACGGGTTTATGAGTGGGTGCATGCGAGGCCGCAATCACTCAAAGAATGGTTGGATTAAATCTTTTGAACTGGGAAGTTCCACCTGCAAAAATTGAAAAATATTAAGAAAAGGAAGGATTTTCGGAACCTTAAAGGTTTTCCGAACACCTAATATTCTAGGTGTGGGTTGGATAAAAATGGAGAAAATGTAAGGTTAAAGCGTTAATTGATAGAAAATATGAGGAAATTTAAAGAGGAGAGACCTAAAATGATTGAAAGTGCAGGGGTACGAATGAATCGGTCAACGTTCCCGTCTGGAAGTCGCTGGTTAGAGTCCTTGAGGGCCAGAGGGGCCCTGATTTTAGTCGTCATCGTCGCGCTAGCCTTGGCGGTTTTCCCGGCGATTGGTGAGGCGAGCCTACCCGGGGCGACTATCGAGTACCAGGTAATGACGAGCGACGGACTTGCAGCCGGACACCCCTTCGAGGTTTGGGTCGTTTTCGATATCTCCTCCAACCCGGCCGTATCGGGCATGGCCTTGCCGGCCGGCTCGACCTTCCGGTTCACCTTCCCGTCGGCCTTTACGCCACAACCCAGTTCTCATCCGCAAGCGGTCCTCCTCTACGGGTGGTCCCAAGGGGCTATACCTGCAACCTTTACTGTGGGACTGGACCCCAAGGATCCGCG
>PMCE01000534.1:1140-6255 GCA_003154025.1 Syntrophaceae bacterium
CCGTTCCTTCATCATGCTCCGTCCCGCCACCGGGGGAACACTGGAGATCCTGAGCGATGGAGTAGCGATCGGAACGATTACACAACGTGGCGTCCCCGTCACGTTCAAGCCGCAGCCGTTCGGTCCGGGCTTTGCCCGCTTAGGAATTGTGCGCTTTTATGTCACGGGGGGCTCGGTGTCCGGGTCTACCGAGATCGATGCGCAGCTTCAGGGCGGCCCTCGTTACACGCTCCACGTCGTTGTCGAGAATTGAGGGCTTTCTTGATATCGGGGCCAGCGCTCGAGGCGGTGTTGAACAGGCCCACCTGGGTTCTCATGAAAGCGCTGATATTAGAACGGGGCAAAGAGTTTGACTGTTTAATCTTTTCAGGGGTATCGCTGGGTACAAAGACCCGTCCCCAGGATCATTGGGCTGGCGGAGTCTTAATGAGAGGGGGGAAGAAAAATGTCTATTGAGCGCATGGTTTTGGCTTTTGCCGGGAGCTTTATCCTGATCAGCCTAACTTTGGCCCAAATCCACTCCCCTTACTGGCTTCTTTTCACGGCCTTCGTAGGAGTGAACCTGTTTCAATCGGCTTTCACGCGTTTCTGCCTATTGGCCAAAATTCTTAAGGTCCTTGGAAGAGAGCCGTCTACCAATATGTTCCGGTACTAATCCGCCGTGTTAAACCCGCCCGATCCGGGTTCCGATTGACGATTCCGAGGCGGAGACCCCACGCCGACGAATGTTTTAAACCCGAGACCTCAGCCATGTTCTCATGGATGGCTAGGATTGCTTATCCGCCGGTCAAGGATTTTCCGGGCGACTCCTTGGATCGAAACCTCGATGCGCTCTCCTGCCGGGATCGAGGCAGATGTTTCCAATCTTTAAAAAGATGGTTTACGGCCTACGGCAATCTATTTTAATATGGAATTATCGGCTGAAAGGGTACCCAGAAAGCATTTCTTCCCCTTTTCGGAAACCTTGCTCGCCGGGGGATCTACATGACTTGGGCCTTCGAAGTGCATTTCCTGATTTCTTTACCGTCCGACAACTTTTGGGCTTCCTGAACCCACCTCCTTTTCCTGATGGAGAGGGAGGGACGGGNNTCTAAGAACCAAAGTATTTCCGAGAAGGATCCGGCCTAATATTCCCGGGTATTTGATATTATTTAGCAGGAGGGACGTAATGAATCGTTACCGATTAACCGCAAAAATCCTGCTGACCGTTTTCATTTTCAGCTCTCTGTCCGTTGAAGCAGGGCAAAATGACGGGGGCCCCGGCCAGGCGGAAATCTCTTCCCCTGAGGGCGGAAAGCCCGCGGGGGAAGAAGGGCTGACGCTTCCCATGGCCGTCCAACTGGCCCTGCAGAACAGTCCTCGGGTGAAGGCTACGCTCTCCGGACGGGAGATGATGGATGCCCAGGTTCGCGAATCCAAGGCCCGAATATGGCCCCTCCTACAGTTCAGCGAGACTTTCACCCGGAGCACCAACCCGGTCTTTGTCTTCGGGTCGCTCCTGGAGCAGAGCCGGTTTGCCCCTCAGAATTTTGAGATCAATTCGTTAAACAACCCGGACCCGATCAACAACTTCCGCACGGCTCTCAATCTGAAATGGTCGATCTTCGATCAAATGCAGACCAGTTCGCAGATTGCGCAGGCCAAAATCGGGCAGGAACAGGCGGATCTGCAGAAGGAGATGGTCAAGCAGCAAATCCGCTTCGAAGTCATTCGTGCCTATTACGGGGTCCTCCTGGCCCGGCAGCGGAAAGAAGTGACCGAAGAAGCGGTGAGCATGGCCGAGTCCGACCGGAAACGAATTGCCGACCGTTTAAACACCGGCCTGGTCGTCCAGTCGGACCTTTTGTCCGCCGAAGTGCAACTGGCCGAATTCCAGCAGCAGCAGGTCCAGGCTGCCGGGGACCTGGTTACGGCCCAAGCCTTCTTGAATACGGCCTTGGGAGTCCCGATTCAAACTTCGCAGAATATATCCGGCCATCTGGCGGAAAAGCATTTTCCGCTGGCGGAAAGCGATGATTTGATCCGCCAGGCCTTGCAGAGCAGGCCGGATTATGCCCGAGCCGGGTCATCCATTCGGTCGACCGAAGAGGGCGTCCGGGGGGCCAAAGGGAATTACCTGCCAAGGGTGGATGTATTTTCCACCTATGGTATGAGTGGAAGAGACTTAAGCAGCGGGAGTTCAGATTACGCCGTCGGCGCCGGCCTGACATTTAATGTTTTCGACCTTAGCCGGAACGGCAGGCTGGACAAGGCGCGGGCGGCCCAATCCGCAGCCGCTGCGGAACAAGAACATCTGGCCAGGCAGATCCAGATGGAGGTGATCCATGCTTATCAGGAGTATCTATCCGCCAGAGGACGCATGCAGGTGGCCGCGCAGATCGTCGCCCAGGCAGAGGAAGCCCTGCGCATCGTCCAGGATCGGTACCGAGAAGGGCTGACCACGATCACCGAAGTTCTCCGGGCCGAGACCGCTTTCCTGCGTACCCGGTTGAATCTGGTCTCTTCCCGGTATGACTACTATATAGGTTATGCCCGGGTCCTGATTACCATCGGGAAGTTGACCGACGTGACGCCCTTTGCTTCCTGAAGAACTTTGGGGACCCAGAGGAACACGGATTCCTCGGGTCAAATGGGCAAGATGAACAGTCCATGGTCATCATTCCGTGCTTTTTGATCTGAGGCCGGAAATATTCAACAAGGGGCGAATCAACAGGGATATTCAGGATCTTCGATAAATAGGAAAATTCGAGCCTGGGGCAAGCACTTTGGTTGGGCCGCGTGGATCGGCGTAAATCTGCGTCCCAATCGTATGAGGATGAAAATGAAAAGGAAAATAGCCNNGAAGCGGGGCCGGAGAAGGTCCCGACCGTTTCCGGGGTAAAAGTTGAGACGGTGCGTTTATCCTCCCGGGAAGACTTCTACGAAGCAGTGGCCACGGTACGATCGAAGACGACCTCGGTCCTTTCCTCGAAGGTGGCGGGATACATCATGGCCATCCATGTGCGGGAGGGCGACCGGGTTGAGCCGGGGCAGCTGCTCATGGAGATCGACAACCGGGAGGCCGCGGTCCAGTTGAAGAAAGTCCAGGCCGGATTGAGGGAGGCCCAGGAAATGCTCCAGGAAGCCGAAGGAACGGCCAGGGCGTATGAGTCGGCGAAAGTAGCCGCTGAAGCGGATCAGGCCCTGGCCGCCTCGACCTTCAACCGGTACCAGGCGCTGCTGGAGAGAAAATCCGTGAGCCAGCAGGAATTTGATGAAGCTCAGGCCCGGTATCGAACCAAAACGGCCGAAAAGGACCGGGCCAAGGAGATGCTCCAGTCCGTTCAGGCCAGGAAGGAACAGGCCCTGGCCAGGATCGACCAGGCCAGATCCGATGTCGCCCAAGTGCAGATCCTGGTGGATTATGGCCGCATACGCTCTCCCCTTCGCGGCGTGGTGACCATCAGGCAGGCTGAAGTGGGCGTCCTGGCTTCTCCGGGGACACCGCTTCTCACCATCGAAGATCATACGCGCTACCGTCTGGAAGCGAACGTGGAAGAGGCCATGCTTGGCAGAATCCATTTGGGTGAACCCGTTCGGGTGGCCATCGATGCCCTGGGAATCCAGGAGGTGGTGGGGAGGGTGGGGGAGATTCAACCGGGCTCAGATCCGGGTAGCCGAAGCTCGGTCGTAAAAATCGAACTCCCCGAGAATGCGGGGAAGGAAGGAGCCGTTCCGATCCTCCGTTCCGGACTCTTCGGGAAGGCCCGGTTTCCGATCGGGCAGAAGCAAGGGATCACCATTCCCCAAAGGGCAATCGTGGAGCAGGGGCAGCTCTTGCAGGTTTTTGTGGTCGATCCGAAGGGCAGGGCCTATATGAGGATGATCAGAACGGGGAAAACCTTCGGTGACCGGGTGGAGGTCCTATCGGGCCTTAACGATGGAGACCGGATCATCGTGGAAGGTATGGAAAAGGTGAGGGACGGAAACTTCATACAGGAATAGGGCTGAGTAGGCGGACCTGAGCGATGAGTTAAAGAGTCAGGTCTCGAGACCCAGGACCGCGGAAGGATTACCCAGCACTCTTGTGGTGATTTAGGGATGCTTATGAAAAGCGAAAAACCTGGTTTGGCGGGTAGACTGGCTCACGCCTTCATCAAATCCAAGCTGACTCCCCTCATCATTATTGCTTCGATCCTGCTGGGAATCGGTGCAGTCTTCATGCTCCCCCGGGAAGAAGAGCCGCAAATCATCGTACCCATGATCGACGTCTTCGTCCAAATGCCCGGAGCATCGGCGAAGGAAGTGGAAGAACGAGTCACCAAGCCGATGGAGAANNGAGAAGCTGCTCTGGGAGATTCCCGGAGTCGAGTACATCTATTCCACGTCTTCGCCCGGACAATCGATGGCCATCGTCCGGTTCTATGTGGGGGAGGATGAAGAGAAATCGATTGTCCGCCTCAACCAGAAGATGTTCGCCAACTTTGACCTGATTCCTCCCGGAGCCCAGCCTCCCCTGATCAAACCCCGATCCATCGATGATGTACCCATTCTGGCTCTCACCCTCTGGAGCGAAAATCAAAGCCCTTTCATGCTCCGGCGAATCGCGGCTCAGATCCATGATCAGATCAAAGAGGTCCCCGATGTATCGGAGGTGAAGCTCATCGGCGGCCAGCGGAGGCAGATCCGGGTAATCCTGGATGAAAACCGAATGTCGGCCTACCACCTCGTCCCGGCGGCCATCGTTCCCATGCTGACCCAGTCCAACTCGCAGTTACAGGCGGGAAGTTTTTCCTCGAAAAACCGGGAATTCTGGGTGGAGACCGGCGGGTTTCTGGCCAGTGCGGAAGAGGTGGGGCGGGTAGTGGTGGGGGTGTTCAACCAGCGGCCGGTTTACCTGCACGACGTTTCCAGGGTAGAAGACGGGCCTGAGGAAGCGGCGGATTATGCCTTTTTCGGAACCGGGCCGGCTGCGGGGATGAAAAAGATTCAGGCCCACTCCCCGGGAATCAAGAACGCTGTAACGATTTCGGTGGCCAAACGGAAGGGGATCAATGCCATCCAGATTGCCAACCGGGTCATCCAGAAGGTCAACGGGCTGAAAGGCGGATTTATCCCCGCGGACGTTCAGGTCAC
>PMCE01000534.1:6382-6506 GCA_003154025.1 Syntrophaceae bacterium
GCCATCGTGGTGGTGGAGAACATGGTCCGCCACTATCACCTTCCCGAAAATCGAGGCCGTTCCATCCTGGATGTTGCCGTGGAAGCGATCGATGAAGTGGGGAACCCCACGATCCTGGCCACCT
>PMCE01000514.1 GCA_003154025.1 Syntrophaceae bacterium
TCAATATTTTGGAGGTGCTTGGCAATCCCCGAGGAGCAGGCCCCTAACTCTTTTTCTGCCTCCCCCGCCAAAATCCCATTCCCCCTTATTTTACAAAGGTATCAGCATGATTCATATATTAAAATGGCATCTTCATATGGGAAATCTGGGTTCATTCAACAGATTCATTCAAGGGATCTCATACAGAGGGAAATAAAGCGGGAGTTTCCTCGAATATTTCAGAATCAAGTATGCTAGGATGATACTCGAAAACGCTTCGAAGGAGGCAAAACTATGAAGTCGGTGCGTGTAAAAGTAGATCAGCCCAAAGAATGGCAAAAGATGGTCAATGAAGCAGCGGAAGAAGCCTACAATCTATTGAATAGTGACAAAAGACGGGCCTGATCGCAGACTGTTCTGCAGGTCATGCAGGAAAGATTGGGAATGGTAGATGACTTGATGATCAAGGCGGTCGGTCCGATGGCCGGCGGTAGCCGGGTTCGTTCATTATGCGGCGCTCTCCAAGCGGGAGTACTGACCCTCGGAATGCTTTATGGGGCCGAAGGTGAAGCCTTGAGCAGCCAAGAAGCTCTGGTGGAGTCGGTTCAACCTGGGAAGCAATTCTACAAGGAATTCGAGAAAGCTTTTGGTAGTCGATTTTGTCCGGAAATTATCCGTGCTGACTTGGACGTCCCCAAAGAGAGAAAGGCGTGGGTCGATCGGGGTGGAAAGCAAGAATGCGCCCTTCTATGTAGCAAGACTGTGAGGCTCTTATTCGAGGTCATTGAAGAGAGAGAAAGAAAAAAATGATAAGATGGTGGGAATCGTCTTTCAAAATTTGAACAAAAAAGAAACCCCCGATAGTAGGGTCGCCTCTCTGGACTTCTGAATCGCCAGCCTTCTATTAAACATTTTCGACAATTCGCTTGACAGATTATGAGCATATGCTTATAATACATTTATGCCTGAAATTAGTGGAAAAAGGCTCTAAGACTAGCGAGTCTTATCAATGCGAAAGGAGAATGGCATGAAGGTTTGTTTCCCGGTTCAAAAGGATGAAGGAATTGAAAGCCAGGTTTATAATCATTTTGGCTCAGCCCCGGTTTTTATTGTGGTCGACACCGAGGAAAAGGGAGTACAACGGGTAGACAACAGAGACCTCCATCACGTCCATGGTGCCTGCAACCCGGTCATGGCTCTGGGCGGACAAAAAGTTGATGCCCTGGTCGTCGGAGGAATAGGAGGAGGCGCTTTGATGAAACTAAACGCCATGGGGGTAAAAGTATATGAGGCAGGGACTCGGACCGTTAAAGACAACCTTGAGTTGTTGAGAGACAAAAAGCTTCAGGAGCTTGCAATGGATCATTCTTGTCGAGCTCATGAGGGAGGGTGCGGGCATTAACAGGATATTGAAGAGCAATAAAAACCAATCTACCAATAGAGAAAACCAATTCTGAGGATAATACTGATGCCTTGATAGGAAGCGACGGTACCATCGCCTTCCTCTCAAGGCCCACGAGAAAGTCTGAAAGAACATATGGAAGGAGAAGATATGCCGATTTTCGAATACCGTTGCCAGAAATGCGGGCAAACGAATGAGTTTCTAATCCTTGGCAAGCAGGAGCAATTGCATTGCCTGCATTGTGGGAGTGCAGACCTCACGAAACTGATGTCGGCTCACAACACTTCCAGCGCCTCTTCAGAGAGATTTGCCGAAAAAGGTTCCGGAAGCTGTTGCGGGTCACCCAATTCATGCGACACGCCGGGAGGATGCTGTTCCCGGTAATTAGTTCGCGTCCCTGGCCACAAAATTTTTTTGAATATGGAAAAGTGGCTACCGGACTTCTTCCTTGGTCACGATTTCATTCTTCACTAAAGCCAATAACTCTTCAAGCACGGAAAGCACGTTGGTTTTGAACCTTCCTGCAACGAGGAGCAGCGTTATATTATTCCCAACCTTCAGATTCCCAGCGTTGATTCAGATCCTTCCCTCTGCAATCCCTTTTCTCTGTTTAAAAATGGTGATAACTGATTTTAGCTTTTTTTCTTGGAACGAAAGTTTCAGGCCATGCACCAACCCCCTTCTTTTTACTGGGGAAAACGGAAGGTGGTTTGAGGCGAGGAAGTTTCCCTCACCCCCTTAGGCCCCTGGCAGCGTTTGGAACGACTCTGGGAACTAAATATTCAGTCCTTGATTTCCGGCGGGAGCGCCGGACCCCCGTCGCAGATGTTTAGCGCGCGACATGTCTGGTTCTAATGAAATCAGCAACCTAACCTATCACCTTCTGGAAGATGTCACGCGAAGGAATTTTTAAACGGTGGCCATGCATAAACCTGAAGGGAATTTCTATTCCACAAAGGATGGTTATTAAAGCAATTCTCTTTTATGAGCTCGAACTTGATAAAAATCTGAAGCAAAAAACTACCTAACCATTTTGTATACGTAAAAACTGCTAACGAAAGGATTCCATTATGGCCATTCCGAATTCTGTGCTGAAGGAACGAATTAAAGATGTGGAGGCAAAACTCATCGCCGAAGGTTGGAAGGCCCTCGTGGTCTATTCCACGGGAAGCAGCCTGGGCACCGCGAGCCGAACCCACGGTTACCTGCGCTACTTATTGGATTGGGACTCCCGGAACGGATTCTCCACTCTCGTCCTCACCCCCGGAGAGGAACCGATTCTCTTCGTTTCGAATCCCGCCTTTCAACTCTTCGCCAAAGAGGTGCTTTGGTTCAAGGATATCCGGCTCGCTCCCCCGGAACGACTGGGCCAGGCGGTGGTTTCCATCCTGCAACCGGGCCTATCCGCGGGTGACCAGGTCGGATATATTGGGCGGGTGGAAACACCGGTACCTGTTTATGAAGCCATAACCCAGGGATTGCCCGGTTTCACTCTGGTTCAGGCCAATGGCCTTCTCGATAAAATCAGGATCGTAAAGGATTCCCTTGCGATCACCCTCCACCGCCATGCCGCGGAGATCAGCGATGAGATGTTCCAGACCTTTACCCGGGAGGTCCGCAGGGGGAAAAAGGCCTACCAGCTCCAAGCTGATATTGAGCATACGGCCAGGTACGCAGGGTGCGAACATGCATCGACATTCCTTACGATCGCCCCCGTGATCGACCGCGCCCGTTACTATAAGCGGGAAAACTTCCGCGTTCCCCAGAAGGGGGATCAAGTCCTGCTGGCTGTTTTCCTGTCCTATGAGGGCCACTGGGGACACGCCATACGCGTCGGTACGATCGGAGATCCGAATCCGGCCCAACGGAAGGCCTTCGATATCGCCTTGGAGATGGAGGAAGCCGCGCTGGAAAGCCTAAAGCCCGGGACCGATTTGAGCGAGGTATGGAAGGCATCGGCCAGGGTGCTGGCAAAATACTATCCTAATAGAATCGACCCGGACTGGTTTTGGTTGAGGACCGGCCATGGCATCGGCCTCGATTACTCGGATCCCATTTTGACCGAGATCTTTCGTTTTCCCTATGAGTTGGGCAAAGAGGGGAAAGGCGGAGATAGAAAAGAGGGGCCATCGATCCCGATTCAGCCGGGGATGCTTCTGGAGCTCCATCCTAATATATTCCTACCGAATGAAGCCGCCGGGGCCATCGGCGACATGGTGCTGGTGACGGAAAATAGCTATGAGATTCTGAACCGGTTTCCCCGCGAGCTCATTCGATGGTAACAAGCGGATTCTCCCCTGATTCATTACTGAAGTTTTCGCCCGGGTAAGACCCGATTCAATCAGAGGTGAAGGATGGAAACCGCCGTTCCAAAAGCTACCAGTTTGTTCCTGATAAAGGTGATGGAAGCGATGGTCATGNNCGGAGGTTTGCGGATCAAAGAGAATGTCTCTGAAAATCCTCTCCAAGGAAGAAGAAAAATCGACGATCGCCTCACGGAATTCGCGGTTTTTATGGGCACCTGCAGGCACCAATCCCATCTCGGCGAACTCAAAAGACCCCCAAACATTCAGCAATCTCTTGGAGACAGATTCCACAGGAGGTTTTATCATTATTAATGAGGCGGCCAGCACCTATTTCAATCGATATATTGAGATCCTGAACAGGTTCCAGGGGATTGTTACCCAGATTCCCATAATCTTAAATGTGTGAACCTGAAGAGGGAACCCGGGCTCTTCGAAGACCTGAAAAGATGATCAATCGGGATCAAAATTCTTCTGCCATATGAATTTTTCAAATGCTTCCGTTTTTACGGAATAGCTCTTTACCCTTTTCTGACATCAGCGGTAATATACGGATAAAAAGCCAAGTTAAAAATGTTAGGCCAAGGGGCGAAAGGAGTAAAATGATGCCCGAAGAGATCCGCTGGGTGAAAACACACTGCGCCCGCATGGACCATGGCGGCTGCAGCCTGCTGGTAGGGGTCAAAGGGAACGAGATCGTTCAGGTGAAAGGCGACCCGGAGGGGTATTTGAACAAGGGTTACACCTGTTTCAAGGGAAGAGTGTCGGCGGACCGCCTCGTGCACCCGGACCGCCTCCGGCATCCCCTGAAGAGGGCAGGACAACGGGGGGAGGGAAAATGGCAGCGCATCTCCTGGGAGCAGGCCCTGGACGAAACGGCCCAAAACCTCCTGCGGATCAGGGAAAAGTATGGTGCGCGCGCCGTAGGGTTCGGGGTCGGTATGCCTAAGGGGCTGGAACATTTCGTGTTGATCCGCCTTGCCAATATCTTCGGTTCGCCGAATGTCATCGCCATCCAGGACGTCTGCCATGCCGGAAGGGAGATCACCGGCCTTCACACCTGCGGCTTCTATCCCGTCGCCGACTTCCACCATCCTACAAAACTAATGTTTTTCTGGGGCAGCAATCTTGCCTCCACCAGTGAAGAGGGACAGATCTTTAGCCAAGTGACCGCCCAATTAAAGGCCGGCGCCAAATTGATCGTTGTGGACCCCCGAAGAACCGAGCTGGCTCAACAAGCCGACCTTTGGTTGCAATTGCGCCCAGGCACGACTCAGGCGCTGGCCTTGGCGATTATCCAGGTGATCTGCGAGGAGGGTCTTTATGACAAGGCCTTCGTGGAGAAATATACGTACGGTTTCAACGAGCTATCGCAGCATATAAAACAGTACGCTCCCGAGAGGGTCGCGGAGATCACCTGGGTTCCCGCGGAGGCGATCCGCAAGGCGGCTCGGATGTATGCCGAAGCGAAACCTGCGGCCCTGCANNATGGGAATCAGCGGCAATCTCGATGTCCCCGGGGGAAACGGTAATGCCCGGGACCCGAAGATCATGGGGCTTGCACAGTTTGTCCGTGCCGATCTCATTCCCGACAAACGTACGGAGATGATCGGCGCCTATCATCACGTCATCCCGAGGCTGATGACCATCCCTTCGGCCTTCTTCCGTAAGGCCGTCTTGGAAGGCAAGCCCTATCCCGTGCACGGCTACTATGGGATGTGCACGAACCCGATGATTGCCTGGGCCGATAGCAAGGTCACCTATGAGGCGTTTCAACGCCTCGATTTCGTGGCCATTGCAGAGATTTTCATGACCCCCACCGCCGCCATGGCTGACATTGTCTTCCCTGTGGCCCATCAATATGAGATGAACGACATCGGCCATTATGGCATCGGCCACGGGATGATCCTTGCCCGCCCAAAAGTCGTCGATCCGCCCGGGGAGTGCTGGCCCGATATGAAGATCATGAACGAACTGGGCAGGAGGGTGTCTTCTCCGGAGCTGTGGCACGAAGATCACGAGGCGTTTTTGGAAGATCTTGTCAAACCGGCTGGACTCACCTTCCGGGAATTCGTCGAGAAGGGATACCTGAAAGGCCCTGCCGGCACCCGGTCCTACGAAGCGAAGGGTTTCCCCACGCCCACCGGCAAGGTGGAACTGCGGCTGAGTACTGCTGAGAAATTCCGTCTGAAGCCTCTGCCGGAGTTCACGGGATTCCCGGAACCCGAAGACCCCGAGTATCCCCTGCTCGTCATCAGCGCCAAGAGCCGTTATTATCTATTGTCATCCTATCGGTGGGTTGGAAAGCTGCGCGAGAAGAGGCCGCACCCGCTCGTGGAGATTCATCCCGATACCGCAGCAATGTATGGGATCGGCGAGGGAGATGAAGTGATCATCGAAACGAAATACGGGGCTATCACCCAGCGGGCCCGGGTCACCGATATTATCCACCCTCGCGTGGTCAGTGCCGCCCTTGGCTGGTGGTTTCCCGAAGGCCCTCCGGAGACCCAGTACGAGTGGCGGAAATCCAACTTCAACATGCTGACCTCGATCGGGAAATTGGGGAAGGAATTCGGGACCCCGAACATCAGTAATCTGCCCTGCCGGATCCGGAAAGCATAGCGGGTTCCTATCCCGCCGTAAAAGAGGTCCGATTTGGGAGTCCGTGGTATATTGCTGGAATAAGCGTCTTTTCGGGATCAAATTTATTCGCCAGGGTTTTCGCCGGCTCGCCTCCGCCATGCAAGGCGCCAATAATTAAGGGTTACGGCGCAACGCCGCAGATGGACTTTTTACGAGACCATGAATTATAGGAAGGTATGGATAATTGTTAAACCTTCACCTTCAAGAACAGCGATATTCTTTGTTATGATGTAGCCAAAAAGAGAGCGACGTTGCCGTCGGGCGAATCCGGGGGGGGCGGCTCTCAAAGGGGAATGCCCCCAATGCTTGATCATGGCAAGACTGGATCGCAGCTGGGAAATCCCTTCGATTTGTTTCAGGGAACACCCCGGTATGGCGGAGAAATCGCATAGTCTAAAATTTCCGGGATGCTTGGGCCAGCCAGCCGAAGGAGGACCACCCTTCGGTAGCGCCCTTTTATAATTCCCTTTGAGCGGTTCACGGTTTTTCAAGCCTCCAGCTCCACCCGAGATCCTGACTGCGATCTTCTTCGGGGGAAACCCCGGAGGGAAAGGAAGGCGGATGCCCAATGAACGAGGAACAAAAGAAACTCATCCAAGAGCTTAGGGATAAAAAAGAAAAAGCCGCGCTGGGCGGGGGCCCCAGGAGTGTTGAAAAACAACACGAAGGGGGGCGCCTGACCGCTCGGGAAAGGGTCTCCCGCCTGGTAGACCCTTCCTCCTTTATTGAAATGAATATGCTCGCCGCCCTTCCCGCTGACAGCAAAAAGAATTTGTATGGAGACGGAGTCGTGGTGGGGTACGGAAAAATCGACGGCCGGAAAGTATGTATCTATGCCCAGGATTATACGGTTCATGCCGGGACAACCGGCCCCATCCATCGCAGCAAGATCACGGGCATCATGGAAATGGCGGTCAAGGTCGGTGTACCCCTGGTGGGTTTTTGGCACTCGGGAGGCGGAAGGCTGGATTCGGAGAATAGGCCCCTTCCCGTTGCCCGTTCGTCCATCTTTTTCCGCTGCACCCAGGCGTCCGGAATTGTGCCTCAAATCTCCGCCATGCTGGGGCCGGGAGCGGGCAATGCCGGCTACGCCATGGCTCTCACCGATTTTGTCCTGATGGTTGATCAAAGGAGCTACACTTTTGCCACCGGGCCGGTGGCGGTGAAAGAGGTTCTGGGGGAAGATATTACCATGGAAGATCTCGGCGGGGCGAGGGTCCATAGCCAGCTCTCGGGCCTGGCGGATATGCGAGTCAGCAGTGAGGAGGAATGCTTTCAGCAAATTCGGGCGCTCCTCAGCTATCTTCCTTCGAATTGCCGGGAAATGCCTCCGAGAATTCAGACCGGGGAGGATTCGGAACGATTCGATGATAAGATCGGCGATTTAATTCCCACGGACCCCCGGAAGAGCTATGACATGAAAAAGATTATCGTCCGTCTTTTGGATAAGGGAATCTTTTTGGAGACGAAAGCGGAATTCGCCCGAAACATCATCACCGGCTTCGGCCGTTTGGGCGGATTCTCCATCGGCCTCATTGCCAATCAACCCCTGTTTCTAGCCGGCTCCTTGACCATCGATTCCTCGGACAAGGAGGCCCGGTTCATCCGGTTCTGCGACGCCTTCAATATTCCTTTGATCTTTCTGGTGGACACCACGGGATTCCTGCCGGGTTCCCAACAGGAACACGGAGGGATCCTGAGGCACGGTGCGAAAGTTCTATATGCCATCGCCGAATCCGTGGTCCCCAAAATTTCGGTCTTGATTCGCAAGGCATACGGGGGAGCGAAGCCGGCCATGGGAATCGACAAAGACATCGGAATGGATCACATCTATTGCTGGCCGACGGGGGAGTCGGCGATCATGGGCGCAGAAGCGGTGGCCGAGGTGATCTACGGGAGGGAGATCTTAAGGGGCGGCGATCCGGAGAAATTTAGGCGGGAGAAGATCAGAGAACTGAGAGAGGCCGCCAACCCGTACCCCATGGTCTACGGCGAGCTGGTGGATGACATCATCGAGCCCGGAGAAACAAGAGGGAGGCTGATCAGCGTGCTGGAATCTCTGGAAGGAAAGCGAGAAATTCGCCATCCCAAGCGGCACGGGAATATTCCCCTTTAAACTGTGCCAGCCCTCGAATGGGTAAGCTTAGGTCCTGCGCGGCCCTTTCTTCTAAGACCGGGATCTTCTTTTCGATCGGAGTCGACGCGCCCCTGCAGGTTATTTCTGAAGCCCTGGCGCTATCGAATCCCAGCCGCTTCCCTCAGGAAGCGATTGCCTTCACCGGATTTCGCAGGATGCCAATCCCCTCGATACTCACTTCAACCACATCCCCTACCTCCATCGGCCCGATCCCTTTGGGCGTGCCGGTAGCAATGAGGTCTCCCGGCAAGAGGGTCATGCACTGGGAGAGATAGTGGATTAGAAATGGTATCGAAAAGACCATAGTTGAAGTACGATCTTCCTGGACCAGTTTCCCATTCAGAAAGGTGCGAACCATAAGGGTGGAAGGATCTAGGCCAGTGGCAATACAAGGCCCGAATGAGGCGAAAGTATCAAACCCTTTGGCACGGGTGAGCTGGCCTTGAAGCCGGGTCAACTCTCGTTCGGTAACATCGTTGAAGCAAGTGTAGCCCAAAACATGATTCCAGGCATCCTCTTGAGAGACATCCTTCACCCGGTCCTTGATGACCACCGCCAACTCCCCTTCATAGTCTACTCGCTTAGCGACTCTGGGAAAAAGGATTGGCTCTTCCGGGCCGATGATCGCGGTGAGGGGCTTGATAAAATGACTGGGAAATTCCGGTATCTTTTCCTTTAATTCTTCGATGTGATTCCGAAAATTTAAGCCTACGCAGAGGAGCTTCGTAGGCTCACAAGGAGGGAGAAGTCTAATTTCGGAAAGTCTATGCTTCGTAGAAATGACCTTATAATCTCCAAAGATGGAACCGGAGATCTCCTGGACGGATTCGCCTTCCAAAATCCCATAACCTTTTTGAACCCGACTTGGTAACGGACAAATTTCATTTTATTTCCTCCTTAGAAGGATGGTTGAGAATTTACTAAGGCGGTTCGATGCAGAAGTGAACCCTTTTCAGCGTCATTACAGCCGATCCCTCATACCCCAATGCCGCATGAACCAGAGTTTATCGATGAAATACCAAATCTCATCGAATCGAGTAGCCCGGGGAGATTTCACACGACACTTCGGAAAGCAATTGGATTCTAGCAGGAATTAACATTTTATAAAAAGAGAAGAAATCAAAAAGGAATGAAAACAATAATTCTGAACAATAAGGATCAAGATACATTCAATCCCTTTCCGAAGATTCAAGAATATCTCTGCCAACCCGAAGGCGAAGTGTTTCGGGCATTCGAATCAAAAGTGGTGTTCTCAAAATAAGGTCCAAGGCAATAAAGGCCAGAAAAACGTATTGAGGCCCTATTCTATCCCAGATAATGCCGGAAATGACGGCGATAAGGGCATTGAAAAACATTCTGGAAAATCGGACTATCCCCAGCCATCTCCCCATTTGTTCCGGCGGCACCAACTCCCTTTCCATTGCCGCTGCAATAGGGGTGCCGATGTAATAGAAACCCTGTAGGATTCCAGCAATTAGTAGGAATGCCGGCATGTTCGCCCATACCAGCATCAGGTTGGAGATCCAAAAAAGTGGCATCGTCAAATACAGGATTCTCTTTCTTCCCACCCTGTCCGCCAGGCGACCCAGGGGAATCGCAAAAACGATAGAAGTCAAAGCAGACCCCGTAACCATTGCCCCTAAGATAAATGGATCGGCTCCCTTTATTTTATGTGCAAAAACCTGAGAGAAAGGGAAAACCATCGCCATAGGCATAGAATTGAGGGCAGAAATAATCAGCCACCTCTTTAAATGCTTTCCTTCTTTCAGAACTTGATAGAGATCATGAAATATGTGGGGCCGGGTTTTCCTTTTTGATCCCTCCATCCTGCCCGATATCTGTGTCCATATGACTACAAAAGTGAATCCGCTAATAAGCGCGCTGACAAAGAAGAGGGGCCGGATGCCGCTGGCATTCACACCCCCAAATAGGGTGACCAGCCATGCCCCCAGCATAGGACCTGCCATCCCCAGCAAGCCAGCGGCAACAGTTTCGCATATTGTCATACCTGTTGCCCTATCTTCATTTGCCAAACAATTTCCGCAAATTGTAGCACAGCTATGAATGCTCACCGAAGACCCAATCCAGTACGCCACCATTGCCAAAATCGTGAGTAGCCAACTTTGGGCGATGCCGTAAGTTAAATAGGAAATGGCGAGAAAACCGATCCCGAGCAGGTAAATCTTTTTAGGACCGGATCTGTCTATGAACCAACCGGTTAGCGGACTAATGATACCGGCAGCAATCATTCCTAAGCTGTTCACGAAGCCTAATTCGGTTGCTGTTGCTCCCAAGGCGACGATATAAAGGGATAAATAGGGAAAGATTGTTTGGTAGGCGAACCTATCGAGAGACGTTCTTACGACCGTGATCTTCCAGTCCCATTGCTGCCTTCTGAGAAAGACCGCTGCATTCGAGGAGAGCAAACGTCGCAGGTTCACGGAAACGCAATCGCATTAAACTGAATCAAGATTTTTCCTTCGCTTTCTGATTCTGAAGATAAATTCCTTTTTACAGATTGATTATAAGGGCTTGGGGGTAGAATGTCAAACAGGGGCAATAAGGCGGGAATCGATCGCCAGTTTTTTCTTTGGGCTAAGTATAATGATAGTTTAAGCGGATTATGCGCGATTTTTTAAGTCGTTATGTATAGTTACGAGTCCCAGGAATCTGCGTCCAGAGGCCTTTTAGGTTATCCGACGGAGGATCACCTCAGGTCAGAGGTTCTTGAGTTTCCGCCAGAGTGTCACTGGGGAAATTTTGAGTTCGGCCGCCGCTTTTTTCCGGTTTCCCCCATGTTTCTCCAGCATCCGTAAGACGGTCTGCCTCTCTGCCATCTTCAAGGGATCCCCAGCGGAGGAAACCCCGGGAATAGCTGCCCGGGTCCGGTTGAGGAGTTCTTGGGGGAGATGCTCCTCCCGGATCTGAGCGCCGTTACACAGGACAAAGGCGTTCTCCATGGCGTTTTCCAGCTCCCGGATGTTCCCGGGAAAATCGTAACGCATGAATAGCTGCATCACCTCCGGAGAAACCGAAGCGATCCGTTTGTTCATCCTCACATTGAAGCGCTTCAAAAAGTGGTCCACCAGGAGGGGAACATCTTCCCTTCGCTCGGCGAGGGGCGGAAGCTCGAGCTTGACCACGTTCAGACGGTAGTAGAGATCTTCCCGGAAACGGCCCTCCTCAACCATTCGGACGAGGTTTTTGTTCGTTGCCGCCAGGATGCGCACGTCGGCTTTTCGCGACTTGGCGGCCCCCAGGGGCTCATATTCCCGATCCTGGAGGAAGCGCAGCAGCTTCACCTGAACGGCCGGGGAAATGTCTCCCACCTCGTCCAGGAAGAGGGTCCCCCCCTCGGCCCGCGCGACCCGTCCGGGTTTATCCTTCTTGGCGTCGGTGAATGCCCCTTTGAGGTACCCGAAAAGCTCGGACTCGAGAAGCGTATCCGGCAGGGCGGCGCAGCTCACGACGACGTAGGGACCCTTCGACCGCAGACTGGCGGAATGGATGGCCCGGGCAAACAGTTCTTTTCCCGAACCGCTGGGCCCCTGGATAAGAACCGTGCTGTTGCTCTCCGCCACGGCGGGCAGAAGGGAAAGGATCTTCTGGATCTTTTCATTCTTGCTCACAATGTCGCCGCTGCTGTATTTGCCCGTCAGCTCCCGCCGCAGGGCCTCGATGGCCGAAAGGTCCCGGAACGTCTCGGCCCCCCCGATGATCTTGCCTCTTTCATCCCGGAGGACGGCGGTGCTGATGCTGATCGGTACGGTTTCCCCCCTTGACGTCAGAATATCAACGGGCAAATCGATGATCTCCCGGTTCGTCTCCTGGGTTTTTTTCAAAGCACAGGCGGTCTGGCAGATGTTGGCGTGGAAGACATCGAAACATTTTTGTCCCATGGCCCTGCGGCGGGAAACCCCGGTGATCCTCTCGGCGGCCCGGTTGAAGGAAGTGATCCTCCAGTCCCAGTCGATGGTGAAGACGCCGTCGGCGATGCTCTCCAGAATCGCCGAGAGCTGAGCCTCCCTACCTTTTCTTGCCGGCCTTGCCGGGCGTCGGCTCGTTCTTGGAGTTTCCATGGAAGAACCTTTTCGGAGAAATCGTTGCCTTCAGTATAAATCCCCGCCCCCTCCCGGTCAAAGGATTTTCCACTTTCCGTAATTTCATTTTTGAAATGCATTTCATTTATGCATTTCATTATTGAAATGTCGCTGGCTGGACCCGACCCTCCTCCCCGATTCCGATCGGCCCCAAGGAGTTGACATTACTGGGTTCTTTGTCCGGATACCGCAAGGAAGGCCCTTGGCATTTCCTTTGCATACTCTATTTCAACGAGGAGCTTATGAGAGTCGCCATCCCCATATTCGGCCCCCGGGTTTCGCCCCGGTTCGATTGCGCCCCCGGCCTCCTTCTCTTCACCCTGGAGGACGGCAAGGTGGTGGGAAGCGAGAAGTTTTCGCTCCAGGCCTGGGATCTCCTGCAGAGGCTGCAAAAGTTGAAAGAGCTCGGCGTGCAGACGCTTATCTGCGGGGGAATCGACGGGAATTCGGCGCAGGTTCTTTCGGAATATCGCATCCGGGTCATTGCCTGGGTGGCAGGGGAAGCCGATGAGGCCATGCGGTGCTTCCTGGAGGGCAAGCTGCGTTCGGGCGTCGAACTGTGCCCGACATGCCGCCGGGGACAAAAGAGGGGGAGGAAATTTCGTTGGGCTTAAAAAATCAAATCGAGGAGGTATCCGATGAAAATCGCTTTTGCCAGTGAAGACAAGATGGGACTTAGCGGGGAAGTCAGCGCCCACTTCGGCCGGTGTGCCCACTACACCTTCCTGGAGGTGGAGGAGGGAAAGGTGAAAGGATGCCAGGTTGTGGATAATCCTTACCATGAGAACCATATCCCGGGGAAAGTCCCGGAGTTCATTCACTCCCAGAAAGCCGACGTGATGATTGCGGGGGGAATGGGACCGCGGGCCATCGAATTCTTCGACGGCTACGGAATCGAAGCCGTGACCGGAGCATTTGGGAAGATCGAAGATGTCCTGAGCGCCTATCTCCGGGGGAAACTGCGCGGAGCCGGAGGGTGTCACCACGACCATCCGGAAAGCTGTGGGAATCATTCCTAAAGGGATTAGGTCCGATTAAGAGGTGGTTAGGCACACCCCCTGAACGGGTTGCAGTGGTTGCGTCCGTTAATTGAAACGACCCAAAGTCATAAGGAGCCTACGATGATTAAACGTATACTGATGGTGTCCGTCTTAGCTGCTGCCCTGTCTTCGTCTATTGGGTTCACGCTCGCGGCTGACCAGCAAGAACAAATCTACGGCAGCCAACTGATGACACAACAAGAGCGAACCGAATATCGCGCCAAAATGCGCGCCGCGAAAACCGTCGACGAGCAAGAGCAAATCCGAACGGAGCATCACGAGCGCATGAAGGAGCGAGCCACGGCACGTGGTGTGACACTGCCCGACGAGCCACCCGCTAGAGGAGGTGGAATGGGTCCCGGCGGTGGTATGGCTCCGGGTGGCGGTGGCATGGGACCTGGTGGGGGTCGAGGCCGCTGAGCCAGGCATCACCTAACACGGTGCTTGAGAGGGACACCCCAAAAAGCACGGCGCCCCTCAGCTTGCCGGTGATTCGTGGCGGTTGTAGTTATGGAGTGTTGACTCTGAAGCCTACACTTGTCTTTAAGGAGAAAGAAGACCATGACCTTGGAAGAAATGAAGGAAAAAGCGATACAACTGATGCTGAAGCGGTTCCATTGAAGCCAGGCCGTTCTTGCGGTCGGGCAAGAAAAATTGGGGCGAAACGGGGACGAAGTCACCAGGGCCTTGGGGGCCTTCGGGGGCGGATTGGGGGGAAACGGAGGAGTTTGCGGAGCCCTGGTGGGGGGGCTCGCGACCATCGGTCTTAGATTCAGCCGCGGCCGCGAGGAAGAAAAGGAAGACCCCCGGATGTGGGTTTACGCTCATGAGCTCTTCGATCGTTTCCGGGACGAGATCGTCAAAGAACACGGAGGGATTTCGTGCCGGGAGATTGTCCATGTGGATTGGCGAGACCGCGATCAGGTGAAGAGCTTTCACAGCGGGGACAAGAGGCTGGAGTGCAGGCGCATCGTAGGGGAAGCGGCCAAGCTGGTTGGTGAACTTCTGGAGCGCACCTAAGGTGCAGCCCTGCCGGGCAACCTTTCCATAAGCGGCCGAGTATTTGGGCGGCGGCTATGAGGAGCCTTTCATGATCATTTCAATAGCCAGCGGAAAAGGGGGAACCGGGAAAACCACCGTGGCTTTGAATTTGGCCCTTTCTCTGGAGAAGGTTCAGCTCATCGACGCCGACGTGGAGGAGCCCAATCTGCATCTCTTTCTCCCCATCGAAAGAAAGAGGATGTTTCCCGTTTGCCTGCCCGTTCCGGAGGTGGATGAAGAGAAGTGTACCTATTGCGGAAAATGCTCCGAGGTCTGCCGGTTCAACGCCCTGGCCGTGGTCAAGAACCAGGTCCTGATCTTTCCGGAACTCTGCCACGGATGCGGAGGGTGCTCGATTCTGTGCCCCGAGCGGGCCATCCGGGAAAAACCCAGGGAGATCGGGTATGTCTGGGAGGGAGAGGCCAAGGGACTCTCCCTGGTAGAGGGCATCCTGAACGTGGGGGAGCCCATCCCCGCCCCGGTTATCCGCAAAGCGAAGGAACGAATCGACCGCACCCGAACGGTGATCATCGACTGTTCTCCGGGCACCTCCTGCCCGGTGATCGAGGGAGTCCGGGGAAGCGATGTCTGCCTCCTGGTCACGGAGGATACTCCTTTCGGTTTGAACGACCTTGAACTGGCCGTGGAGATGGTCAGGGCCATCGGAATCCCCCTGGGGGTCTTCGTCAACCGGGCGGACCTGGGGGATGGAAGAGTGAAAATGTATTGTCAAAAAGAAGGCCTTCCCCTCATGGGCGAGATGCCCCATGACCGGCGGATCGCCGAGGTCTATTCCCGGGGAGGAATCGTAGTAGAGGAGTTGCCCGAGTATCGACCTCTATTTTCAGCCCTCTTCCATGGAGTCCGGCAGATCTGCGAATCCAAATCCCCCTTCCTCCCCGGCAGGGGATAGGGAGAGCCATTTTCGGTTAGAACAGAAATGGACTGGAAGGAAATATACCAGAAAGAAAGCAGCGATCCCTACGAGCCGATCGTTTATACCGAACGGGCCATGGAGCATTTCCGTAACCCCCGGAACGTGGGCCAGGTGGAAAAGCCGGACGGCAGCGGGAGCTTCGGGGACCCCTCCTGCGGGGACTATATCGAGGTGGGCATCCGCGTGGATGAGCAAGGGGAACGTCTTTCGGAGGTAAAGTTTCTCATCCACGGCTGCGCCGGGGCCATCGCCACCTCCAGCGTCATGAGCGAACTGGCCATGGGCAAAACCCTGAATGAGGCCCTCTCCCTCACGGATGACGACATCATCCAGGCCCTGGGGGGATTGCCCAAAAGGAAGCAGCATTGTTCCCTTCTGGGTCTCCAGGCCCTGCAGCAGGCCATCGGAGATTATCTATTCAAAAAGCTCCTGTTCCGGGAAGGGGTGGTGAAGACCGAGGAAGAATACCAAAAGATCAAGGCTCAGCACCAGGTCAATTTTCAGCCTCACTCCTGCGACGGGAGCTGCGAGGAAGAAAAGCCATGAAGCAACTTACGGTGATCAGCGGAAAGGGCGGAACCGGCAAGACGACCCTCCTGGCCTCTCTGGCCACCCTGGCCGGGCGGGCGGTGATCGTGGACGCCGACGTGGACGCCGCCGATCTGCACCTCCTGTTGAAGCCCCGGGTTCGGCGCCGGGAACCTTTCGTGGCGTCCCAAGTCGCCCGGATCGAGCCGGAGCGATGCGACGGGTGCAACCGGTGCGTGGAGGTTTGCCGCTTTTCGGCCATTTCGAGCCTGAAGGTCGACCCCATATCCTGCGAGGGCTGCGGGGTTTGCTTTCACGTCTGCCCGAAAGCAGCCATTTCCCTGGAGGATGTCCAGAGCGGAGAGTGGTTCATCTCCCAAACTCGCTGCGGTCCCATGGTCCACGCCAAACTCGGCGTGGCCCAGGAGAATTCGGGAAAGCTGGTGACCCTAATTCGGAAAGAGGCCCAGCGACTGGCCAAAGAAGAAGGATATCCCCTCATTCTCATCGACGGNNACGGAGCCGTCCCTTTCCGGCATTCATGACCTCAAGAGGGTCCTGGAGGTTTGCGGCCACTTTCAGGTCCCGGCATGGGTCTGCGTCAACAAGTGGAACATCAACCCCGAGAATACCCGGAAAATCGAGAGTTACTGCCGGGAGGAAGGATTGCCCGTGATCGGAGAGATCCCCTTTGACCCGATCGTCACCCGGGCCATGATCGCCGAGCGTACCATCCCGGAGTACTCCCAGGGCGAAATATGCGGGGCAATCGAAAAGATCTGGATGCGGGCCCAATCCCTGTTGGACCTGCAGCCGGGGGAAAGACGGGATTTATCCGAAGAAATGGCGGCAATCCCGATTTCATAAATAGGAGAAGCAAGGAGAAGCTATGAGCGAAAAAAAGAAGTGCGATTCCTCTCAGGGCTGCGATTCCTGCGGCGAGTCAAATACGTGTTCCGAGGAGGAAAAACAAGCCCAGCGGGAAGGGAGGGTCAACGAAAAACTCTCCCACATCGACCACCGGATCATGGTTATGAGCGGCAAGGGAGGGGTGGGAAAGAGCACCGTAACGGCCAATTTAGCGGTCAGCCTGGCCCGCAGGGGGTATGAGGTGGGAATCCTGGACGGAGATGTCCACGGGCCGAACATCCCCAAGATGCTGGGTTTGGACAAGGAGAAGCTGATCGGCACGGCGGAGGGGATGCTTCCCGTCCCCCTGTACCCCAATTTAAAGGTCCTCTCCATGGCCTTCATGTTGCCCAACACCGACGCCCCGGTCGTCTGGAGGGGCCCCATGAAGCATGGGATCTTCCAGCAGTTTCTGGGAGAGGTGGAATGGGGCGACCTGGACTACTTGATCGTGGACCTTCCCCCGGGCACGGGGGATGAGCCCTTATCCATCGCTCATCTGATAGGAGAGGTGGACGGTTCCGTAGTCGTGACCACTCCGCAGGAGGTGGCCCTCCTCGATTCGCGCAAGGCCGTGGTCTTCAGCCGCATGGTGCATGTGCCCGTGATCGGGATTGTGGAGAACATGAGCGGATTTCAATGTCCCCATTGCGGGAAGGAGATTGAGTTATTCAAAGTCGGCGGCGGGGAAAAGGCGGCGATCGATCTCCAGGTTCCGTTCCTGGGTCGTATTCCCCTAGACCCGCAGATCGTCAGCGACTGCGATGGAGGAAAGCCCTTTATCGCGACCCATCCGGAATCCCCGGCGTCCAAAGCTTTCGAGGAAATCACGGACCGGGTTGAACAATTCGTAAACCGCCGGGCGAAAAAGGAACCCCTTTCTCGCCCGGCCACGGAAGGCCGCAGGGTTTTTTCCGGGCTTGGTGAAAAATTCAAATAGGATGGGCAACATAGGGCATCAGAAAAAATAGATAATTTTACCGCTCGGCTTTAATGGGTGCGCTGCTCATTCCGGCTTTGGATGGAACGGGCTCCTGGAAAATGGGTCCCATGACCGCCCCCTCTCTCTTCGCGGGCCGAGACAGGGCTCTGCGAAGAAGGTGGCGGGGAAGGAAAGGAGGTAGGAACATGTACTACGGATTCGGATCTGGATTCGGAAGAGGTCGCGGCATGCGTTCCGGCCGCGGCATGGGCCTCGGGTTCAGGGGATCTTCCCCTCCCTGGCCCTACGTAGGAATCGGAAGAGGAGGTTTGCCTCGTTGCCGGGCGTATGCGGGGTGCGGCGCAGCCAGAACTCCTTATGCTCCTGGAATGGTTCCTCCCGCGGCCGGGACCCGGGGGATGGGAAGGGATCCTTACGCCGCCCCTTATTCCGGGCAGGAGGAAATCCGGTTCCTGAAAGACCGGGCGGAGATGATCCGCCAGGAATTGGAAAGCATCGATTCCCGGGTCCAAGAACTGGAGAAAGAAAAGACCCAGGGAGGTAAATAATGAATATCTGCATCACCTCCGCGGGCGCCAGCCTGGATTCCGAAATGGATCCCCGTTTCGGCCGGTGCCAGTATTTCCTTTTCGTGGACCCGCAGTCTTTAGAATTGGAAGCTGTCGAAAACCCCAACATCGGCGCTTCGGGAGGGGCCGGAATCCAGTCCGCCCAGCTCGTTGCCCAGAAGGGTGCGGAGGTGGTCATCACCGGACAAGTCGGGCCCAACGCCTACACCACCCTCCAAGCGGCCGGAGTTAAAATTCTGATCGGAACTATAGGAAAAGCACGGGAGTTGTTGGAAAAATACAAAGGAGGGGAGCTTTCCTCCTATGCCCTGGGTCCGACGGCCAAGGACCATTCGGGAATGGATGGCGGAATGAGGCCTGCGAAGGGTAGATAAATGTGCCGGAGAATGGGGTGGCGTTTTCATCTTGCCCTCTGCCTCGGTCCGCCCCTCCCCCGGAAGAGCTATAGGCTCGGAAACAGCGGTCGCCGAAGGCAAGGGAAAAGCTAAAAGAGATCACGGGGCGGATTGAGAAATGGGTGCGAAGGAGTGGTTTTAGGTTTCCTACTCAATACTCAATACTCACAACTTACGGCTTTTTGGGAAAGGAGGGCTACATGCCCAGAGGAGACGGAACGGGTCCCCCTGCGGGGATTGGCTGCAGGGTCGGACGGAGAAGCGGACAGGGATGCGGCGCGGGCGCGGGGAGAACGAGCGGGCGCAGACGCGCGGCCAGCCCGGGCGAAAAATGCACCTGCCCGAAGTGCGGGACGACCGTCCCGCACCAGGCCGCGGTTCCCTGCATTCAGATGAGTTGTCCGAACTGCGGCACCCAAATGGTTCGAAAATAAGAAAAGCATGCATTAGGAGGAGGAATGCCAGACTTAAAAGGGGAGGAGTATCGAGCCGGCGAGCCATGGAATGATAGAGAAAGCGGCTCCGGAGCAAGTAACCGCCGTCTTCGACCGGGCCGAGGGGAAGCGTGAGCGCGTCCTTTTTGACATGGCCATGCGGTGGGAACTGGACGCGGTTTAAATGGGCCGAAGGACGACTTATATCTCGGACAGCGATACGGTGGCGGAGATCCTGAAATGCTGTCCCCAGACTGCTCAGGTGATGGAAAAGTATTGCGGCCAAGAATTTCTCTGCCGGGAAGACCTGGAGAGGGTCTCCCTGGGGGTTGCAGCGACCCTCCACCGCCGGCAGGTGCATCCCATCCTGGTCGAATTGAACCGCATCTGTCTGTGAGGAAGAGGGGAGAAGGGGGCGGTCCAATACGATATTTACAACCACACCGTTTTTTATAGGGGCGGCAAGGATACCGGAAAAATTTCGTCCCCGGGGGGTAAAAAAATGCCCATCTGAGAATAACGCTGCCCCGCCTGAGGCGGAACTTCAGAAATTTGGGAAGGGGTCGGGACCCGGAGAGACTCTCTGGAGTGTGAGCACTGCGGGGACCGGACCCTGGAAAAGATTCTATCGCTTTCCCACCCGGTGAAAAATCACCGGCCCAAAGGGTCTACCTGTTGCGGCCGGGAGGAGCGGTGCAGCCCCCCCTTGCTCCACCGGGGGCTCTACCTGCAAGGGTTAGAAAAGGGGGGATGAAAGGGAGAGTGGATCCTTCGCCGCGAGAGAACAGGTAGGTTTCATTCTGCCTCCATGCGTAAGGAGAGGATTGTGAAAGCTAAGGTCATTGCGGTCTGCCGGGGGGGTGAAAAGGGGAAGCGGAAAGAGGTTGTCCTGTCCGGGTTTTTGCAGAAGGGAATGGGATTGGTGGGCGATGCCCACGCAGGGACGGACAAAGAGGTCAGCGTTCTTCCGAAGGAAAAGGTGGATGAGCTGGCCGGGAGGACAGGCTTTTCCTTCCCGGCGGGAGCCTTCGCCGAAAATTTGCTCGTGGACGGCTTGAAATGGGCCGATTGCACCCCCGGTCAATACCTCCAGGCTGGGGAAGCGATCCTTCAAATCACCCAAATCGGCAAAGATCCCGCGATTCCCCACAGTTACAATTACTGTGGTTTTTCCCTTCTTCCCCGGTTCGGGATTTTCGCCAAAGTCATTCAGAGCGGAACCATCCGGATGGGGGATACCATTACCATACTCGACCAATCTGCTACATAACCGCCTAGGAGAGGCCCATGAATGTTAGCTCGTACGTTGAAAAAAAAGTGAGCAAGGTTTTCGATGGGTCTATTTTAAACCGACAGGAGATTCTCGACCTGCTCCGCATTCCTCTTCCCTCCTTCGACGCCGGATGGGTCATGGCTTCCGCCGATATTCTCGTCCGACAAGCCTCCCAGGGCCGGGCGGAAATCCACGCTCAGGTCGGTTTGAATCTCTCTCCCTGCCCGAATAACTGTCTCTTTTGCGCTTTTTCTTCTTCCAACCGGGTTTTTCCCCGGACGGAGGAGATGGAGGTCGAGGTGCAAGACCCAAATTATGATCTTGACCGTCTTCGGCACCTTATACATTCCTTGCTTGGCATCGAGCACCACGCTCTGGAGAAAGTTTGGAAGAGAGGGGGGCATTTTTGCCGTTCTGTTCACTCTCTCTGTGGCCCTCCTCCTGGCCCTTGCTACCCATGTCTTTTTCGCGATCTTTTTTAAAGGGTAAGAAATTAAAGAAACGGCAAGACGCAGCCCTGGCGTTCCCCTACCTTGATGCAGTACGATGGGATAGGGCTGCGGTATAGACATCGGGTAAAGGTTGAATGAGGGGGTTGAATGATGATTACCCAATGTGCAAGATGTGGGAAGGAAATAGAAAAGGACCGAAGTTATCAATATCGGGGAAATGCTCACTGTGAAGATTGTTATATGGATATCCTATCTCCTCCGAGGGCCTGTGATCCCTGGGCCGTTCATTCGGCCAAGTCATCTTTACAGGGGAAGGACCGATTTTCCGTATTGACTCCCCGGCAGCTCAACCTGGTCAATTACCTCAGGGAAAAAGGGGGGGCAACCATGGAGGAGCTCATGGAGAACCTGAATCTCACGGAAGAGACTTTGAAAAGAGAATTTGCCGTGCTCAGGCACATGGAGATCCTTAAGGCAAGCAAAAAGGGAGATAAGATTTTCTACTTATTGTTCTAGCGACCTACAGAAAGAGCTATATCGGAGAGCCTTCAATCGCATGTATTCGAGGCAGAGGGAAGGGTTCCTATCCTTTGGTCGAGTGGGCATTCACCCGGGGGATATAATCGCCGTCTTGCGACACGGGGCTTTCGAGGGT
>PMCE01000137.1:0-3241 GCA_003154025.1 Syntrophaceae bacterium
TGGGCGACACAAATATTCACCGCAGAGCATGCAGAGACCGCAGAGGATCAAAAAAAATAAAATTCAAATTTTATGCTCGGGCTTTTGGCTTTTAAACTTTCAAGTTCGTTTTTTCTCTGCGGTCTCTGTGGTGAAAAAAATTATGGATAGAAAGATCATTTTTATTACCGGAGGGGCGAGAAGCGGGAAGAGCCGCTTTGCCGAGGAGCTGGCCCGGCCATTTCCGGGGTCCAAGGCCTACCTGGCCACCGCCCAGGCTCTGGATGAAGAGATGGCCGAGCGGATCCGCCGCCACCAGAAAAACCGTGCCGCCGACTGGCAAACCCTGGAAGAGCCTCTAAGGGTTCCCGAATGCATCCATGCCGAGGGAAACCGCTTCGACCTCATTCTCCTGGACTGCCTTACTCTCTGGGTTTCCAATCTCATTATGGCGGAACGAAAGGAGCAGGAGATCCTGGGAGAAGGGGATCGCCTGGTTCAGGCCTGCCGGGGGGCTAGAGGTTCCATCATTCTGGTAGGCAATGAGGTGGGGTTGGGGATCGTCCCCGATAACGCCCAGGCCAGGATGTTTCGGGATCTGAGCGGATTGATCCAGCAAAAAGTTGCCCGGGAGGCGGATGAGGTTTATTTCCTGGTGAGCGGGATCGCCCAAANNTTGGCGACGATTCAGGGGTTGAAAAAAGAATTCTTTGACCAGGCCCAAGAACGTCTGGACCGGCTGACCAAACCCCGGGGGAGCCTGGGGCAGCTCGAAGAGATCGCCAGGCGATACGTGGCCATGGTTGAAAATATCCGTCCCCGGATCCGGGAAAAGATCATCTATACCTTTGCCGGAGACCATGGGGTGACGGCCGAGGGGGTCAGCGCCTATCCGAAAGACGTCACTCCGCAGATGGTCTATAACTTTCTGCGCAAAGGGGCGGCCATCAACGTCCTGGCCGGCCACGCGGGGGCAAAAGTGATCGTGGTGGACATCGGCGTGGACCATACGTTCGAGCCCGCAGAGGGGCTGGTCATCCGCAAGGTGGCGCGGGGAACGGGAAACATCGCCCGGGGACCGGCCATGTCCAGAGAGCAGGCCCTCCAGGCCATTTCCGTCGGGCTGGAGATGGCGGATCATGCCAAGAGCCAGAAGACGGATCTGGTGGGGACCGGAGAGATGGGGATTGGCAACACCACCCCCAGCAGCGCCATCCTGGCCGCTCTCACCGGTCTTCCCGTGAATCAGGTGACCCACCGCGGAACCGGGATCGATGACGTAGGCCTGGTGCGGAAGGTCAAGATCATTGAGAAGGCCCTGGAAGTCAATTCCTCGGACCCGAAGGATCCGCTGGATGTTCTGTCTAAGGTGGGCGGGTTCGAGATCGCCGGCATCGCCGGGCTGATCATCGGGTGCGCCGGCCATCGGATTCCCGTGGTAGTCGACGGGTTTATCTCCACCGCCGGGGCCATGATCGCCGTGGCCCTGAACTCCCGGGCCCGGGAATACCTCTTTGCCTCTCACCGATCCGTGGAAGTGGGGCACCAGTTCATGTGGGAGTACATCGGGCAGAAGCCGCTTCTGGATCTCTCCCTGCGTTTAGGAGAAGGGACGGGCGCGGCCCTGGCCATGTCCCTCATCGAATCCTCGGTGAAGATCCTGACCGAGATGGCCACATTTGCCGAAGCGGGAGTTTCGGAAGAAGAGAAATGACCGGTTTCTTTCTAGCCTGGCAGTTTTTGACCCTTCTTCCCGGCGGAATAAAGGACGCCGAAATCGGCCCCCGGGATCTGGGCCGATCCGCGGCCTGTTATCCCTTGGTGGGCCTGCTCCTGGGAATGATTCTTTGGGGAGCCTACTGGCTCCTTTCCCATGCGTTTCCCCGGGCCCTTTGCGATGGGCTGGTAATCGTCCTCCTGGTCATCCTGACCGGAGCCCTTCATCTGGACGGGCTGGCCGACACCCTGGACGGCCTGGCGGCCGGGAAGTCCGCCGCCGAGAGGCTCCAGATCATGAGAGACCATCGCGTGGGGACCTTCGGAGCCGTGGGCCTCATCCTGATCCTGGGAATCAAGCTTCTGGCCTTGAATTCCCTCCCCGAAGAGGTCCTCGGGAAGGCCCTGCTGGTCGCCCTGGCCTTGAGCCGCTGGTCCATGGTCCAGCTCATTTACCGATCTCCCTACGCTCGTCCGGAGGGGGGCTTGGGCAAGATATTCAAGGAGCATGTACGAAAAAAAGAGATGATTCTGGCGACGGTCTTTTCCCTGACCGCGGCTGTGTTCCTTTTCCGATTCTGGGGGGCGCTTCTCTGGCTGGCCGTGGGCTTCTCCACCCTGGGGATTCAGGTTTTCTTCGCACGAAAGATCGGAGGCATCACCGGAGATGTCCTCGGGGCCGCCAACGAAATTCATGAGGTTCTGGCGTTACTCCTGGTCTCCGGTATTTATCATGGGATTTACTAAAAAGGGTTCGAGGATTCGAGGGTTCAAGGGGTCGAGTGGAAAGATCAAAAAACGAGGGCAGAATTTTTTTACCCCAGAACCCTTGAACCCTAGACCCCTCGGACCCTGATTTCAATAGAGGTTGATGAATGGAAGCCGATCGTACTCGACTTTATCTGACCCGGCACGGGGAAGTGGTCAATCACGGAGTTTATAACGGTCAGACCGATGTGGATATTACTCCCAAGGCGATCCAGCAGATGGAAAGACTCCGCGACCGCCTGGCGGATAAAGATCTCCGGGGCGCATACAGCAGCGATCTTATCCGCACCCGGAAAGGGGCGGAGATCATCGCTCAGCCCCACGGCCTCACTCCCATGGCCTTCCCGGAGTTTCGGGAGGTGAATTTCGGACGCTGGCAAGGATTGAGTTATGCCCAGGTCATGGAACGGTACCCCGGAGATATCCCCCAGTGGCTGAGCAACGTGGAGAATTTTCGTATCCCTGAAGGAGAGAGCATGACCGAGGTCCACCAGCGGTCCATGCCCAAGCTGCAGGAGTTAATCGAACGCCACCGGGGGGAAGAAATCATCCTAGTCTGCCACGGAGCCTTGAACCGGGTGATCCTGGCCGACGCGCTGCGGTTGCCCATGGCCCACCTCCTGCGATTCGAGCAGGATTATGGGTGCCTGAATATCGTCGATTACACCCCCACCTGGACGGTGGTGAAGCTGATGAATGGATGACCGAAGACAATTGCGCATTGCGCATTGTAAATTGTGAAATGGAGCATTGCCGCAAGAGGGAGGCGGAGTCGAAA
>PMCE01000137.1:3307-34463 GCA_003154025.1 Syntrophaceae bacterium
CCTGCCGCCACCTTCATCGATGAGGCGGGACGGACAGTGGAGGTGCAAGGTCCGCCCCAGCGGATCGTTTCCGTCGCCCCCAGCGTTACGGAGATTCTATTCGCCCTGGGCCTCGGAGACCGGGTTGTGGGAGTCAGCGCATACTGCCAGTTTCCTCCGGAGGCCCTGAAAAAAGAGAAGATCGGGGGATACATCAACCCCTCTCTGGAAAAGATCGTGGCCCTGAAACCGGACCTGGTGATGGGGATTGCCGAAGGAGATCTGAAGTCATTTGTGGATAAGCTGGCGGGATTGAAGATCCCCGTCTACATCGCCAATCCTCAAAACGTCGCGGAGGTCGTGACCTCCATCCAGAAAATCGGGGAAGTGACCTTTTCTTCCCCGTATGCCCGGAAGATTGCCGGAGGGATGAAAGAAAGGATTCAAGAGATCCAAAACCGGGTCCGGGGGAGGCCTCAATTTCGCGTCCTGCACATCTTGAATTTCGACCCTCTGATCAGCGCAGGGAAAGGGACCTTCGTGGATGATCTCATTCGTCTGGGCGGGGGGCGGAACCTGGCGGAGAAGGCTCAAGGGCGGTATCCGCGGTTCAGCATGGAGGAAGTGCTGGCCCAAGACCCGGAGGTGATTCTCCTGGCCTCCATGAAATCTCAGGACCCCATGACCGAACAGCGCAAGTGGTGGGAGAGATGGAAGACCGTTTCGGCGGTGAAGCACAACCGGATTTACGTCCTGGACTCCGACCTGATCCACCGTCCTTCGCCGAGGATTGTGGATGGCCTGGAACAAGTGGCCAGGGCGATACACCCCGAGGGGNNGGTGCTTGGAATATAACCGTGGCACGTTGGACCTTCAAACGATGGATTCTGTGGATGGCGATCCTGGCCTTTCTTCTGGCCGGCGTCATGGGGCTCTCCCTTTCTCTGGGAGCGGCGGCCATCCCCTTTTCCCAAAGCTGGTCCATCCTTCTCCACCAAATCCCGGGAGTTTCTTCCCCCGGGCCGGGGACGGCGAGCGATTCTTCGATCATCCTGCAGCTGCGTCTTCCGCGGATTCTCTCCGGCGCCCTGGTGGGCGCGGCCCTGGCCATCGCCGGGGCCGTTCTCCAGGCCCTTCTGCGGAATCCTCTGGCCGACCCCTTCGTCCTGGGGATCTCCAGTGGGGCGGCCGCGGGCGCGGTTCTGGCGATCCTCTTCGGGCTGGGATCAACTTTTTTGGGAGCCTATGCCGTCCCGGGAGCAGCCTTCGGGGGCGCTCTCTTCACTCTGTTCGTGGTTTATTTCATCGCCCGCGTGGAGGGACGGGTCCCGGCCTACACCATGCTTTTGGCCGGGGTCATCGTGAGCTCCTTCTTCTCGGCCATCATCATGTTCCTGATTTCCGCCACCAGCAACGAGCGGATCTACAATGTGACCTTCTGGCTCATGGGCAACCTGGAGTACCTGACGGCCCGGTCGCTCGGGGTCGTAGCCCTCTATTTCTTCGTGGGCGCGGGAGTTCTCTTCGCCCTGGCCCGGGACCTCAACCTCCTCTCCCTGGGGGAAGAGACCGCCTGGGAGTTGGGAGTGGAGGTGGAGAGGGTGAAGAAGACGGCCTTCGTCTTCGCCTCCCTGATCACCGGAGCGGTGGTGTCGGTGAGCGGGTTGATCGGGTTTGTGGGCCTGATCGTCCCCCACGTGGTGCGGATGATCTGGGGGCCGGACCATCGGTTCCTCCTCCCGGCCTCCGCCCTGGTGGGAGCCATGCTGCTGGTTACGGCCGACACCGTGGCCAGGACGGTGATGGCCCCGTTGGAAATCCCCGTGGGAGTCGTGACCGCCATGGGCGGGGCTCCTTTCTTTGTTTACCTCCTCCGGAAGAAGGGCCATGGCGTCTATCATTAAAATCGAGGCGGTCGAATTCTCTTATCCCGAGAGGCAGATCTTTTCCGGGCTGACCCTTTCATTGGAAGAGGGAGAGATCCTGGGCCTGATCGGGCCCAATAGCTCGGGCAAAACCACGCTTCTCAAGCTGATGGACGGCCTGCTCGCTCCCCGGCAGGGAAGAGTCTTGCTGAAAGAGAAGGAATTGAGCCGGATCCCCCGATCCTTGGTAGCCCGGATGGTCGCCGTAGTTCCGCAAACCATGGAAGTCCCCTTTTCTTTCACCGTGGGGGAGATCGTCCTCATGGGAAGGGCCCCTCACCTGACGCGCTTCGGATGGGAGAAACAGAAGGACCTGAACATCGCCCGGGAAGCCATGGCTCTCACCGATGTGGCCGGCCTGGAAGAGCGGATTTTCTGGGAGTTGAGCCAGGGGGAAAAGCAGAGAGTCCTGATCGCCCGGGCCCTGGCCCAGGAACCCGACGTGATTCTTCTCGACGAGCCCACCTCCCACCTGGACATCAATCACCAGGTGGAGATCAACGAATTGATCCGGAGCCTGAATCTTCAGAAAAAGCTCACGGTCCTCCATATCTCTCACGACCTGAACCTGGCGGCCGAATATTGTCACCGGATCGTGCTGCTCCATAAGGGATCGGTCTCCTCCGTGGGGACCCCAGCGGAAGTGATCACCGAGGAGAACATCCGCCGGGTTTACGAGACCACGGTTTTGATCGAGAAAAACCCCCTTTCCGGCGCCCCCCGGGTCACCCTACTGGGAAAGAAGAAGATAGAAAAAGCCGGAACGCATAAGACCGTTCATGTCATTTGCGGGGAGGGGAGCGGGGTGGATTCGACGCGCCGGCTGCTCCTGGGGGGATACCGGGTATCCCTGGGAGTCCTCAATATCGGCGACACCGACCAGAAGGTCGGAAAAAACCTCGGGCTGCCCATGGCTTTGGAGGAACCTTTCTCCTCCATCTCCCTGCGGGGAATGGAGGAGAATCGAAAATTGATCGATCAGGCGGACCTCGTCCTGGTGGAACGGTTCCACATCGGTCCGGGAAACCTGGGCAATCTCCAGGCAGCGCTGGAGGCGCAGGAAAAGGGAAAGAGGGTGATCGTCCTGGAGAACAGCCTGGAATACGATTTCACCGGGGGAGAGGCCCGGTCCTGCTATCTGCGCCTGAAGGAGAAAGGGGCGGTGTTCATTCCCGACCACTCCCGGCTTCTGGACGAGACGGAGAGAATTTTGAATCATAATTCGGCTGGCTGTAAAGGCGGTGTTCAACCGCCTCAATAACCGGGGTCAAAAGGCTCCGGGAATTCAAAAGGAGGTTGTGCAAAGCTAGATCCGCAGGATTCCAGGGAAGATGGTGCAAGTCCACCGCTGCCCCGCAACTGTGAGGGGAACGAAAACCACAAGAACTGAAAGGTACAAGGCGCAAGGCTCAAGGCGCAAGGGAAGCAATAACCATTAAAGACCCTGTGCCCTACACCGTGCACCCTGAGCCTTTTAGTTCGGCCACTGGACACCGGTCCGGGAAGGCGTGGCGAGTAGGGGGCCCCGAGCCAGTAGACCTGACCTTGAGGGGAAGCTTTCCGACCTTTCGCGGGAAAGGGGGAAATGAGTGATGAAGAAGTTTTGGGGGTTAAGGGTTTTTCTTTTGGGCCTGGGAGCGATTATGGGAATGAGCCCTGATGCCATGGGAGCGGAGGTGGAATTAGGTCAGGTCGTGGTCACGGGCACCCGGACCGAGGTGGAGATCAGCGACTCGCCGCAGCCGATCAGCGTCATCACCAAGGAAGAGATCATGAATACGCCCGACCGGACCATTCCCGAGGTCATCCAGCGGGCAGCCGGGGTGTTGATCACCAACAACGGACCCATGGGTTCGATTACCACCGCCAATATTCGCGGTTCGGAAGCGGGGCAGGTGCTGATCATGATCGACGGCCGACGAATCAACGATGCCCAGAATGGCCTTTTTGACCTCAGCAACCTTCCTTTGTCCAAGGACGAAATCGAGCGGATCGAGGTCCTCCGCGGGGGGGCCTCCGCCCTTTACGGGTCCGATGCCATGGGCGGGGTGATCAATATCATTACCAAGTCTCCAACCAAGGAGCCGTACACGAAGGTTGCCGCGTCCTTCGGCCGGTTCGGCACTCAAGATTATTCCTTGAGCCATCGCTGGAAGCCGGGTCCCCTTGGCTATGGCCTGTTTGCGTCCAGGGGAATATCAGAAGGGTTCCGCCCGAACAGCGATTATCGCGCCTGGACCGTCGGGGGAGACTTGAGCTACGACCTACCCTGGAAAGGGGAACTCAAGGTTTCAGCCAGGAACATGCAGAAGGAGATTGGCCTACCCGGGACGATCACCTTCACCGACCCGGATGACCGCCAGAAAGATAATCTGACCCAGCTCGACCTGAACTACCGGGACAAGATCGGTTCAGCCGTAACCCTGAATTTCAGGGGATGGCAGAATATCTACCGCCAGATTTTCGATTCGGGGACTCAGGGGCCCGACGTGGGACCTCCTCTTCTGCATAAAAGTTATGAGACGGGAGGGGATCTCCAGGCGACGGCGGCCATCGGGAGCGCCAACCTCGTTACCGGCGGGCTGGAGGGAATCCAGGACCGGGTGGACAGCAGCAGCATCGGCGTTCAACGGGGAACCCGGGGCGCCGTCTACCTGCAGGACGAAATCGAAGTGGTCAAAGCGGTTACCACGACCCTCGGCATGCGCTACGACATGAACTCGCTTTTCCAGAATCAACTGGACCCCCGGGTTGCCCTCCTGGTCCGCTTGCCCGAGGACACGCGGGTCCGGGCCTCCGTGGCGAGGTCTTACCGGGCGCCTACCTTCAATGACCTCTTCTGGCCGGCCAACGCCTTTGTAGCGGGCAACCCGAACCTGCAGCCCGAAAAGGCCTGGTCCTATGAACTGGGGGGGGAGAAAAAATTCGGCGACCTGGCGCTCTTCAAAATAGCGGGTTTTTACCGGGATGTGAAGGACCTCATCCACTGGGCGTCGGATGCCAATTTTGTGTGGCGTCCCACCAACGTCCAGACGGCCCATATCTGGGGCGCAGAAACGGAACTGGTTTTTTCACCCTGGAAGGGTCTTTCGATTCCGTTGACCTATTCCTATCTTTATCCCCGGGATCAGGCGACCGGCGAACCGATAAGCAATAAGCCGAAACATATCGTCAATGCCGGAGTGGAGTACGCGACTCCGTTCGGCCTGAAAACCAGCCTGAAGGGGCGCTATGTGCAGTATTATGTGAATAACATCTCCACCCTGAACCGGGATTATTTTGTGGTCGATGTCCGCCTGGGGTATGATTTCACGGTCTACCAGAAGTTTAAAGGGGAAGGATTTCTCAGCTTGACCAATGCCTTTAACCGGGACTACCAGATCAACGAAGGGTATCCCATGCCGCCGCGCTCGCTCAACGGAGGCGCCAGCCTTTTCTTCTAGGAAGCCCGAGGCCCGAGGAACCAGGTGAAAATTTGAGTTTTTTCTCGAACCTCGAACCTCGCGCCTCGTACCTGTATTTATTATGAAACGTTTCTTTCTCATATCCGTCCTATTCCACGTGGTGGCCCTGCTGCTCCTCTTTTCCTGGGAGATTCCGCTGGCCGACCGCCTGCTTCCCAGGAGCATTCTGGAAGTGTCTTTGGTGGAAAGGATTGAGAAGAAATTGGGGGAGGCCCTTCCTGCGGGAGCCAAGCTGGCCAGGATTACCCTCCAGAAGAAAGCGGAGAGCGCCGGGAAAAAGGACAAGGAAAAAATCAGGGAAGTCATCGTTCCCCCGATGGAAGAAACGAAGCAGGAGCAAAAAACGGAGCCGGCCCAGAAACAGGTAATCGAAGAGAGACCAAAAACCGAGGAGAAAGTCGCTGAAGAGGATCGAGTTTTAAGGGCCAAGAATGAGGAGGTCCCGGTTATCCAGGCAAGAGTAACCGTGCAAGGAAACGAAAGCCTGGAAGCGGGAACTTTGATGAATCCCTCCAAAAGCCACCCGGCGGCCGGCGGGAGAGGGGATGCGGGGATTGCTTTCCTGGCGTCGGCCGGCCCAGAGTCGGCAAAGCAAGGAATTCCCCTGGGGGCAGGCGGTAAAGGTTCCGCCACCGGCAGGGGAGAGGGGGAATCTTCCCGTTTGAGCAGCATCCCAATGTCCGCCGGGAGTAGAGACCCGATCATTGCCGAGATCATGCGGCGCATCGAAGGGGCCAAGCGTTACCCCCGGGTGGCCCGAAAGATGGGGATCGAAGGCCGGGCCACGGTCCGGTTCAGGCTTACGTCCAACGGAAAGGTGGAGGCGGCGGAACTCCTGGAAACATCCGGCTCGGATGTTCTGGACCAGGCATCCCTGGAGACCGTCCACCGCGCCGCTCCCTTGCCTTATAAGGATGGATGGTTGAAGGTCGTGATCGTATTTAAAATCCTTTAAAAAAAATTCACCACAGAAGCACTGGGTACACAGAGAAGCNNAGTTATGGAAAAAGAATGGGTCTTTGAAGACATCCAAGTGGAATCCTACGCCGGTTACAAGGGTGAGGAAAGCCCCCGGGCTTTTGTTTATCTGGGGAAACGGTACGAAGGTATCGAAATCCTGGACCGGTGGTACGAGGGTGGGGTGGACCCGAAGGCCTTGCGCCACGACTATTTCCGGGTGAAGACCAAAGAGACGGAAATCTTCCTCCTCCGTTACACCCCTCGCTTTCAGTCGTGGACCCTCTGCCGCCGGGTGCCTGCGCCTCGATTTTCGAACAACTGAAAAAAGGTATTATTGGACACAGATGAACTTAGCGCGGCGGAGCCGCAACCAAAAGTGCCTAGAGTGCCAAAAGTGCCTAAAGTTAAAAGATTCAAAAAATTATCTGAACTTGCCCGCGGTATGCTTAACAAAAATTTCAGAATTTGCGAGTAAGTAGACAGATAAACACAGATTTAAAGGAAAGAATAAAAGATCCGCGAAAAAGAATAATGCATCCATTAAATGAAGTGTTCATCCTGCTTCTTCTCGCAGTCCCAATGTAATTCTTTTTGTTCTATCCGTGTTTATCCGCGTCCAATTAATTTTTTAGTTTTATCTGTGTTCATCTGTGTGAATCTGTGTCCCGAAAAATTGAAATATGAACGCTAAATCTTTGATGATCCAGGGGACCGGGTCTTTTGTGGGCAAGAGCATGATCGTGGCCGGAGTGTGCCGGGTGCTCCGGCAGGACGGCTTCCGCGTGGCCCCTTTCAAGGCCCAGAACATGGCCCTGAACTCCTTCGTCACTCCGGACGGAGGAGAGATGGGGCGGGCCCAAGTGGTCCAGGCAGAGGCCGCCGGCCTGGAGCCCCACGTGGACATGAACCCGGTGCTCCTCAAACCCAATACGGATACCGGGGCCCAGGTGATCATTCAGGGGAAAGTCTTCGGCAATATGGATGCCGCCGTATACCATCGCTTCAAGAAAGAAGCGGTCCGGGCAGTGCGGGAGAGTTACCGGCGGATCGCGCAAAAATATGAGGTGATCATCATCGAAGGAGCCGGAAGCCCGGCGGAGGTCAACCTGCGGGATGGGGATATCGCCAACATGGGCATGGCTGAAATAGCCGATGCCCCGGTTCTTCTCGTGGGAGATATTGACAAAGGAGGGGTCTTCGCTTCCCTGGTGGGGACCCTTGAACTTTTGAGCGGGGAAGAGCGAAAACGCATTCAAGGGTTTATCATCAATAAATTCCGGGGAGACCTGAGTCTCCTGACTCCCGGGCTGGAATTCCTGGAGAAAAAAACCGGAATCCCGGTGCTGGGGGTCATTCCCTACCTGAAAAACCTCCACATCCCGGAGGAGGATGGGGTGGTCCTGGATAAAATAGATATCCCGAAAGGAGATCGGACGTTGGAGATCGCCGTCCTCTACCTTCCCCATATCTCCAACTTCACCGACTTCGACCCACTGGAACACGAACCCGCAGTCCATCTCCGGTACATCCATCCCGGTCAGAAAATCGGTGAGCCGGATGCCGTGATCCTCCCCGGGTCGAAGAATACGATCGACGATTTTCTGTTTTTGAAGAGAGAGGGCTATCCCGATGAAATCCTGAACCTGCACCGNNGGGTTCCAGATGCTGGGGAAGAGAATCCGCGACCCCTTCGGAATGGAGACTCAACAGGGGGAAGTGGAAGGGCTGGGGCTTCTAGACGTGGCTACAACCCTGCTCCCGGAGAAGATGACTTTCCAGGTAAAAGCCGTCCCCCTGAACGGTCTGGAGGCGGGAGATGGAGAAATCCTCAGCGGGTATGAGATTCACATGGGAGAGACCGAACGGGGCCCATCGACTGCGCCCGCCTTTCGAATCCTGGCCCGGCTGGAACGGGAAATGGCCGTCGAGGATGGGGCCGTCGCTTCCGACCGGAGCGTCTGGGGAACCTACCTCCATGGCCTCTTCGACAACGACGGATTCCGCCGCCGGTTCATCGAATCCCTGCAGGAACGGAAGGACCGGATGAATCAATCCGGAGTCGGGGCAACCGGCCGATCTCCCCTGCTGGATTACCGGGCCTTTAAGGAAAACGAATACGACAAGCTGGCCGCAGCGCTTCGCGAAGCCCTGGATATGAAGCAGATTTATCGAATCATCGGAAGGAAATAGAGTGGGATTGCAGATTTCAGATTGCAGATTGCAGATTTAAGGGCGACGAATAAATAAATCTGAAATCTAAAATCTGCAATCTGAAATGTATTTGGTGCTACCTTGTCTTCCCTCACAATCGTCTTTGCTTATGCCCTTGACCTGATCCTGGGGGACCCGCAATGGTTTCCCCATCCGGTTCGCCTGATGGGCAGTCTCATCTCCGGGCTCCAGGGCGGGTTGCGGAAAGTCGGCTCCTCCCCTTCCTGGCTGCGATTCGCGGGGGTCCTGCTGGCGGCGATTCCCTGCGGGGCAGCTTATCTCGGCGCCACCTTATTGATTCAATGGACGACCGGGCTCTCCTGGGTGGCGGGAATGATCTGTTCAGCCCTGCTCGCCTACACGACCCTGGCGACCCGGGATCTGCGGGTTGAGACGCAAAAGGTTCTCCGCGCCCTTGAGGCGGGAGACCTGGCGCAGGCCCGCCGGGAACTTTCCTTTCTGGTAAGCCGGGATACGGAGCACCTGGATGAGCCCGAGATTCTTCGAGCCCTGGTCGAGACTGTGGGGGAGAATATTTCCGACGGAGTGATCGCCCCGCTTTTTTATCTCGGGTTGGGAGGACCGGCCTGGGCCATGACCTACAAAGCCATCAATACTCTGGATTCCATGGTTGGGTATAAGAATGAAGAATTCCGGCATATGGGGTGGGCCTCGGCGAGGCTGGATGATGCCGCCAACTTTCTTCCCGCCCGCCTTTCCGGGTTCATCATCGCCCTATCTTCTTCGATCCTCGGGGGACCCGGAAGGGATTCCCTGCGAATCCTGATGCGGGATCATGCCCGACACCCGAGCCCCAACAGCGCCTGGCCGGAGGCGGCCATGGCCGGAGCCCTGGGAGTCCAGCTCGGCGGCTTGAATTATTATTTCGGCCAGCCCAGTCAGAAACCCCTTATCGGGGACCGAAAAAAGGCCATCGAAAGGAGGGATGTGCGGGAGGCTTGGAAGATTTTGTATCTCTCCTCTTTCTGCATGCTCCTTCTGGCCTTGCTTCTTGCGGCGGCCGAGGAGAAGTTTTTGTCCTTGCTATAAGGCGCAGTTTGTGGAACCATTTTTAAAAAAAGGGTTCCAGGGTTCAAGGATTCGAGGGTTCCAGCGTTTTCATTTTACTTGGCCCCTTGAATCCCGGACTCCTCCAACCCTTCTTGCGGGATTTATTCTTGAATAAGGTTCACGGCGGTAACATCTACGAAATTGCCGAGCGCCACGGGATGGACCCGGCGCAGATTACCGATTTCAGCGCTTCCATCAATCCCCTCGGGCTTTCCCCCCGGGCCAAAAAGAAGATCCTGAAAGAGGGCCTGACGGCCGTCCTGCATTACCCGGACTCCCAATGTTCCAAACTCCGGAAAACCCTGGCCGAGTTTCATCACGCCCCGGAAAGCTGTTTCCTGGCCGGAGCCGGCTCTACGGATTTCATTTATTCTCTGCCCCGCCATTTGAAATTGAATCGCGTTCTCCTGGTGACCCCGGCCTTCAGCGAGTACGAAAACGCCCTGGAAAGCACGGAAGGGGAGGGCCAGGTCCATTTCTTCGAGACCCGGGAGGAGGATGGTTTCGAGCTCAATGTGGAAGGGCTCCTGCTGGCCTTGACCCAGGGATACGATGCCCTCTACCTCTGCAACCCGAACAACCCTACCGGAATCCTGGCCGAAAGGAAAGACCTCCTGCGGGTCCTGGCCCGGACAGAAAGGGAGAGAATCTGGTTCATCCTGGATGAGGCTTTCATCGACTTCGTCCCCAAGGAATCTCTTCTCCTCGATGCCCTCGGCTCCTCCCGGCTCATCATCCTCCGATCCCTTACCAAATTCTACGCCCTGCCCGGCCTTCGAGCCGGCTACCTGGTTTCCAACCCCGAAGTCGTCCGCTATCTAGCTCGCACCCAGGAGCCCTGGAGCGTCAATGCCCTGGCCCAACTCGTCGCCTCGGAGAGCCTGCCGGACAGGGCTTATGCCGAGCGAACGCTGGAATTCATCCACCGCGAGCGGGAGAACCTCACCCACGACCTGCGGAGCATTCCAGGCTTCGTCCCCTACCCCAGCTCCGCCAATTATCTTCTGGTCCAGCTGCATCCCTCTCTTAACCTGACCGCGGGCGAACTCGGCGAGAGGCTGATTCCCCGGGGGATCCTGATCCGCGACTGCGGGTCCTTCCACCATCTCGGGCCCTACTTTTTCCGCATCGCCGTGCGCAGCCGCAAGGAAAACCTGGCCCTCCTCAAAGCCCTGCGCCAAATTCACAAAGAAATAATAAAATCGTAAAAAATACAAAGCATTACCTGAATATCATTTAGTAATACTCCTTACTCTATCAAATATTACTTGACAAGAAACTGTCATTTATTATAAGAGGGTGGTGATTTCGGCTGCCAGGCCTTACCACCTGTAGGTTTGTGTTCATACTTTACTCTTCGAAGCTTCGCCGGGGGGATACCTAGATATGTGGGAAACAATCGAAGTCGTCCTGGTCTACACCTTCATCCTGGGGTCCATCTACCTGCTCATCTCTTTGGGCTTCTCCATCATCTGCGGGGTGCTGCGGATTTTTCATCTGGGGTATGCCTACCTTTTCACCCTGACCGTCTACATCACCTGGATGTTCATGAAAGAAATGGGGATGGGATTGATTCCCGCCTTGATTGGCATGGTGATTGTCCAGTTCGCCATTTCCTACCTTATCTACAAGGGCATCATGATGAAGTACATGGCCAAGGAAGAAATCATCCTGACCGGACTCCTCCTCGTCTCCATCATCGTGGAACAGGCGGTTAACTACCGGTACCCCATCCAGGCCGGGGTTTTCCTCCAGACCACGATCTTCGAGGGAACCTCGGACATCGGATCGGTGGTGATCTCCAACCAATTGATCGTCGGGACCGTCATCGCCATTCTGCTGACCGCCCTCTTCGTCGTCTTCTTCCTGAAGACCAAGACCGGCCTGGCCATCCGGGCCCTGTCCCAGGATATCTACAGCAGCCGGCTGATCGGGGTCAACGTGGAGGTGCTTTATACCTTCACCATGTTTCTCATCCTGATTCCGGTCATCGTGGGGACCCTCATCGTGGCCCCGGTCTGGGCCGTGGACCCGACCATGGGATCTCTCTACATGACCACCGCCATCCTGGTGGCCATCCTGGGAGGACTGGGAAACATCAAGGGAACCATCATCGCCAGCTATCTCATCGGAGCCACCCATGCCCTGGTCTCCTTCGTGGTGGGGGAGCCCCGGTTCATGAACTTCTCCGCCCTGGTTCTGGTCATGATCATTCTAATGGTGAGACCGCAAGGGATCGCCAAGAGTGAGGCGCTATGGTAGAGGTAGAAACCAGAAGAGACCGCATTACCATCCGTTACAAAGGGAAGAAGTGGGACTGGATTCTGGAGCCCCGCTACTGGCGGAATGCCCTGATCGGGACGGCCCTCCTCGTCCTCTTTCCCCTGATCTGCTATTTCGTCAGTCCCATCCTCCTCAACACGGTGATCAACGCCAACCTTTACGCCGCCATCGCCATTCCCCTGGCGCTGATGACCCTGGGGACGGGGCGGATGAACTTCGGGCCGAATTTCTTCATCGGCGTAGGCGGGTACGCAGCAGCCCTGCTCTCCATCGCCTACGGGTGGGGCGCGCTGGCCACTCTCCCCTTTGCCATCCTCTTCAGCCTCCTTTGCGCCCTGATCTTTTCCCCCCTGGTGATCGTGGCCCGGGGGCTCTACTACGTCCTGCTGACCCTTCTTCTTCCCCTGGTTTTCATGGAAATCACCTTCATCTACTCGGACACCTTCAAGGGGGATGTGGGCCTGGCGGGTATTAAGCTCCTGATGAACACGGGAATGGTGAAGGTCAATTTTCTCCTCACCGCTTACCTCTCCATGGCCCTCATGCTCCTGTACCTGCTGGTGATCAATAAGCTCATCAAATCCCGTTACGGCCTCATCATGGCCACCATCAACGACGGGGAAGAGGTGGCTCACGGGATCGGGGTCAACATCAACAAGGTCAAGATCCTGGCCTTCGTCTTTGCCGCGGGAATGATCGGGGTAGTGGGCTGGTTCTATGCCCATTACTTCGGAACCTTTGCCGGCATTACCTACCTTCCCCTGAATTTCATGATCAAGGTCCTCCTGGTGATCTTCATCGGAGGGCGGACCCAGGTCTTCGGATGCGTGGTGGGGGGGTATTTCATCGCCTTCCTGGAGATGATCCTGGTGGCCACGATGGGGGAGATCCAACCGGTCCTTTTCCCGGTCATCCTCGCCGTCCTCCTCTTTGCCCTCCCCGAGGGCCTCTTCGGGCTGTATCGGAAACGACGCTACCGCGAGTACCTGCCAACCTTGCACGTACGGAGATAGGCAAAGATGTCTGAGATCCTGAAAGTCCGGAACATCACCAAGTCCTTCGGAGGCCTCACCGCGGTCCACGATTTGAGCTTCGACATCCGCAAAGGGGAGACGGTGGGCCTCATCGGGCCGAACGGGGCCGGCAAGACCACCCTGGTGAACCTCCTGTGCGGGTCCCTGTACCCGGACCGGGGCGAGATTGAAATGGAAGGGAAGATGATCACCCGCGTGCCCCCGCACAGGCGGTGCCATCTGGGCCTCAGCCGGACTTATCAGATTCCCCGGCCCTTTCCCGAACTCACCGCCCTGATGAGCGTGGTCACCAGCGCCCTGTGCGGCAAAGACCGGGTCAACCGGGGGCTGGATGACGCCGCGGCGGAGGCCACCCATTACCTGGAATTTGTCGGCCTCTTCAGCAAGCGGAATGTCCTGGCCCGGGACCTCACCTTCTTCGAACTCCGGATGCTGGAGCTAGCCCGGGCCCTGGCCACCTCCCCCAAGCTCCTCTTCGTGGATGAGGTCATGGCCGGGCTGAACCCGGGGGAGGCCGAAAAGGCCGTCCGGCTCATTGCCCGGGCCAAGGAGGAGTTCGGCCTGACCATCTTCTGGATCGAGCATGTCATGGCGGTCCTGATGGAAGCGGCGGAACGGATCATCGCCATTCAGTTCGGGGAGAAGATCGCCGAGGGAACCCCGGAAGAGATTTCCAACAACGATACGGTGATCGAAGCCTACCTGGGCTCGGGTTGGAAGCAGGGAACCTGCAATTGAAATAAAGAAAGGTACAAGGCGCAAGGTACAAGGCAAAAGGTAAAGAATACTCTAGGACCTGCTTGGCAGATTGCGGGATGAAAAGCCGAAGGCCATCTTCAAAACTTAAGGCACTTAAGCGCACTTGAGGCACTTTAGGCACTATTCTCCGGGGGAATCATGCTCGAGGTAAAGAACCTGAACGTATCTTACGGGGTCCTTCCGGTCCTGCACGACGTGAGCATGCAGGTCAAGGAGAATGAACTGGTCGCCCTGCTGGGATCCAATGGAGCGGGCAAAAGCACCCTCTTGAATACCATCCAGGGATTCCTGAAACCGATATCCGGGACCATCTCGTTTCTGGGAAAGTCGATCGGGGGGCTTCCTCCCCACCGGGTGATTGCCGAGGGCATCGTTCAAGTTCCCGAAGGGCGGCGGCTCTTTCCGTACATGACCGTGAAAGAGAATCTTCTCCTGGGGGCCTACCCGGGGGACGCCTGGAGCAAAAAAAAAGAGAGAATAGAATGGGTCATGAGCCTGTTTCCCATCCTGAAAGAGCGGGCCCAAATGCAATCCCGTCTCCTCAGCGGGGGCGAGCAGCAGATGCTGACCATCGGCCGGGGGCTGATGGCCCACCCCCGGCTGCTGATGGTGGATGAGCCGTCGCTGGGATTGGCCCCCGTGATTCTGGACAACCTTTACGTCACCCTGGGAAAGCTGCGGGAGTCCAAGATCACCATCCTTCTTCCCGAACAGAATGCCCTGCGGGCCCTGAATATCGCCGACCGGGGTTACGTGATGCAGGACGGGAGGATCGTGCTGGAAGGAAATTGCCAAAACCTGATGCAGAGCGACACGGTGAAGAAGGCCTACCTGGGAAGATAAGGCGCAAAGAGCAAAGAGCATAGGNNCAACGGGGTTCAGCATGGAAGATTATTTTTCCTACACGGCCAAACTCTTCAATCCTTCCGAGACCAACCAGAAGCCGGAGGTCCTGAAAGGGATCCGGGTCCTGGATTTTTCCCATGTCATCTTCGGCCCCACGGCCACCCGGATCATGGCCAATTACGGGGCTGAGGTGATCAAGCTGGAACTCCCCTTCCACGGGGACCTTTGGAGGCCGGCTACCTACTGGGGAAGGTACTGGAAGCATTCCAATCCCCTCTGGCATTTCGTGACCCAGAATAAATATTTCGTGGGGCTGGACCTGAAGCATCCGGCGGCCAAGGACATCATCTACCGTCTGGCCCAGATGTGCGATGTGGTGACCGAGAACTTCGCCCCGGGGACGGCCGAAGCCTGGGGAGTGGGATACACCCAGATCAGCAAGATCAACCCCAAGGTGATCTACCTGAGCTGCTCCACCTACGGGCAGTATGGTCCCTTGCGGTTTTACCCCGGCTGGGACCTCCTGGCCCAAGCGGCCAGCGGCGTCTTAAGCCTCACCGGTTACCCGGATACGGAAAAGTTTTACAAGCTGCCCGACTACCTGGGCGACTTTATCCCCGGAAACTTCGGGGCGATGGCCATTCTCATGGCTCTCTTTTTCCGCAACAAAACCGGAAAAGGGCAGTATATCGACCTGGCCCAGTCCGAAGCCCTGGTGCGTCTGCTTTCCAACTTTACGGCCTTCAAGCTCACCGGAACGGAGGTCGGCCGGACGGCCAACACCGATCCCACTATGGTTCCCGCATCTATCTTCAAGACCCGGGATGGGAAATTCATGGCCCTGGCCTGCGCCACCGGCAAACAGTTTGAGGCGCTCTGCGCGGCCATGGGGAAAGAAGACCTGTTGAAGAATGCCGTCTACACCGACCCCTTCGAGAGACTGAAACCGGCCAATGCCAAAGCCTTGAACCAGGTGGTGACGGATTGGCTGAAGGGGCAGGACCTCGAAGCGGTCATCCGCCTGGCCAACGAAAAGGCGTTCCCCGCGGCCGAAGTGCTCGACGATTATCAGATCTTCCAGGACCCGTGGCGTCGCCAGCGGGGGAGCGTGATCCTCTTCGACGATGAGATGTACGGAAAGATTATCCTGGCCGGCCCTTCCGCCCAGCTGAGCAAGACGCCCTCCCGGACGAAATGGATTGCCCGCCCGGTGGGATACCACAACCGCCTGGTCCTGAAAAAATTCCTGAACATGTCCGAGGAAGAGATCGCCGCCCTGGAAGAAAAAAAGGTCATCGGCACCTTCGATGATCGTCCCGGGCTCAAGCCCCCGGTTTACTACAACCTGGAAGAGGATCCCATCTTTAATTACGGAAGAGAGGGGAAGAAGTGAGCGGCAAAGCGGAAAAAGAGCAGGTATACGCGCGCTATGTAGCTTCGGGGAAGACGATCGAACATCTGGCCTCCTGGGGAAAGACTCTGGCCGAGGTCATGAACCCGGAGGGGAAGCCCGAAGTCTTGGAAGACGTCCTGGTATTGGACGCGAGCTGGGGAAACTTCTCCGGGATTATCGCCGCCAGTTTCTTTGCCGAATTCGGCGCCGAGGTCGTCAAGGTCGAACCGCCCGGGGGGGACCCTATGCGCCGAGTCACTCCTTACGGGGCGAACGTCAAAGGGGTGGGGATTCCGTTTCTGGTGGAGGGGCGGAATAAAAGATACCTGACCCTGGACCTTAGGAATTCAGAGCCGGACCGGAAGGACTTTGCCCGGCTGGCGGAAAAAGCGGCGGTGGTCATCGAGACCTTCCCCCCCGGGGATATGGATTCATGGGGGATCGGATACCGGCAGCTGAGCCAGAAGAACCCGGGACTCATTTATATCGCCATCACTCCTTACGGCCAATACACGGATAAGGGCAAAGAGTTCGCCCGTCAGCCCGATGCCGACATTACCTGCCAGGCCGGTTCCGGTCTCCCCGCCCAGGTGGGAGACCCGGCGAACGCTCCCGAGCCGTACAACTGGCCGCTGAAAGCAGGCATGTGGGCGGGGTGGTATATTTCCGGGTTAAGCGCCGCCCTGGGCGGCACCGTCGCCCTCGTCCACCGGCAGCAAACCGGGGAAGGCCAGATGGTGGATATCGCCACCATGGACGCCTACTCCAACATGGTAGGTTTTCCCGCCACCATCGGTTTCACCTGGGAGAAGGCCCGGCCGCGGATCGGGGTCCTGGATTTCATCCTTTACCCGTACGGGCTTTGGAAGTGCAAGGACGGGTATGTGGTGATTGCGGCTCCCCGCGATCATGATTTCCGGGCCTTGCTGAAGATTCTCGACCTCTGGCATCTCGAGGACGACTGGAGATATACGGCCGACCGGATTCCCGACGTGGTGGACCAGGCCATGGTTCTGTATAAGGAGATTGAAAAGAAGACCCTCCAGTTCACGGCGGACGAGCTGGTGAAGATGGCCCTGACTTATAGCGCCAAGTCCGCCCGTTCCAAGTGGCGGGGCGGCGGGGTTCCCATCGTCATGAAGATGATGACCCCTCCCACGACCCTGGAGAGCAAGCAGTTCGGCATCCGCAAGGTTTTCCAGGAAAAGGAGGATGAGAACGCGGGCAAGTTGGTCATCAACACCAATTTCGTAAAGATGTCCGAGTCGCCGCCGCGCATCAAATGGATGTCGAGCACTATCGGAAAAGACAACGAGTACGTCCGAAAAAAATACCTGTAAAAGACAGAATCCAGGAGTCAGGAGCCGGAAGAAAAAAAGCCATTCTGACTTCTGGCTCCTGGTTTCTGAATTCTATTTCTTGGTTGTCCGAGACCGGAGGGCCTCAAAAAATACCGAATAAGGAGGGTGAGCAATGGAAAGATGGCTTAAGTCGGGAGTCGTTTTCCTCGCGGTCCTTTCGTTTCTGTGGCTAGGACCCAGCCCCGCGGCCTTCGCCCAGGCGGGTAAGCCGATCGTCATCGGCTATGTGGGAATGGTCGCCTCTCCCGGGACCAAACCCTGCATGGACATCCAGAAGTACGCCGTGGAGGAGATCAACAAAGCCGGGGGAATCATGGGACGGCCCGTGGAGTACGTGGTGCTCGACGGCAAGGGAGATACGTCCCTGTCCGTGGAAGCGGCTCGGCGGCTCATCATGGAGAACAAGGCCAGCTTTGTATTCATCGAAGGGAGATCGGAGATCTGCCTGGCAGCCCAGGAGAACTCCGCCACGCTTTACAAAGAGTATCCCCATATCCTGGTCTTCAACGGCCCCATGGCTTCGGAGCTGACCGCCCGGGTGGTGGATGACTACGAGAAGTACAAGTTCTGCTTCCGGGACTGGGACCCGGAGCCGGCCCACTACGCCTGGCTGAACAACTACATGGGTAACATCATGAAAACCACGATGAAAGCCAAGAAGCTGGCCTTCCTCTGGGAAGACCTGGCCTGGACCCAATTGTGGCGCAAGGGGATCGATTACATGAAACTCCCCACCTGGGAAGAAGTGGCCAAGGAAAAATACGGCCTTGAAGTAGTGTACAGCAAAGCAGTTAAGGCGCGGGGAACGATGTACCTGCCCATCCTGCAGGACATCGCCAACAAGAAGGCCGATGTGATCTGGTTCATCAGCTCCTGGTTTACGGACACGGAAGTGTATGCCAAGCAGTGGGCCGATTCAGCGGCCAAGAATATCCCCACGGTCCTTTACGGCGGCGTTGCCCAGACCCAGGATTTCTGGAGGATGACCGGCGGGAAGGGACTGGGGATCGTTTCCGGCTTCTACGAAGAGGGGATGGACTTTACGCCGAAATCCCAGCCCATGGTCGCCCTGGGAAAGAAGCTTGGGATTCCCCTTCAGATCCACGTCCATATCTCCTACGCCGACATCTACCACGTCAAAGCGGCGATTGAGAAAGCCGGCGGGGTGGATGACAAGGAAAAGCTGATCAAGGCCATGGAGGAAGTGGAGACCGTCTATTCCCTGGGAAAGATGAAATACCAGACCAAGAAAATCAAGCCCTACTTCCATTCCCGCATCATGTGTGACCCCGAAAATCCGTATTATCAGTACCCCGAGTACTGGACCCAGGCCCAGGCCCAGTTCCAGAAAGACGGAAAAGTGGTCTTCATCTCCGGCCACGACGGGAAACCCATCCCGGGCAAATACATCCCCGTTTCCCAGTTGAGAAAGTAAGCTCCTTCCTTCGGGGTGGGTCTCTTGGAGATGGAGAGACCCACCCCATCCTGCGAATTACGGGAAAGACCAAACCGCTCCAATTTTTTTTCTGCGCCCCTCTTCTGGGGCATATTCTTTGTTCTTGCCCAGGCATCCCCCCCCGCACCCAAGGGATGCCGGCCCTTTCACCCTCAAGGTTCTTTCCCTTCCTTGATTCTTATCCCTCCTTGGCGCAAGGATTCTTGAGAAAAGTTTAATTCCCGGGTCTCCTGATCAGACACCTGAAACCAGCGGCCGTCAAGACCAAGCCGGTCAGCCGATGAGAAGGGGTCTTCCGGATTGAGATTTGGGAATAGGAAAAATCTTTTCCCCGGCGAAGAAGTCTTTTTTCCTCTACTTGATAGTATAATGGATAAAAAGAGAAGGAAATTCAAAGGAGTCCCGGATGCCAACCCCTCGTTCCGCGTTTAGAGTCGCTTCCGTTCAGGCCTCGCCCGTTTTTTTGGACCGGGAGGAGACGGTAAAGAAGGCCTGCAGTCTGATCGCCGAGGCCGGCGGTCAAGGCGCCCGGCTCATCGTTTTTCCGGAATCTTTCATTCCCGGTTATCCGGACTGGGTGTGGGCCGTCCCACCGGGGAGGGAGAAAATCCTCAACGAACTGTATGCCGAATTCCTGGCCAACGCCGCGGAAGTGCCGGGGCCGGTGACCCAGCGGCTGGGCCAGGCGGCTGAAAAGGCCGGCGCTTACGTGGTCATGGGAGTCACCGAGAGGGACACCGAGGCCAGCGGCGCAAGCCTTTACAACACCCTGCTCTACTTCAATCCACAGGGAAGCCTGATGGGCAAGCATAGGAAGCTGGTGCCCACGGGAGGTGAGCGGATGGTCTGGGCCCAGGGCGACGGCAGCACTCTCGAGGTTTTCGATACCCCCCTGGGAAAGATCGGCGGCTTGATCTGCTGGGAGAACTACATGCCCCTGGCCCGTTACACCCTGTATGCATGGGGCACTCAGATCTACATCGCTTCCACCTGGGACCGCGGGGAGCCGTGGCTTTCCACCCTGCGGCACATCGCCAAAGAAGGAAGGGTCTACGTCATCGGTTGCTGCATGGCCCTGCGGAGGGAGGATATCCCCGACCGGTTTGAGTACAAGCAAAAATTCTATTCCGATTCCCGGGAGTGGATCAACGTGGGCGACAGCGCCATCTTGAACCCGGACGGGGAATTCATCGCCGGTCCGGCGCGGATGAAGGAGGAGATCCTGTATGCCGAAGTCGACCCCCGGCAGATGCGGGGTCCCAAGTGGATGCTGGACGTGGCCGGCCATTACGCCCGGCCGGATGTGTTCGAGCTCATCGTCCACCGGGGAGCCCATCCGATGATTCGGGTGGTGGAAGAACCGGCGCCGGGCGAGAAAGGGATGGAGGAAGCGTAGCAGCCATGGAGGTGAGGATGGGGAAACGTCCGGGGGCATGCCTTTCCAGGCCTCCGGTCTCCGGAGACGGCGTTTCTTCTATCCAGAGGGTCGCAAATCTAAGCTCCGGGGGTAGGGACGATTCATGAATCGCCCCTGCGAACATGCGAACAATTCCAGGTAACGCTGAGTATAAAACGAGGAGGGAAAAAGAGAGACCCCGGGGGGAAGGCAGTTAGTTTCCAGAAGGAATCCCCAGGAAGGCGGCCTTAATCCCGTCGATGACGAATTGGACGGAGATGGCCGCGAATTCCAGGGCTGGGTACATAAAGACGGGTAAAAGGTGAAGGGTTAAAGGTTCAAGGGAAAAGACAAAAAACGACGGGCTTCTAAACGAATTCTCATTCTGTCCAAATCCATCTTACATTTGTGATCAAGCTGTTTTCCTCGGAAGGCACTCCAGGAGGGGCAATAGCCTCTTCCCTTTCAGAGCCCGAATAAGGCCCAGCGCCTCCTCCTTGGTTTCAAATTCCTCGGCTTCAATCCGGTACCAGGTCTCCCGGGGGGATACCCGCCGGGAAACCACTTTCAATTTCTTCCCTCGCAAACTCGGTTCATCCTTATACCCACGAATCTCTTCTGCGCTCACGAAGGTTCCCAAGAGAATATGGTACCGGTTATCGGAGCCCCGACGGAGGAGGGACTCCTCGGTGATGTCGGGAATTTTGATCTTTTGCCCGGGAAAGATCAAATCCATGTCCATAATTTGAGGATTGGCTTCCAGCAGGATATCCAGGAGACTATTATTCAGGGCCGGAAAATATTGCTTGGCGACTAAAGAGAGGGTCCAGCCTTCCTTCACGACAATGAGGTCTTCTCCCCGTTTCGGCACGGATTGCTTTAGGGGAGGGGGGACCCCCTTTTCCGCTTCGATGACTTCTTCGGTCTTTCTGGCGGGTCCTTCTTTTGAAGGAAAGACTTCTTTGGTTACTTTCTGGGTCTCCTCAGCTTTCTTGGCGACCACTTCTTCCGCAGGGAGGCTCTTCTCTTTTCCTTTCCCGATCAGAGAATAAAAATTCCGGCCATAGAAGGAAAAAACTCCCAGGCAGATGATCAGGAGTGCCAGAATTCCCACCCATTTATAATGGGCCCTTATTGAGGAAAATGCAGGAAGCAACGTTTCCTTTTTCGAAGATTTAAGATACCTGAAGTCCCGAATGGCCTGATCGGCAATTTTGGAATCGATGATGGAGCTGGAGTTGGTAAACCCGATCAAAAGAGCCCGGTCGCAGACCAGGTTGATCACCCGGGGAATCCCTCCGGAAAATTCCCAGATTCGATGAACCGCATCCGAGGTAAAGACTTCGGAGATGCTCTGCCCCACCAGCTTCAACCGGTGGCGGATGTATCCCCGTCCTTCCTCCCGAGTCAGCGGCCGGACCTGGCCGTGGATGGCGATTTTTTCTCTGTAAGGGCGCAGTCTTGGGGAGTCCAGGGTCTCCTCCAGCTCCGGCTGTCCCACCAGAAGGACCTGAAGCGCATTCGCCGCCGGAAATTCCAAGGTGGCCAGTCTGAGGACTTCTTCCAGCACCTTTTCATCCAAACTTTGTGCCTCATCGATGATCAGGGTCACGATTTCGTCGCGGTCCAGGCGCTCCTGGAGATACTGGGTAAACTGGAGGATGAGGGAGGGAACATCCGCCCCTTTTTCCCCCAAAGGAATCTCCAGTTCTTGGAAGATCGTTTGGAGCAGATTCCTGAAATCCAGCCGGGGGTTGAAGACAAACGCCGTCTTGATCTTCTCCGTCAGGTCCTTCAGCAGAGTATGAATCAAAATCGTCTTCCCGACCCCCACATCTCCGGTAATCAAAATGAGGCGTTTCCTCTCCTTGATCCCGGACATCATGGAAGACAGGGCTTTCCAATGGCTGATGGCCAGGTACAAGAACCTGGGATCAGGATTCAGGGTGAAAGGATCTTCGGAAAAGCGATAAAATTGCTTGTACATATCCGATCGATCGGCTCGAAATAAGGTCCGGGGAATTTGATCACGAGTCAACTATCGAGTTCGAAGCTTAACTTGATGCCAACAAATCCGAGAATTCAATCAAGATGAATTTTAAATTTACTCCATGTGCCTCTAAAATTCAAGCTCCCATGGATTTTCCCGGTTATTTGCCATTCGAGGGGTTTGGTGATATTTTTTCCCTCCGGTTTCTGACGGCGGAAGGATTTATCGGGTTGGAAAGATCAGCTTTATTTGGGTAAACGGAAAGACTGAAGGTTCCTGCCGGCTATTAGAAAGGCGCAACCCCGTTTCTGGTCCGGCCCTCGTGCATTTGCCCCCCTTTAACCCTGCGCACCTGCGCGATGCCGGTAACTCATGCAGAAACCGTCGTCCATCGTCACGCTCAGGATGACCGTGTCGAAATCGGGGTGCTTACGGATCATGTCCAGATAATCCCTCATGGAATCGGCCTGTCGGATGGCATTGTGTACCGCAAGAATCCCGCCGGGGGCCAGCTTCTGGGGGTAGAGCTTTTGAAAATAGTCCACCTGCCCCTCTTTGTCGGCATCGAGGAAAACGAAATCGAAAGGCCCCTGGAGGTTGGCCATCTCCGCGTGAGCATCTCCCTTGAGGCAAGTTACCCGCATCGATAGCCCGGCCTCATTCACGTGCCTGCGGGCCATGCTGTATCGCTCGGCATCCATTTCTACGGTGGTCAGGCGCCCGCCGGTCTCTTCCAAGCCCAGTCCCATCCAGATCGCCGAATACCCGTGGGAGGTCCCCAACTCGAGGACGTTCCTCGCCCGAGTGGCCTTCACCAGTAGATGGAGAAACTCGCCGTCCTTGCGGGGCACGCTCCAATAGCGGTAGCCTTTGGCTTCCATCTCATTGAGCAATCGCTGAAGCTGCGCCGGGCTGCGCCTGGCCGGCTGCGGGGCGACTTCCGCGGCGTCGGCCATTGCTAAGGGGAGATGGCCGGCCACGGCCACAAGACCCAACGCCCCCCCGACGGTCTGTAGAAACTCTCGACGTTTGCATGGGTGCCTGGCTTTCATCGGCTCTCCTCTCCCCGGCTTCCGGAAGGGCCGGTTCGTTCGCCAAAGAAAAGATGCCCGTGTCCGGGAAAAAAGGTCCCCGGGATGGCCATCGGGTCTCCTGAGAGGGCCCCAGGGAGCTATTCGGCTAATGCTTGGGCGACCTTTTGGCCTAAGGCGCGGCAGGCCTCCAAGGCCTCCCGGTCGGGGACGTATTGGATTCGAAGCCCCGGGTCCACGAGCCGAAATTTCATCTCCTCCAGTTCCTGGCTGATCAATTTCACGGCCTCCCCGCTCCACCCGTAGGAGCCGAAGGCGGCGGCGATCTTATTCTGGGGCTTCAGACCCTTCAGGTAACAGAGGAAGTCGGCAACCGTGGGGAAAAGCCCGTTGTTCAGGGTGGGAGATCCCACCAGGACCGCTCCCGCATCCAGAACTTCGGTCATCACGTCGCTCCGGTGGGTCGTCCGCAGGTGCATGGGACGGGCGTCCACCCCTTTCCCGCCCAGAACGGCGGCAATCTCCTCGGCCATCGTCTGAGTGCTGTGCCACATGCTGTCGTAGATCACCAGGGCCTTCTTTTTGGGCCTCTGCTGCGCCCATTCGACGTAGGCCTGGAGGATCTTCCCCGGGTCCTTCCGCCACATGATTCCATGGTCCGGGCAGATCATCCTGATTTTCAACCCCATGCGGGTGACCTTCTCCACCAGCTTGAGAATCAGGGGAGAGTACAGGAGGAGGATGTTGGCAAAGTACTTCCGGGCATGGGGCATGATCGCTTCCCCAATCTGGTCGTCAAATCTTTCCAGCCCGGCATAGTGCTGGCCGAAGGCGTCGCTGGAGAAGAGGATCTGTTCTTCGGGGAGGTAGGTAAACATGCTGTCCGGCCAGTGGAGCATGCGGGTTTCCAGAAACGTAAGGGTCCTCCGGCCCAGCTTCATTTCTTCCCCTTCATTCACCGGTATGAGGTTCAGGGGCCCGCGAAAATGGCGGCTGAGGTTCTGGGCTCCCATTTTCGAGCAGTAGACCGGCTTATCGCTCCCGATCACGTGCATCAGCCATTCCAGGCTGCCGGAATGATCCAATTCCGTATGGTTGCTGATCACGCAGTCGATCTTCTTCGGGTCCACGATCTCCCGGATTAGATCCATCCACTCGGGGAAAAAATCCTTTTTCACCGTGTCGATGAGGACCGTTTTCTCGTCCTTGATCAAGTAGGCGTTGTAGGTGGTTCCCTGGTAGGTGGAATATCCGTGGAAGTCACGGATGTTCCAGTCGACGGCCCCGACCCAGTAGGTATCCTTGGCTATCTCTAAAGGCTTCATCCTTTCCTCCCCGCTCCTAAGGGTTCGAGGATTCGAGGATCCAAGGGAAGGAAAAATGATGGATTGAACAACTCCCTGGACCCCTTGAATCCCGGAACCCTTGGATCCTCTATTATTGATAGGCTTTTAAAATTTCATTCAACATATTCCGGTCCACCCCTTTCCCCACCAGGGGACCTTCCTTGAGGGCTGGAATGTGGGATTCGAAGGGAGGCCGGTCATTCCGGTAGAGAAGCCCCACCGGAATGGTATCGCCCCACTCTTCGGCCGCCTTGATAGCCGCGTTCCAGTCGGTGGGGTCGTAATCGGACGGCAGTTCTTGACAGCGGGATTTGTACCAGCTGAAGGTATTCACCTTGTTGAAAGAGACACAGGGCTGAAGGATATCGACCAGGGAAAATCCCCTGTGGGCCAGGGCCTTTTGAATGACCACGGCAAGATGGTCGTCCATCCCCGAGAAGGCCCGGGCCACAAACCCGGCCCGCATGGCCACGGCAACGGCCACGGGATTGAAAGAAGCCGATGCGACCCCTCCCGGCTGCGCCTTGGTGATAAAGCCGGGCTCCGAAGTGGGGCTGGGCTGGCCTTTGGTGAGGGCATACACCTGATTGTCATGGACCAGGACGGTGACATCCAAATTGCGCCGGATGGCCGCGAGGAAGTGATTCCCCCCTTCCCCATAGGTACACCCATCCCCGCTCTCCACGATGACGGTCATCTTCGGGTTGGCCAATTTGACCCCCGTGGCCACGGGAAGCGAACGGCCGTGCAGGCCGTCGAAGTGGTTCACGTTCAGATAGTGAGGGGCTTTCGCCGCCTGTCCGATCCCGGAGACGAAGATGACGTCCCGGGGCCTCAGCCCGCTGGCCACCAGGCCCTGTTTCACGGCCTTCAAAATCGAGAAATTCCCGCACCCCGGGCACCAGGCCGCCTCGTACTCTCCATAATCTTTCAGGGTCACCATGGATGGCCTCCATATGCGGGGCGATTGATGGATCGCCCCGATGGGTTCGTCAATCGCCCCCCGTAAAGGCGGGTTTCAAACCCGCAACTACCGGGTCACTTCATTTCGCGAAGAATATACTCCGGCGTAATGGGCAGGCCGTCGTACCGGCTGACCCGCCTCTTGATTTCAAACCCGCTCTCCTGCCGGATCAACCTGGCCAGCTGTCCGGTGGCATTTCCTTCCACGGCAACGACCTGGCGGGCCTCCTGGAGGGCGGAGAGGAATTGTTCCGGGGCCAAGGGCCAAACCTGCGGGAAATAGAGAGTAGCCGCCTTCTTGCCGGCGGCGCGGATCCGGGCCGCCGCTTCCAGAACCGACCCCTTGCTGGACCCCCAGGTGACCAGAAGGATCTCCGGATTCCGGTCTCCCTTCAGCTCCGGCGACAGGGCCTCCAGGCGTATTCCCTCCATCTTTTTCAGCCGCTTCTCGACCATCTGCCGGCGGACCGTAAGGTCTTCGGTCAAGTGGCCGTCCTCCGTATGCTCGTCGCTTCCAGCCACCACCAAATGTTCGCTCAAACCCGGCAGAAGACGCGGTGAGATCCCGTTCTCCGTAAGGGCAAACCGACGGTAGGGCTGGGAAGAGGGGACCTCATTCACCAGAGTCTGAACCGCAGGCAAGTTTTCCACATCGAAGGGACGTACGGAACGATAGGAATCGGAGAGGAACTGGTCGGTCAGGATGAAGACGGGGATTTGGTATTTTTCCGCCAGGAGGAACGCCTTGCGGGTCAGCTCGAAACATTCCTCCATTGTCCCGGGAGCGAAGATCGCCCGGGGGAATTCCCCGTGGCCGGCGTAGAGCACGAAATGGAGGTCGGCCTGCTCCGTACGGGTGGGCAGTCCCGTTGCCGGCCCCGGACGCTGGGCCACCGCGATCACGACGGGGGTTTCGGTCATCCCCGCCAGGCTCACCCCTTCGACCATGAGGGCGAATCCCCCTCCCGAGGTTCCCACCATGCTCGGCGCCCCGGCGTAGGAAGCCCCGAGGGCCATGTTGACGGCGGCAATCTCGTCCTCGGCCTGTTCCACGACCAACCCCATCTTGCCGGCATACTTTGCCAGGGTCTGGCCGATGGAGGTGGATGGGCTCATGGGGTAGAAGGAGTAGAATTTCACGCCTGCGGACAGGGCGCCCATGGCGATGGCTTCATTCCCCTGCATCGTCATTCGTTGGGAGGGGGTGGAGAGGGGGGGAAGTTTGCCGTCAAAGGGGGCCTGGGAAGAGGTCCAACGGAAAGCGTCCTGTAAGACTTTGCGGTTCGCTTCTACGACCCCGGCGGCCTTCTCCCCGAAATAGTCTTCCAGAGTCCGGCCGACGATCTCCTCCTTCACCCCGATGAGGCCGGACACGACTCCCAGGGCGGCGATGTTGGAGAATTGATCGGATGCCAGATGGCCGTAAGGGACCTTCAAACAGACCTTTTCCTCCCGACCGCAGCCCTGGTCGGCCACGATCCGCCCCCTGGAAGACAGTTCCCTTTCATGCAGGGCCAGCGTGGCGTCATCCAGGGCAACCAGGAGGTCCACCGACTCCTGGGGAGCAAGAATCTCTTCCGCGCTCACCCGGATGGCGAAGGTATTGTGGCCGCCGCGGATTCGCGACATGTAACTCTGGGTGACGACGATATGGTAGCCGCTTCTCACCAGGCTTTTGGCCAGGATCTCTCCCACGGTGACCAACCCTTGGCCAGCTTCCCCCCCGATCAGAATATTGACGGCCTTTTCCATTCTTCTTCCTCCGGGAACTGAATATACGGCCCATCTCTCAGGCTAACCCATCCCAAAACAATTCATGATACTTTAAAATCATATCGAGGGAAATGGGGTAAATTCCGTATTTTTGATTGGGGGCGGGAAATTTCCTCAAGGGGGAAGGATCGGAGGGATGGACCACCGAAAGAGATTCCGAGGACAAAAAAAGAGGGCCGGGAAAGCGAAACAACCTTCCTCGACCCTCTTCGATATTGGCTGCCGAAAGGGGATGGACGACCGGCGCTCAGAGAACCCGGATGTATCTTCCGGTTTTATCCACGTAGCCCGTGGCGATGCCGACTTTCACCATGGCCATTCCTTCATGGAAGGGATAAGCCCCGTCAAATTTCGGCCGGATGGCAAACTGGCCGGTTTTGAAGATATACCCCCACTTGTAACCCGTCTTTACCGGGGCTACCTCCTCGCTGAAGGGAAAGGCGAAATCGAATTGCGGCTGGATGACCGTGGTTCCGGTTTTATCGACATACCCCCACTGGAGCCCCATCTTCACCGGGGCAAGTCCTTCCGAAAAGGATAGAACATTGTCAAATTTGGCCGGGATGACGATCGTGCCGGTCTTGTCCATGAAACCGCGCTTCCCACCCTGGATAAAACCCGCCAGCCCATCGGAGAAAGACAATACCCCCTCGAATTGGGGTTGAATGACGATCTGGCCATTTTTATCGATAAACCCCCATTTGCCGCCTTTCTTGACGGCCGCGAGCCCTTCGGAGAAAAGCCAGGCGTAATCGAATTGGGGTTGGATTACATACTTTCCCTCATTATTGATAAATCCCCATTTGCCGCCCGTTTCCAACGGGGCCAGCCCCTCGGAGAAGGAAGAGGCGTCCTGAAATTGGGGCTGAATGACGAATTTTCCGGTTTTATCGATAAACCCCCATCTGGTTCCCGCCAGTACCGCCGCCATTCCTTCGTGAAAGCGGGACGCGGCGTCAAATCGTGGCTCGATTACGGTTTTCCCGGTTTTATCGACATAGCCCCACCTGTTTCCGACCTTCACTCCGGCCAGCCCGTCGCCGAAGGGAGTTGCGTCGTCATATTGCTGTTGGATGACTACCTTATCATCCTTGTCGATAAACCCCCATTTCCCCGTGGCACACCCGCTTACCGACCAACCCACGAGTAAGACGATCAGGACCAACCCCTGCCATTTTTTTATCGATAAAGACTTCATCTCTCCCTCCTTTGAGTCTTTTCGAGAGCCCCGTTAGAACCTATAGGAAGCACTAAGCATATATATGTTGGCTCGGTACCCAGGATTCGCGTAGGCCCCGGTGAGGAAGGCCCCACTGGTTCCCGTGGTTCCGGGGACATACTGGTATCCATTGTACTGGGCGTCATCGTACACATATTTCTCATACGCCCACGCCAGGGTAAAGGCCAGGGATTTATTCACATCATAAATCGCCTTGACCAGGAAATTGGTGAGGCGGTAGGAATCCCACCCGCTGATGTCGATATTTTCATTGTTCCGGCCCAACGCCAGCGCGGTGTTCACGAGATAGGAGTAATCGGCATACCCGTCCGAGCGGTAATAGTTGTGCTGGACCCGGAGGGTTAATTTTTTGGGAAGGATATAAACCTCGCTGCCAAGCCCGTAGCCAAGGTTGTGTTCCGACTGGCTCAGCGTCCAGTTGAAGGCGGTCGCGGTCGGCGGAAGGGCGGGGTTAAAGGCCGAGGTCCCTGAGGGCAGCGTCCGCTGGAGCTGGTGGAGCTTCACGTATTCGTAGTCGAAGTAGCCGAAGAGGCGGACCCGTTTCATNNAGGGTGTCTTTGTAATTGGTATGCTTATATTTGTACCCCAAATTGAAATTCAGGTCCTCGATCGGGAAGAATTCCAGGGATCCCTTGTAGGTGTCCCGATCCCGGCCGGCGACGTCAAACCGGCGTATGTAGGTTTCAAGATTATTCACATCCGTGGGACTGGTAACGGTGGGGGGTTGGAAATCCGCCCTGCGGTGCAACATTTCGTACCCTATTTTAGCCACCATGAAATCCAGGCCGCTCCACCTCAAACCCACATCGTAGGAATAGTCCCTGTTTTTGGGAACATCTTCGCGGGCAAACCGTTGAATATTGGCACCCTGATAGCCGCCGCTCAGGTAGAAGCTCGCCGGGAGCCTAAAGCCCAATTCGGCCCCGTACTTGTCCTTCCGGTAACCAAAGAGGTCGGTGGTGGAGGTATTCGGAGTCACCGTGGTGTCGGTGGTGGTGATCTGGTCGGACTTGTTCTTCCGCTCGTAGTACCTGTAGAACACCTTGGCGTCCAGAAAATAGAGGGGGCTGGAGGTGAACACCAAGTTCGCGTTCTGGGTATCCGTTTTTCCGTTGAAGACGTAGTTATTCAGGAGGACTCCAGTTCTCCCCTGCTGGCCGATGTTCGAAGTCCCTGCGGTGGAATCGCTCACGTAAGAATTCATGAGGTTGACATGGGAGGTGGTTCTTCCGGTGCCCAGATCCGCATTGAATTTGCTGTTCCAGGGGAGCTTCACCGCTCCTTGAAAGCCGAGTTTATAATAGTCGTTGTTCGGCGGCAGAAAAACGGTGTCGGTGGTGGCGGCGGTATTAATCGTAGCGGGGTCGCGGAAATTCAAATAGGTGTTTTGGTTCTGAAAGGTGCTGTAGACGTAATTAACGGAGAGGGAAAGGGGATTTTTGATGTAGCCGGCCGCCACTTTGAAATTGTCCGTCATGTAATCGACGGGTGCCGGGAGCTCGACGGAGATTCCCCCGGGGCTGGTTCCTGCCGCTCCGATGGGATAAATCCCTTTTCTGGTTTCCTTGGAAGCGGAAACATCGAAAAAGAAGGGCTTGAGCAGATCCAGCTTAAACCCGGCGGAGTAATTCGTCCTCTGCACGGAATAATCGAAGGAGTTCCAGTTGGTGAAGTTCGTATTCGGGAGAAAAGCACTCGGGGCCTGCGGCTGGTAGGTTAGATTGGCTCCTCCGAATCCGGTGTAGAAGGTCTTGGCATTGGTGGTATAGTTATGGGGGATCTCGTCATACTTGAAATCATACTTAAAACTGCCCCATTTTCCCCCCAGGAGTTCGTAGCTCTGATCCTTCCGGCCTACATCCTTTCCGAAAAAATCGAGGTAGTAATTTCCCTTCTCGTACTGAAACCCGAAATTCCCGGTAACCCCGGTATGGATGTCCCGGTATTCGTTAAACTTGGCCTTCCCCCCCTTTACGTCCACATACTCAGGGATGACGGTGACCTCCCCGCTTATCGTTCTATCCTCGGCAAAGGCGTTCAGGGATGTCAACAGGGTGAAGATCAACACCATCATGAGAACTTTTGCCTTCATCGATTTCCCTCCCCTATCGTACATGGGTTCTTCCTCTTGAGGACGGAGCATTGCTCCCATGGATCTCCGAATGGCAATTCAAACATCCCCGGGCAAACATCCGGTTTGATTTTGAAGGTCCCTGGAAGGTCTCAAATTTCGTGTAGATCGTTCCCGGGTGCTGGGTCGTGTCATGGCAGGACTGGCAAAGCGGCGGTATTTTGGTGTTCAGGAGTTTGGCATGGTTGCTGCCGTGGGGCGTATGGCAAGTCAGACAGTTCTCCTCCACCGGGGGATGCTCCCACATGTACGGCCCCCTCTTGTCCGCATGGCACTGGTAGCACAATTCATTGAAACTGCTGGCCTTGACCATCTTGGGCCCGAATCCGCCGTGTTGATCGTGGCAGTCGGTGCATTTCAGCTTTCCTTCGCGGATGGGATGATGAGAGGTCTTATTCTCTTGAGCGCGGATCGACCGATGGCAGATATTGCAGAGGTCGGGCTGCGGGGCCTTCAGGTTCTTCCGGGTCCCCGAGTGGACGGTATGGCAGTTGTCGCAGGAGACGTCGTTTACCTTGTGCTTGGTCAGGTCCCAGAAGGAGAG
>PMCE01000137.1:34491-37697 GCA_003154025.1 Syntrophaceae bacterium
CCGTGGCAGGACTCGCACTCGTCCTGGTTGGCCGGGCTCCCGGGGATGCCTTTCTTGGAATGGGTCGACATCATGTAAGTGTTGAATCGGTCCTCATGGCATCCTTTGCAGATTTCCGATCCCACCGTCCCGTCGCTCCCCCTTGCCTCCTGCGGGGGCAAGCCGGCCCCCAGGAAAAGAGAAACGGATAAGATGAAAAGGACGAGCGTGATTTTTCGCCTCATACCCCTCTCCTTTTGATACAGGAAATTAGACCCGGATGTCGAGGAATCCATATCCCCGGCAATTTCCATTTCCTAAATAAAATTTTGAAAAAGTTTGGCAACCGGAATAGGTGCAGGAAAAAAGTGTTTTCTTGAGTAACACGTTGTGATATAACCTGTCAAGAAAAAAATTCATCCCGCTTCTTTTTTCTCCAGAGAGGAGGACCCCTGGACTCCGGAGAATTTTCTGTTCTTCGTCGGCGCCTGCAAAAAACGCAGAAGGAGATGGCCCAGCTTCTGGGAATTTCCCTCCGGTCGGTCCAGAGTTTCGAACAGGGGTGGCGCAGGGTGCCGGCCCACGTGGAACGGCAGATACTCTTCTTGCTGGCCATGAAAAAAGGGGTGAAAGACCTCAGCCCTTGCTGGGAGATTCAGAGCTGTTGCCTGGAGAACCGGGAGGAATGCCCGGCGTGGGAATTTCGAGTCGGGCACCTCTGCTGGTTTATCACCGGTACCCGTTGTCAGGGGAAAGTTTATGGAACCTGGGCGAGAAAAATAAAAAGATGCAGAAGATGCAAAGTCTTTGGCGCCAACGTGAAAGGCTGACATGCCTGCTTGCGCCCTGAGGGTGGAAAGAAGGATCCTCTTCATCTGAGTTCCTGAGCTCAATCCCGTTCTTTTCCGTTGGGGGAATTGGATTCCCTGCCCGACAAAAATTAAAATACAGAAAAAGATTTTGGCCGAGAATGGGGTAAAGCCAGTATTTTGACGGGAAAAACTACGTATTTCCCGGGGCCGTCAGGATTGGCCGGTGAAGAAGGAATTTTATCCCTTCCCGGAGGGTGGGCGAGGGTTAGGGGCGGGAAGGCGCATCCCTATTTCTTTTACTCTTTGAAGGCGGTCAGGGGTTCCCGAATCAGCTCTCCCCTGGCAAAGCGTTCGATGGACAGGCAGGAGATGTCGATCGATGGTTCTTCCCCGAGGATCATTTCGGCCAGGACCTTACCCACGGCCGGGCTGTGCTGAAAGCCGTGGCCGCTGAAGCCGTTGGCCAGGAACAGCCCTCCAACCCCGGGAACCTGTCCCAGGATGGCATGGTTGTCCGGAGAGATCTCGTAAGAGCCGGCCCAGCCGCGGTCGATCGCCGCTTTTTCCAGGATGGGAACGCGGTACATGGAATTTTCGGCTACTTCGACCATGGCGTCGTAATCCACATTCAAATTAAAGGAGGGAAAATTATCCTTCGGCCCGGAGATCAGCAAGCCGGCCCCTTCCCGGCGGAAATACCAGGCCCGGTGAAAGTCAATCACCAGGGGGATGGGGTCGGGGAGGTGAGAAAAGGGGCCCGTGAAAAAGAGCTGGCGGCGGTAGGGCTGGACGGGCACAACCGCTCCGGCCATTTTGCCCACCTCTCCCGCATAGGGGCCGGCGGCATTCACCACGACGGGTGCGGAAATATCCCCCTGAGGAGTCCGAACGCCCGCCACTTTATTCCCCTCCCGCAGAATTCCGGTGGCTTCCGTCCCTTCGTGGATTCTTACGCCTCCCCGCCGGGCTCCCCTGGCAAACCCGCTCAGGGCCTCGTAGGGGCCGGCATAGCCTTCCCAGGGGCAAAAGGTTCCCCCCCGCAGGTCATCCACCCGGAGATAGGGCCAGCGATGCTGGATCTCCTGCGGGGAGAGGAGTTCCACCGGGATACCAAACCTATGCTGGAGGGCGGTGTTGTTCCGGAAAACGGACCATTCATCTTCGGTGGTGGCCAGGAAGAGATATCCCACTTTCTTGAAGTCGAGGTGGGCCTCCATGATCTCTTCGAAAATGTTCCAGGTCTTGAAACTCTCCAGGGAAAAGCGGATGTTGATCTCCGTGGAGAACTGGGCGCGGATTCCTCCGGCGCATTTGGCCGTGGAACCTTCCCCGAGCATCCCTTTTTCCAGGAGGATAACCCCCTTCGCCTTTTTCCGGGCGAGGTGGTAAGCGATGCTGGTCCCGATGATCCCCCCCCCGATGATGACGATCTCTGCTGTTTTTTCCATGCGATTCATTCACCCTGCATCTCAGCCTCCCCGCCTTCCGATGAGACGGCGTCGTAATTCGTCATGCCCGCGGAGGCGGGCATCCAGGCTGTTTAGGTCATTGAAAAATATCGTGTCATATGACCCATTAAGCGCTTTTCAAAATTTCTGGATTCCCGCTTCCGCGAAAATGACGCCCCGTTACCGGCATTACGACACAATCTCGATGGGAGGAGGTGTGCTGTGTTTGTGTTTACGCTCTGCTCTCTGCGCTATGCGCCATGCATTTTTTATTTGGATTCTACCCGAGATTCCCCCGGGACTCAAATTTTTTCTCGGTTATGGAACGGTCCGGGTTTCCCGGTCAGAGACTGACGCCCAACTCAGGATCGATCCGGTCACAATCAGGGCACACCCCAGCCACAACCGGACTCCGGCAGCGACCTGGAGGTACAGGCAACTCAGAAGGGTGGAAAGGAGAGGGGTGAAATAGGAGCAGGCGGCCACGAATATGATATCTCCTTTCCTCATGGCCCGATCCCAGAGAATATAGGCCAGAGCCGTAGCCAGCCCCAGAAAGGTGGCTTCCAATCCGGCTCGCCAGGTCCATGGGCTGCCGCCTCCGCGAAACCAGGCGAGGAGAAGAAACNNAGGCCCCAGAAAACGGCGGCGGCCAGGGCAAGCGCGTAGGCGGCGGGATTGCCGGACAGGTTGCCGGCCATGGAGGCCAGGGAAAGCGACTCGCCCCGGGTCAAGACCAGAAAGACACCCCCCAAGGCGAGAAGGGTTGCCGGGAGGAGGGTGGCCTTGCTTTTTTTATTCAGGAGGAGAAGGGAAAAGAGGATGGTCAGGGCCGGCCAGAGATAATTGAGGAGGCCGATCTCCAACACCTGGTGGCGGTTGGCGGCAATCCCTACGGCCGTATAAAGGGCCATCATGTAAAGGATGAAAAGAAGTCCGCAGCCGAGCAGATATTTCCCGGGAAGCC
>PMCE01000243.1 GCA_003154025.1 Syntrophaceae bacterium
GGGAGTCCCCGCCAGCAAACCCGGAGCAATCACCAGCTTGTTTTTTGCGCCAAGAGGTTCGCAATTCGGCGGAACCTCGTCGAGAAGAATCCTGGCCGATAAAGCCCGCCCGCCCAAAAGCTTATAATCCGGATTTTCAACCGTGGTAATTTCCTTGGTGGTCATGTTTACTTTGATAATGACTCGCATTAATAATCCCCCTACTGATTCATCTTATATCGCGGCCTGTACGATGATCTCATGCAGGCGAACCATCCGCCTACATAAGGTGATCACTCCCACCACACGTCTAAGGCGGATAAGAGATGGTGTAGATTGACGTACCGCCGTTGAGCGGCCCTTTCAGGAGATCGTCGATCTCCTTCTGGCTGCGCATCGTGACCTTGTCCGCCGGCGGGAGCACTCCGGCCGGGAAGCGGGTCATGATGTCGCCGATCAGCTTGCACATGTAGTCCATCAGGGCTTCCACACCGGCCTTGGCCTTGTCGGCCGAGGCGAGCGTCGGATGACCGATGACCCCTTCCGGATAGACCTTGACCTCGATGCCGCCCAGGCCCACATGCTCATGCCCTTTGATCGGAGCGTGGTACACCTCGCCGCCCTTGTCCACATGGCCGGGAGGCAGGAACCCTTCGGGCTTGTTGTCCACGGCGAGCTTCATGTCCATGAACTCCGGGAACAGGGCCAGCGAATAGGAGGCCTCGGCCTCGTCGGCGTGCGAGAACGAGGTATCGAACGGGCCGCCGTGCGCCTTGTCCTTCATGTGCGGGTAGATCACCGTCCAGGTGTGCAGGGAGATCAGGATCGCCGGCACCTGGTACTTTTTGGCCCACTGGTGGAGCGCCAGGGGGAGGACCTCCTCCTGGCCGTGGCCGTTGACGAAGATCTGTTTGCGGAATCCCATGTTCCAGAGCCCCGTGATGATGGCGCGCATGTTCGCCAAAAGGACCTCCTCCGGAACGACGACGGTCCCCGGCATCCCCATGTGGTTGTAGGGGTGCGAACCGTACCAGATCGGCTCGGCGATGGTGCAGCCCATCTTCATGGCCACCTGCTCGGCCATCCGGGTCACGAGGAACGTGTCCTCTCCCAGCGGCTGGGCCGCGCCATGGCACTCCGTGCTGCCCACGGGGATGATGATGAGGTCATTCGTCTTGAGCCGCTCGTTGACTTGGGTCATGTTCATGGTCTGCAGATAGACCCCGTTGGGGCTCTCCATGTGACCGCCGTCAGGAGGAATTTTCCAATTACCCATTTGTTTCTCCTTTCAGATCGATATGGTTCAAAACGCTTTCTTCGTTCCCATCTTCTTGTGATACTCCTTGTAGAGCGCGATCTCGGCCGGAATATCCTTGTCCAGCTGCGCCCGGGTCTTGAAATTGTAGGGAAGCTGAATCTGTTTCAGCAGCTTCTGGAAATCGGCCCCTTCGGAGACCTTCTTGAATGCATCGGCAAGCTTGTTGGCGATGGCATCGGGCATCCCTTTCGGTGCCAGGATCAGGTGGGTGTTAGGCGGAACATCCGGACAGCCGAGCTCCTTCAGGGTCGGAACATTGGGGAAATCGGGGTCGCGTTTGTCGGTCATGGTGACGAAGAGCATCCGGAACTTTCCCTGAATGACATAGGGGATATGGGAACCGCTTCCGCAATGGAAGTCCGTATGCTTGCCCAGCATCTGCGTGACCGATTCGGCCCCTCCCGTGTAGGGGATTTCCTTGAATTGCAGTCCTTTGCACTGGGCGAACAGTTCGATCGGGATCCCCTGATGGCTGTTGATCCCAGAGGAACCGTAGGTCATGCCGGGATGCGCCTTGGCATAGGTGATGAATTCCTGGGCCGTTTTGATGGGCGAATCGGCATGGACGACCAGCGCCCCGATCGTATTGACATACTGACCGATCCACGTGAAGTCCTTCATGGGATCGAACGGGACTTTGATCAGATCGGGAAGCCGCGTGACCGCATCGGAGGTGATAATTCCCAACGTATATCCGTCGGGTTTCTTGCTGGCAGTTAAACCGGCGCAGAGCGTCGATGATCCGCCGGCCTTGGTCTCCACCACAACCGGAACCCCCAGCAATTTTTCCGCACCGCTGGCCAGGGAGCGGGCAACGAGGTCGACCGTACCCCCAGCCGCGAAACCGCAATAGAGCGTGATCGGTTGTTTGGGGAAATCCTGGGCCTGAGTCGGCAGGGGAAGTCCGATCGAGAAAACCGCTGTAATCGCACCGACAAAAAATAAACCAAATATCTGATTCCTCAATTTCATTTTTTCATCTCCCTTCTCCATTCCTTTGTTGATCTGTTTCATTGATCGGTCTTCGCCCATACGGGGAGACCGCCCGGAATCAATCGGCGTCCTCCTCCAATGCAACGATCTCCTCCCTCTTCTTGCGGATCATCGGCAGGAGCGCCAGGACCAAAAGAACGGCGGCCAAGACGAGGCACGCCAGCGAGATCGGCTGTGTAAAGAAAATGGTAAAGCTCCCGCTGGACATCAAAAGGGATTGCCGCAGGGACCTCTCGAGGATGGGGGTCAGGACGAAGGCCAGGATCATCGGCGCCGGTTCATAGTTGAATTTCTTCATCAGATAGCCCACGATGCCAAACAGCAGCATGATTCCCACGTCCGTCGTGCTGTTGTTGACCGTATAGGCCCCGATGATGCAGAAGAACAGGATCATGGGAAAGAGGAGGCCGTAGGGAACCTTCAGGATCTTGACCCAAAGGCCGATCAGGGGGAGGTTCAGCACGAGGAGCAGGACGTTGCCGATATACATGCTGGCGATGACCCCCCAGAAGACGTCGGGGTGCTCCTGCAACAGCATGGGGCCGGGTGTAATGCCATGGATCATCAGCGCGCCCAAAAGAACGGCTTGGACAGCTCCGACGGGAATCCCCAAGGTTAGCAGAGGCACGAAACCTGCGCTCGCCGCTGCATTGTTTGCTGATTCGGGGCCCGCCACGCCCTCGATAGCCCCATGCCCGAACTTTTCCGGATGATTGGAACACATCTTCTCTACCGCATAGGAGGCAAACGATGCGATCACCCCCCCGCCACCGGGGAGCATGCCGAGGAAAAACCCGACGACCGTTCCCCGAGCAATGGCCCATTTGCTGTCCATCCAGTCCTGAAAGCTCGGAAGGAGGCCAGTGATCTTCGATGCCATGACGCTCCGCTGGATCGTCTTCTCCAGATTCAGAAAGATCTCCGTGATGCCGAAGAGCCCCATGGCCATCGGAACGATCCCCAACCCGTCCATCAATTCGGGGATGTCAAAAGTAAAGCGGGCGGTTCCGGTCATGCTGTCCAGGCCTACCATCCCCATGACAACCCCCACCGCGGCGACCAACAGTGCTTTGACCATTGATTTTTCCGTAAGAAAGGTAAGGACNNGGTCTGCAGGACGATCAGGCCGAACGTTCCCGCGATGAATGAGCCGAAAGCGGCGATCCCCAGTGCAGGACCCGCCCGGCCGTTGAGGGCCATCTTGTAACCGTCGAGACAGGTGACGACCGAGGCCGCCTCCCCGGGGATGTTGACCAGGATCGAGGTCGTCGATCCGCCGTAGTAGGCCCCGTAGTAGATCCCGGAGAGCATGATGATGGCCGTGGTGGGAGACATTCCGAAAGTCACGGGAAGGAGGATCGACATGGTCGCCAACGGACCGATCCCGGGAAGGACACCCACCAGCGTGCCGAAAAAGACCCCCACGAAGCAGAAGAAAAGGTTGGTCCAGGTGCCGGCGATGCTAAAGCCGGTCAGGATGTTTCCAAAAATATCCATGATCAGGCCCCTCTATATTTAGAATCCCATAATCCCCTGTGGCAGGGAGGCTTTCAGGAAGGAGTGGAAAAGAAGATAGGAAAAACCGACCGACAAGCCAGTTACCAAAAGAGTCTTCGGCCAGGAAAATTTCTCCACCCACTTGAAAATGACCAGCAGGAACAAGAGGGACGTCAACACAAATCCCAGCCTCTCCAAACCCATTATATAGGCCAGGGTCAGCAGTGCCACCATTACCGGCCTCTGCCATCGAGATTCCTTCAAGAGATCCGACAATTTCCCCTGCCCCTCCCGATCCGCGAAGGACTGGATCAGGACGATCAGTGCCATGAGCGTGACGAAGGCGCCGGCCAAAAATCCCAGGAAACCTGAACCGGGGGCCTGGACCCCCCCCAGGCCGAGCTTGAAAGAACCGTACATCACACTCAAACCGAAAATTAGCCAAAAAAGACTGCCTATCCGTTCTGTATTCATCGTAACCACCCCGCATCCCTATAATTTTCAAGAGACGAATTCACCGGAATATATTTCATTCTATGGAATACAGTTCTATGGTATATAGCTATCGGACTCCTGCTTTCTTGTCAAGAGAAATTAATAAAGGCAAAACTTGAGCGATCATTCGCCGTGAAAAAGA
>PMCE01000425.1:0-125 GCA_003154025.1 Syntrophaceae bacterium
GGCGTCGGCGAGAAGATCGAGGCCCTGGAGGTCTTCCATCCGGAACGCATGGCCTCCCGGATCCTGGGGATGGGTGATGTCCTGACCCTCGTGGAAAAGGCCCGGGAGGCGGTGGATGAGCGGGA
>PMCE01000425.1:246-2189 GCA_003154025.1 Syntrophaceae bacterium
AACCATCTGCTCATCGACGGCAGCCGGCGCAAGCGGATCGCCCGGGGCAGCGGGACGACGGTTCAGGAAGTCAATCGCCTGCTGAAGAATTACGCGGACATGCGAAAAATGATGAAGCGGATGACCCAGGGGGGGATAAAATCCCTGCGGAGGGGCAATTTCCCCTTTTAATGTGGAAAGAGATATGTTAGATGTCACGATCTACGAAAAAAATTAATTTTCAGGAGGTGATCGATACAGAGGATGGCGGTAAAAATGAGATTGACAAGGGTAGGTGGAAAAGGCAAACCCATCTACCGGGTGGTGGTGGCCGATTCCGAGTCCCCAAGGGATGGAAAATTTCTGGAAATATTGGGGAATTATGATCCGAACCAGAACCCTGCAGCGGTGGTCCTGAAAGAGGAGCGCGTCCGGCAGTGGCTTGCGAAGGGTGCAAAACCGACATTGACGGTATCTCAGTTGCTGGAAAAGAAAGGAATCAAGGTTTAGCTTTTTTAGGGACTGTGGAGGATGTGATGATGAAAGAGTTGATCAAGTACATGGCTCAAGCTCTGGTGGACAACCCCGATATGGTCGAGGTCTCCGAAATCATCGGGGAGCAGACTTCCGTCCTGGAACTGAGAGTTGCCAAGGAAGATCTTGGAAAAGTCATCGGCAAGCAGGGTAGAACGGCCAAGGCGATGAGGACCATCCTGAGTGCGGCATCCACAAAGATTCGCAAACGGTCTGTTCTTGAAATCATCGAATGATTCCCCCATGGAGCTCATTGAAATAGGCAGGATCGTCCGTTCTCATGGCCTTGAAGGCCGGATGAAGGTTCTGTCGTATCTTGAATCGCCCGAGGTACTGCACGACCTTTCCGGGCTGTTTGTCGGCCGCAGCGTTCCGGAGGCCGTTTTGTTTCCGCTCGTTGCCGTGCAGGCGGGGAAGGATTCTTTCATTCTGCAACTCAGTGGNNATCATCGGGCTTCAGGTTCTTACCGAGGAAGATGAGATCCTGGGCCGGATCGAAGCCGTGTTCCCGACGGGGGGCAACGATGTCTATGTGTGCCGGGGAGGGGACCGGGAAATCCTGTTGCCCGCCATCGGCGATGTGGTCAGAAAGATCGATACGGATCGCGGTGTAATGGTGGTCAGGCTGCTGAAAGGGCTTTTTTGAATCATGATCCGGTTCGATATTCTGACCGTTTTCCCGGAGATGTTTGCATCTCCCTGCGGTTGCAGTCTCCTGAAAAAGGCCGCGGATCGCGGGCTCATTGCCATTCACCTGCATGACATCCGCAGCCATGCGGAGGACAAGCATCACATGACCGATGACGCCCCCTATGGCGGAGGGGGTGGGATGGTCATGAAGGTCGACCCCATCGACCGGACCCTCCAGTCCGTTCCTGTAATCGGAGAGGATGTGCCGATTGTGCTGATGACCCCCCAGGGNNGGGCATTACGAGGGGGTGGACGAGCGGGTCAGGACACATCTGGTCAACCGTGAAATTTCCATCGGCGATTATGTGCTGACGGGGGGCGAGTTGTCGGCCATGGTGATTGTGGACGCCGTTTCCCGACTCGTGCCGGGGGTGCTCGGAAATTGCGAATCCGCTTCGTCGGACACTTTTTCCATGGGTCTTCTGGAATATCCCCATTATACGCGGCCCGCCGAGTATCGGGGCTGGGGGGTCCCCGAGGTGCTTCTCTCCGGGAACCACCGGGAGATCGATGCATGGCGACGCAGGGAGGCCCTTTTGAGAACGCGGGGAAAAAGACCCGATCTGCTCAGGGACAGGGTCCTGACGGCGGAAGAAAAAAGATGGCTGGATGATTGGGTTTAAGTAATGAAAATGGTGCTATGGAATTAAAACATAACATATAGGGTTTAAGAAGGAGTTCAGGGTTATGAATGTCATGGAAATGCTGGAAAAAGAACAGATGCGGGGGGATATCCCCGA
>PMCE01000425.1:2216-2441 GCA_003154025.1 Syntrophaceae bacterium
CGGGGCAAGGTCAGACGTTCCCGGTTGTATTACCTGAGGAGCCTCCGAGGGAAGCAGGCCAGGATCAAAGAGGCCGGAAAGTTGTAGAATACCTTCCGGTGAAGACCCGCCGCAGGCAGGAGGCGGCGGGGCGAGGGTGGGCCGGGGGATGAACAGCTTTGAAGGCAAGGCCCGTGGATGCGGTTATCGGATGATCGCCGGGATCGACGAGGCGGGTCGCGGCCC
>PMCE01000425.1:2549-2775 GCA_003154025.1 Syntrophaceae bacterium
GCCATACCCCAGGAAACCATCATCCGCGGCGATTCCCGGAGCATCTCCGTGGCGTCGGCGTCCATCGTGGCGAAGGTGTCGCGGGACCGGCTGATGGAGATGTACCACCGCCAGTTTCCCCAGTACAATTTTCTTCGCAACAAGGGATACGGCACGCGGGAGCATCGCGAGGCGATTCTGAAGTTCGGCCGTTCCAAGATTCACCGCCGCTCTTTCCGGGTTGCCG
>PMCE01000425.1:2799-2956 GCA_003154025.1 Syntrophaceae bacterium
GATATCGTGGCCGAGGAGGGGGAGACACTGGTCTTTGTCGAGGTCAAGAGTCGGCGCTCCGAGGCGTATGGTGACCCGCAACTGGCCGTCGGCTATGAGAAGCAGAAAAAGATTTCCCGGATAGCCATGCATTATCTCAAAGAAAAACGTTTGTGCC
>PMCE01000260.1:0-8067 GCA_003154025.1 Syntrophaceae bacterium
TCCTGCCCATCCTGCGGAGCCGCGGCAAGCCTTTTGCGCAAGTCCTTTCCCCCGCCGGGTTTTGTGCCCTATACGCTCCCTCTCCAAAGTCGTGAACCAACCTGCACCGGCAAGAATGATAGAGCCCTGAAAGAGGGGAGGCGTGGGAATGTCCCCGAAAGGCAGGCCGCCGGGATTCCCCGGCGGAAGAGGGATTTACCTGATAAATCGGACTCGGGTTACGGTCTGGGTGGTATCCAGGGGGTAGAAATATACAGGACCAGCAAGGACGGGGAGAATAATCTTTTCCCCGGATGCTCGGCCATCGAGAGCGCGGAGAAAGATTGGGCGCCCGGTTTTACCCCTTTTGCAAGAACTCTTCCAAAGTAAGCCCCGGCACCCGAGCTAAGGGTCGCCCGGAATCGGTGAAAGCTACGGCTATCAAGATTTCGTCGGGGCGCGGAGCATCTCCCACTCTTACCTCCATGGCATCATAATGGGTACGCACCTTCATCTCATCTTTGTAGTGAAGGGGGATGTCGATCGCGGTCCCCGCAACCGCCACTTTTTTTGCCGAAGGGATGACCGCCTTCCCGGCCTTGAGGACTTTCCTCATGGACTGGCCCAATTCGGGGTGCAGAATGGCTGCGGCATGTTCTCGTTCCCCATCCATTCCTACAATGGCTGCTTTGCCGAAGCTGTGGATCTGCTCGGGCTTCACCTTCAAGGCCTCGATCGCCCGCTGGGTCAATTCTGTACCCATTTTCGCGCCAATCTCGATCAGTTCATCCAGCTTCTCCACGAATTTCCCCGCAAAAGGGTTTTTCACGACGGCAATGGATGCTATTTTCCGGTGAGCAGGAGAAACCTCCTTCCCTGCTTCCCTGTGGGTCTCCTCGATGAAGATCACGTACTTTCGGACTTCCATGGTCGACTCCTCCTTTGGAAATAGATGCCGGAATTTTCCCCGTNNTGGGGGGGGGGCGAGTCTTCTCCGGCCTGGGATGGGCGTTACCCGATCTTCTTCCTCCCGGGACGGTTGTCTATTCGCTGGAAGGGTTTGAAAAACCGCGCCTGCCGTTGCAGGATCTAGGGCCTCGCGGGTCTTTCCTACCAAAGACCCGGAACCTTGTCAATCAAATTTTTCGTCAGGGTCTCATCCAGCCTTTCTCCCTCAGGGGCGGGAAGATGACCCGCTGGGAGTACCAGTCAAGAGGCGGGCACCCGGGAACCTTGACCACCCGCGGGACTCCCTTCCGGAACCCTCCCTGAAAAGCTCGACGCAGGAGGTAGGCCATCCCGGCCTTAACCGCGCAATTGCCGACCAGCCACATCTCGTCAGCCTCCACATCCGGCCGAATGGCAATGGGTTCCCGGCCGATTAAAATCGCGTAATCCTTTCCCGGATCACAGGCTAAGGGTACGGTGGGAATCCTTGGCCGGCAGCCGGGGCAGACGCCGCCCGCATATAAGCGGACATTTTTATGTTTGCTGACGAACTGGAAAACCGGCGGGAGAAAGACCTTCCGGACCTCATTCAGGGCCTCTCCCACGATCTGGATATCCGCCAAGTCGATGCTTCCAAGCCCCAGCTTTTCCGCGACNNTCGACGGCGGACCCGGCATGGGGGCCGAATCCCTCCATGGCTTGAATGGCATCGACGATGGTAAGGTCGGGCGGCAGGGCCTTCAGGAGATCGGCGAGCAGATTGGCCAGGTCGATCTCCCGATGGTATTTTTTCCGGTCCTCGTATCGGATACAGCCGAAGAGATTTTTGATGCCCACGGTCACACCGGTCAAGAAATGAGTTTTGGCCTTAGGCATATTGACCAACCAATCGGCTTCCACGAGAGCCCGTGGAAGGCGCACTTCCCGCAGCACATGACCATCTACGGGGACGTCTACCTCGGGTTCCCGATCCAAATCACACATCATGCCGCCGCTCTCGGCGACGGCCTGGGTATACCCGGAAACCCGGTAGGCGTCCTGAGAGGCTCCCCCCCATGCCGGGCGTTCTCCAACCAGCACCTTTTGCGCCCCGTGGGCGTAAAAATACCGGATGGCGGCCGCCACCAGCCGTGGGTCGGTCAGCTCCGCCGGGGCCCGGTCATACGGAACGGAAACCACGATGTTGGGTTTAATAAAAACGATACCCGGGAAGGAGCGTATCCCTCCTTCCGCCTCCAGCGACGAAAGCGACTTGGCAATTCCATCGTCCGGACTCTGGCACCTGACCACCGCCACAATTCGATTCCTCTCCGCCATGCCTTTTCCCCTTCTTTGTTTTGCGGGCTCGGGCAAATTACCTCAGGCCCGCCTCTTGGAGAATTCGTTGGACCAACCCGGGTCCCGCATTCATCAAGTGGACCCCCTGGCAATATTTCCGGGATTCCCTGATCAATCCGGCCGCAATCTCTACGCCAGTCTTGATGGGGTCCTTCGCCCCCTCCACCGCGGCGCTCACCCCGGCGGGAACGTGTAGGCCGGAAACCTGCTCGTTGACGAACCGGACCCCCCTCGGCGTCGTCAAAACCAGCACCCCTAGGATGAGGGGAATTTTCAGGTCCGCAGCCAGGGAGGCAAAAGGGCGCAGCTGGGATATTTCGAAGACGGCCTGGGTTTGGAAGAAACGTGCCCCCGCCTGGCTCTTCCTCCTCATTTTTAAAAGCTGCGGTTCGGAGGGCGAGGCGTTGGGATTGGCGGCGGCCCCAGCACAAAGGTCGGTGGCTCCCTTCAGAAAGGCCCCCCGCAGATCCCTTCCGCTGTTGAGTCTCTCCACGGCCCAAAGGAGGGAGACCGAGTCGAGATCGAACGACGCCTTGGCATCCGGATGGTCTCCCAGTCTTACATGATCGCCCGTCAGGCATAGGACATTCCGCACCCCCAGGGCGCAGGCATTCAACAACTCCGATTGCAGGGCGATTCGGTTCCGGTCCCGGCAGGTGAGCTGGAGCACGGGCTCAATGCCCCTGTCCTTCAAGAGATGACAAAGGGGAAGGGACCCCATGCGCATGACGGCCCCCGCGTTATCGGTGATATTGATTGCATCCACCAGGGGCGCCATCCTTTCGGCCGTCTGCAAAACGGCCGAGCAATCGACCCCCTTGGGGGGATTCAGTTCCGCCGTCACCACAAAACCTCGACGATCGATGATCTCCGTGATGGTCATAAGGTTTCGTTCCTCTTCTCCCATAACTGATTTTGCAGGGCGATCAGTTCCTCCGGGGGTTCACTCCGGGAAAAGTCCTTGATCAGGGGGGGCGCTGACAAAAGATCTTTCCGCCCCGCGGCTTCGAGGCGTTGGTAAATGCGCTGCCACCCGCACTCTCTGTTTTGGGGGAAGACCTCGCACCGACCGTCCTGGCTCCCTCCGCAGGGCCCATTGAGAAGCCCCTTGCTGCAGGCCGTCAGGGGACAGATGCCGCCGGTATGGGTCAAAAGACACTCGCCGCATTCTTTACAGGTTTCCTTCCCCCAGGACTGGCCAAACCTGCCGCCCAGGGTAACCGTATCACAGGCGGGGAAGGTTGGGCGGCGGGCCTCTGCGGACACCACTTGAACTCCAATCCCGCAGGACACCACCAGAATTCCCTCAAAATCTCCCCTAAATCCAGCCTGGGGCAGCCAGTGTTTGACCAAAAGCTCCTCGCAAAGAAAATCGACCGTCAGCAGGTCTGTTACCTTCGGCCCTTTCTTCTCGATCTCGGTCCTCAAATCTTTCAGGCGTCCCGGCTCGGAATTTCCGAAACTCTCCTCGCAGCCGTTGCATGCCAGAAGGAGCAAGGACCGCACGCCCCCCAGATTGCTGACAATTTCCTCGATCGGCTTCAATCGGCTGATCAGCATCATCTTTCTCTTCTCCTTCACTCAGGTTTTGTGACTGGCCCCCGGCCTTCCCCTATCGGCCGGGAACCTACAACCCGCCGCATGCAGATGGCGAAAATCTATCCCTTCCCCAAAGCTTCATTCGATTCGGCGGATCAAGAAATCAAGCCATCGGATATCCTCACCCAGATTCCGCATCTTGCGGGAAAGGAAGACCTGCTTTCCCGCTCTTGAATCCTGGTCTCCTACTCTCTTCCGCCAATATTTTTAACATCCCTTACGATTGCTTTCAGATGCAGCGGGCCCGACCCGCAGCAGGCGGAAATGATGCGGGCCCCCGCTTGGACCCATTCGCCCACGTGCCGGGAAAATTGATCCGGCCCGGCCGAGTAGGTTTCCCGTCCCTCGACCAGCCGGGGAGAGCCCGCATTGGGCTTGACGATCAGGGGTTTGCCGCAGTGGGTCTTCATAAGTCGCAGCACTTCGGTCATCTGGCCCAGGCTGACGCCGCCGCAATTGGCCCCGATGACCTGCGCCCCTTCGTCTTCCAACCGACGAGCCGCCGCTTCCGGGCTCACCCCCATCATGGTCCGGTAGCCCTGCGCCCCCGGGTTGAAAGCCAGGGAGACGAAAACGGGAAGGGCGGTTTCTTTTTTGGCTGCCCGGAGCGCGATGACCGCCTCTTCCAAGTCGAACATCGTGAGGACATTGATGGCCTCCGCCCCGCTCTCCTCCAGCGCCCGGGCCTGCTCGGAGAAGGCTTCCAGGAGGTCTTTCGGGTCCACCTCCCCCAGGGGTTTCAGCATCTTTCCCGTGGGCCCGATGTTTCCGGCCGCGTAGGTTCCCTCCGGCTGAACCTCTTTAATGATGGCGATCACTCCCCGGTTTAATTCCCATACCTTTTCCGCCAGCCCGAACTTGGCCAGCGAAATCCGGTTCAGGTTGGAAGTGGCCCCGGCCACGATATGGCAGCCGACGCGAAAATATTCCCGCACCAAATCACGGTACACTTCCGCATGCTCCACGATCCATTGGCTGATGCATCCCCCCAGGTCGGCTCCCATCTGGTGCATCACCGTTCCCATGGCCCCGCTCATGACCAGGATGTCTTCTTGCACTCTTTCCCCTAAAGGTTGGCTCATCATTTTCTCCCGAGTTACATTTGCGGCTGAATATACCACAACCCGCGATCGTTCCGATGTAAATTTTGGTTGACAAAAGGGGGGGACTCATTTAATTGTCGATACATCAGGGAAGAAAAGAATTGCGAGGGGGGCCGGAGTTCAACCGGCCCGGAGGAACGCGGCATGACCAAGGTAAGGGATGAGATTGAAAAACTTAACAAGGTTGAAGAAACGGCACGCGCCGGCGGCGGGAAGAAACAAGTCGAGGAGCAGCACCGCCAGGGGAAGCTCACCGCCCGGGAGCGAATCGATAAGTTCTTAGACCCCGGCACCTTCGTGGAAGTCAACATGCTGGCACAGCACCAGTGCACCGACTTCGGGATGGAAAGGAACCGCCCGTGGGGCGACGGAGTGATCACCGGGTACGGGAAAGTCGAGAGGCGGACGATCTTCGTGTACGCCCAGGACTTTACGATCATGGGGGGATCGGTGGGAAAGGTCCACGGCGAGAAGATCGCCTCCCTGATCCGCATGGCCCGGCAGTCGAACGCCCCCATCGTGGGGTTGATCGACTCCGCCGGAGGAAGAATCCAGGAAGGGAGCGGTGCCTACTCCCTGATCTTCGCCGAAAACGTGGAGGCTTCGGGGGTCGTCCCCCAGATCTCGGTCATCATGGGGAACTGCGCCGGAGGGGGGGTTTATTCCCCCGCGCTTACCGATTTTATCTTCATGGTGGACAAGACCAGCCAGATGTTCATCACCGGCCCGCTGGTCATCAAGGAAGTGACCGGGCAGGACGTGGGAAGCCAGGAGCTGGGGGGCGCCAGGGTCCACAGCCAGGTTTCCGGCGTTGCCGACAGCATCGGTGAGAATGACCCGGATTGCCTGGCCAAGGTAAAGAAGCTTCTCAGCTATCTTCCCTCCAGCTACGCCCAAAAGGCCCCGGTCATCCCGTGCCTGGACGATCCGGACCGGTGCGAAGAGGCGTTGCTGGACATCATTCCCGAAAGCGCCAAAAAAGTGTACGATATGCGCCGGCTGATCTCCCTTATCGTGGACCATAAGGAATTTTTTGAGATCAAGCCGGGTTTTGCCCGCAACATGTTCACCGGATTCGCCCGCATGAACGGCAAGCCCGTGGGCATCGTGGCCAACAATCCCATGTTCCTCGCCTCGGCCATCGACTGCGATGCCGCGGACAAGGCGGCCCGGTTCATCCGCACGTGTGACTGTTTCAACATCCCCCTGATCTCCCTGGTGGACGTTCCCGGGTACCTCCCCGGAATGAAGGAAGAGCACAAGGGGATCATCCGGCATGGGGCCAAGATGCTCTACTCCTGGAGGGAGGCCACCGTGCCCAAGGTTACCTGCATCATCCGCAAAGCCTACGGGGGAGCCTTCGCGGCCATGTCCAACAAGGAGATGGGGGCCGACCTGGTGCTGGCCTGGCCGACCACGGAGATCGCCATCATGGGCGCCGAGGGGGCGGTGCGGATCCTCTTCCGCAAGGAGATCAATGCCGCCGAGGACAAGGCCCGGGTCCGCGACGAAAAAATCCAGGAGTACCGGGAGACCTTTATGACTCCCTATTATACCGCGTCCAAGCGGCAGCTGGACGTCCTCATCCATCCGCGGGAGACCAGGCCCCAGATCATCAAAGCCCTGGAGATGCTGGAAAGCAAGAGGGTGGAAAGGGCGGATCGGAAACACGGGAATATACCCCTGTGAATGCATAGCGCAAAGCGCATAGAGCATAGCGTTCCCCCAAACCATTCGTGGTCCGCTATGCGCTATGCTCTCTGCCCTATGCGACCTTAGCGGTTAAAAAAAGGGAGGAGAGATGAAAGCCAACGTACCCGAAAAGTGGGATCTGGAGTACGACGTCGTCGTAGTCGGCTGGGGATCCGCCGGAACCGCCGCCGCAGTCACCGCCCATGACCAGGGCGCTAAGGTGGCCATCCTGGAAAAGATGCCCGACGGAGGGGGGAACACCGGCGTCTGCGGGGGCAATATCATCATTCCCAAAGCGAAGGAATTCGTCGAATACCTCGACACCCTCAGCTTCAAGACCACGGAGAGGGAGATTATTGAAGTCTTTGTGGCTGAGGCCCTGAAGAACGGCGAATGGATCCGGTCCATGGGAGCGGACGTCCAGGTCTTCAACCCCCTGGAGGTGGCCTACCCCACCATGATCGCCGGGGCCGGATTCCCCCATGTACGCGGGGCCGAGAACGTGGTGAAGTACAACATCAAGGGGACGCCGGAAGAGGGCAAGCCTTCCCAGCGTCTCTGGAAATTTCTCTCCGGGTTGGTCGGCAAGCGGGGGATCCAGGTCTTGACCCGCACGCCAGCGCAGGAACTGGTCACCAACAGCCGGGGGGAAGTCGTCGGAGTCGTGGCCCAGAAGGAGGGGAAGACGATTTCCATCAAGGCCCGGCGCGCGGTCATCCTCACCTGCGGCGGGTATGAAAACGATCCGCGGATGAAGTGGGATTATCTGCCGGTGAAGCCGGTTAATTTCCTGGGGACTCCCGGGAATACGGGGGACGGGATCCGCATGGTGCAGAAGATCGGCGGAGATCTGTGGCACATGACCCGTCTGGCCTGTTTGGTCGGCTTCAAGACTCCCGAGTTTGAAGCCGCCTTCTGGGTCGCTTTTCTGAGTGAAGGATTCCTGTTCGTGGACAAGTACGGCCGCCGTTTCGTCAACGAGGCGGGGATCGAGATCCATGAGTATTACCGTGAGCTCGCCCATTTCGACACCGAGAAGATGGAGTATCCGCGGGTCCCCATGTGGGCGATCTTCGACGAGCAGACCCGGCGCCGGGGTCCCCTAAGCCGGGGTACCGCCGGATACAACCGGGACCTCTATAATTGGAGTCTGGATAACTCGGCGGAGATCGCCAAGGGGTGGATCCGCCAGGGAAAGACGGCAGCCGAGCTGGCCTCCGCCATTTCCATGGAGCCCAAGTTGGTGGAGGAGACCCTCGCCCGGTATAACCGCCTCTGCAAGGCGGGCAAAGATGAAGACTTCGGCCGGCCGAGGGAAGACCTGCGCGCCCTGGAGGCCCCGTTCTACGCCATTCAACTCTGGCCCGCGCTGATCAATACCCAGGGAGGGCCCCGCCGGGACAAGGAA
>PMCE01000260.1:8181-8809 GCA_003154025.1 Syntrophaceae bacterium
GTCCTTCCGGGGATGGAGAACATGGAGATCCTGGACGAGAACAACTTCCGGGCGATTCTCCGGATAAAGATGATGGGGTCCGAATGGCCCCTGAAGCTGAAAGGGGAGATGGTGGATATCTCCCCTCCCGAATCCTTTTCCGTGAAGCTCTTCCTCGAAGGCGTGGGCGGTATAGTCAAAGCAGGCCAGAAGGTGTCCATAGCCATGATCCCGGTGGAGGAGACAAAGACTTCGGTAGCCTGCAAGGCCACGTTGGAAGAAATGGGGGGTTTGCCCCGGGCCCTCTTCTCCGGCCAGGCCCGGAGCTTCGCCCGGACCACCTTCGAGGCCATCGAGAAACGGCTGAAGGAACTGGCATAACCGATTGCGCATTGCGCATTGCCAATTGCGCATTGGGAATGTCGCATTGCGAAATAGGAAATGATCCACCTGCACGGAAGGCAGATGTCGGCCAAAAGCAATTCCCTTTTTCAATGCGCAATGCGAAATGCGCAATTCGCAATTTAGGAGGAGATTGATGGGCGCAACACAAATCCTTTCTGAATACATCGCTAAAGTAAACTTCTCCGATCTGCCCCCGGAAGTGGTCCAGAAAGCCAAGGGGATCGTTCTGGATACTCTGGGGTGT
>PMCE01000003.1:0-323 GCA_003154025.1 Syntrophaceae bacterium
ATCGCATTTTGCCCGTGGACGTTTACGTCCCCGGCTGCCCGCCCCGTCCTCACGACCTGATCAAGGGAATTGCCCAAGCAGGCGCCATCCTGGCGGAGCAGCGGAGGAAAGAGCGTCCAATTGAGGAAGGGGTGAACCCATGAACTGGGAAAAGGCTCTTCTGGCCCTGTTGGTTTTTCCCGGCCTACTCTATGCTGTGCCCATGGCCTGGCTCATGCTGTGGCTGGAGCGCAAACTTAGAGCCCGGATGCAGGGACGCATAGGGCCGCCTTTTTATCAGCCCTTTTTTGACTTTGTTAAATTAGCGGCCAAACATCAGGTCC
>PMCE01000003.1:375-3974 GCA_003154025.1 Syntrophaceae bacterium
CGTTCCATCTTTGGTCAGGTGGGCGCGACGCGGGAGGCCATATTGAGCATTACTTACAACCTGCCCTTCCTCACAGGGATTGTGGCCCTCGCTTCCTCAGCCCAAAGCCTGCGGCTGGTGGATATAGCGGCGGCTCCATCGGGAGGGGTGCGGGCTCTTGCTGTTCTGACTATCTGCCTTTGCCTGCCGGTTAAATTGCGTCTCAACCCTTTCTCCCTTTCCAATGCCGAACAGGAGATTTACTCCGGACCGGCAACGGAATTCAGTGGCCTCCAATTGGCCATGTGGGAACTTGCTCACGGCCTGGAGTGGGTGGCTTTGACCGGGCTTGTGGTCTGCCTGGGCCTGCCCGTTCGCACCGGTGTGGGGGTGGCCGATTTCACCCTCTTTGCGAGCCTCTCCCTGGTTCTGGTGATCTTTTTGACAGCCCTAGCGACAGGCACGGCCCGTCTAAAAATCCCCCAGGCTGCCCGCTTCTACTGGAGATGGGGCATGGGTCTGGCTGTGGTGGCCCTGATCCTGGGAGTGTTCCCGGGTATCGAAAGGTTCATCCGATGAACATCTTTTCCATCTTGGGCAAAAATTTGAAAATGCGGCCGATCACCCTGCGCTTTCCCAAGGAAGTGCCACACCCGAAAGACTTTCGCGGACCCGTAAAGATCCAGGAAAAAAAATGTATTGGCTGTGGCCTTTGCGCCTATGTTTGTGTTTCCGGTGCCATCCGGGTGATCGAGCATGAGGACAATTGTGAGTGGACTTATTCTCCCGGACACTGCACCTTTTGCGGCCAGTGCGTGACCATCTGCCCCGGGCAGGCCCTGCACATGGAGAGTTTTTCCGCTCCTTCCTACTTCCGCGCCGAAGCTCTGGATGAAGTGCATCGAGTACCCTATCCNNTCCTGTCCGTGAGGCCATACTCGCCCTGGCCTTCAAAGAAGTTACCCCGGAGATATTGGCCAGAAGTCAGTTGTGCCAGCGCTGCCGCCAAAGAGCCTCCCAGAGAGGTTTGATATCCATTTCAAAGCGATAAATAGGGAGAGGGTGGAATTTATGGACCTTGAAGAAATTCGTGAGCGCTTGGGTAATAGGAAAGCTTGGATGAAAAGGTCTGAAGCAAGGTGGCTGGAAAACCCCGACATGGATGTGGAGAAGATGGCCCGTTTGATGGTGGAAACCGGCGCACGCCTGGTTACGGTTACTGCGTCCCAAATTCCGGGGAATGAGTTCCGGGTGATCTATCATTGGGATCTGCAAGGCGAGTTGTTGAACTTCGTCACCATAACTCACCAAACCGCACTTCCCAGTATTGCCAGTATATGTCCGGCAGCGGACTGGATCGAGAGGGAGATCCACGACTACTTTGCGGTGAATTTTACGGGCCGTGAACTTCCCACGCTGGTATTGAATGAACAAGATCCACCCGGCGTCTTCGCCTGGAACTTCCAATGGAAGGGTAAAGAAGGAGGCCGCGCATGAGCTACACCATTCCCATCGGCCCTTACCATCCCTCCCTGGAAGAGCCCTGCAAGCTCCAAGTGACCTGCGAGGGAGAGATTGTCCAGGACGTTACCCTGTCGGTCAAGTACAATTTCCGGGGAGTAGAATGGCTGGCCGAACGGCGCAACTATCATCAGGCCATTACCCTGGTTGAACGGGTTTGCGGAATCTGCTCCAACGTTCACACTCTTACCTTCTGCAACGCCGTCGAATACCTGGCCGGGTTGCCCGTCCCCGAGCGCGCGCAATACATCCGCACCATTGTGGTCGAGCTCGAACGGTTGACGTCTCATGCCCTTTGGGCTGGGATTGCCGCCGAGGTGATGGGGTTTCAGACTCTCTTCATGACCTGCTTTGCCCTGCGGGAACAGTTGATGGACCTCCTGGAGACCCTCTCCGGCAACCGGGTCCACTACGGGATGAACTGCATCGGCGGGGTCACCCGGGACCTGACTGATCCGGAAGCGGTTCGCACGACTTCGAGAAGGGTCCGGCAAACCGTGGCCGATCAATTGATTCCTCTTTTCGCCAACGACAAGACGGTGCATGCCCGCTGCGCCGGCATAGGGAAACTGTCCAAAGAACAAGCCCTGGCCTGGGGTGCGGTTGGACCCACAGCCCGGGCCTCAGGTCTGACCGAGGATATNNGTTGAAACCTCCGGCGATGTGTTTGCGCGAGTGGTGGTACGGCTGCGGGAAATGGTCGAAAGCTGCCGCATCGTTGAACAAGCCGTGGACCAGATGCCGCCAGGGCCCATCCATGGCCCCGGTTTTGTGGAGGTTCCACCCGGGGAGGCCGTGGCCCGCTCGGAAGCCCCTCGGGGAGAACTCTTTTACTACGTTGCCTCTGTTGGAACCGATATCCCTTCTCGGGTGAAGATCCGGACTCCGAGTTTTGTGAACCAGCCGACGGTAAGACTGATGATGCTCCAGGCGAACCTGGCCGATGTTCCGCTGATTAACGCTTCCATAGATCCTTGCTACTCCTGTACCTCGCGATGAGGAGGAATGAGGCCGCCATGAAGATCAAACTAAAGTTCTTCTCGTTCTTCAGAGAACTTTTCCAAACAGGGGAAAAGGACTTGGAGATGGAGAGGGGGAGTGATGTCCGGGATCTTTTGGAACTTCTCTGCGATTCATCGAAGAAAAGGGAAAGTGTTTTCGAGGGCCGGGAGTTGAAGCCTTATGTAGCCATTTTAAAGAATGGAAAGCACATTCACAGCCTGAAGGGCCTCGAAACGAAACTGGACGACGGCGATTTGATCGCCATCTTCCCCCCGGCAGGCGGAGGTTGAGGCCTTTCATTCCTAGCCGGCCCGGTAATTCTTCCCGAAGAATCGAAAGACAGGAATCCAATTTAATGTCGGTCAAAGAGACGGCCGAGAAGTACGTCCGTTGTCCGAGCCTAACCCCCCCTGGGCGCTTTCAGGCAAACCGCCTCCCGAAGGCTGTGGCCTATGGAATCGTGTGCAGGGAAGGAACTAATTATGGTTTCCCATTTTTTTTGTATCCGGTGAGGTCCTTAAATTTCTTCCTTTTCTGCCGAATGGGATGTGAAGCCTCCTCATCTTCTGTCTGAAGGTGGAGGGATTTAATTTCAGGAGGTGGGCAGCGCCATTTCGCCCGGCTACCTGACCACCGGTCATTTCCAGGACCCGCATAATATGCCGGGAAACCACATCATCTAGAGCCAAGGAATCTTTTCCGGGCAAATCCAAGGGTCTCTCTTTCTTGTTCGAGGTTTCTCCGAAGTCGGCGAACTCCAGCGGCTTGCTCCCACTCAAAATAAGCGCACGTTCCACTGCGTTCTGCAGCTCCCGCACATTCCCCGGCCATTGATAACTCATCAGCCGATCCATGGCCTTTGGCGCCAGGGTGGGAATTTGCATGAGGCCCATCTCCCGTGCCTTCCTTTGCATGAAATACTGAACTAGGATGGGGATATCTGCAAGGCGATCTCTCAGCGGAGGAATGAGAATAGGAAAGACCTTGAGGCGGAAATAAAGATCTTCGCGAAACTTTCCCTCGGCCAACATGGTTTCCAGATTGCGATGGGTGGCAGCAATGACCCGGATGTCAACGTGTATAGGCTCCGTCCCTCC
>PMCE01000513.1:0-8456 GCA_003154025.1 Syntrophaceae bacterium
TCTCCAGCTCCCCCTCATCAAACCGTGCATTCGGTTTTCCCGAATACGGCTTTCCGATCATCTTCTTCCAGCGGCTTTCGCAGTCTGAGTCCACGGAGCTATGGTCGGAATCTTGTATAACCCAAGTCCCCATAGAGAGACTTCACCGATCGATACCCCTTACGCGCATGGCGATGCCTCCGCCGCAGGTAGATTCGCACTCTCTCTTCCAGAAAGCGTTTGATCTAAGCCAAGCGTCGGCTGCAATTACCATAGTAAAAGTAACCGATCCATCCGCGGACTAATTCATTGAGCTTCCCAATGACCACCTCCGTGGGCCTTCCTGGAATAGATCTCCGAGTCGAGGAAGGCTATCCCCCCGATCCGCATCCCTCCTGAATATTATTGTTCCCTCAATTCCCCGCCGCATCACATGGTGTAAGGTTCCAGGAGCATCGAGCCTTGGCCGCCTTGGCATAAATCATCCTCAGCAATCTAAAACTCCTTTTGAGACTTCTATCCTTACCAAACCCTCCCTTCGGGCGTTGCCTTTCACAATACTCCCCCACCCAGCTCCTCGCCAATCGGCCCTAAACTTCTCAAAATTTCATGAATCCTTCTGACGTATTTATCATCAGACTACTTGAGCAGATGAATATTTTATAGATAAGATTCCCTCTTAATTCCCAATAATCGGGGGAGTAAAAATGGAAAATACCCAGGCGCCAGGTGACGCCCCAAGGGAGACTCTTCAAATGAGGGACAACATGGCTTCCGATCTTTTGAAGTCTCTTAAAAGAGGTGAAATCTTACACTTAAGAGATGATTTCCGGCCCTTTATGAAAATCAGATATTGGGTCGTTCAGGATCTGTTTAAGGGCGGGGGAATTTTCCTGCATCATAAAGATGGGGGATTCCTTGAGGTGAAAAAAGAAGATATAGACTGGCAAGAATATAAGAACAGAAAAATTCCTGATTCCAATCTTACTAATAAGCCGAAGATGGACTTTTCCCCTTGACTTGAAAGGGCGGAGTAAAGTGAGGGGGGGCTGTAGAAAAGGGGGACACCTGGGGTATAAATATATGGGAATAAGGGTCAAATATTTATGCAGGAATACGAGAGAAACGTCATCGCCCGGAGGCTATTTGAACAGGAAATTGTAGACAAAACGAGTCGGGCTGGTAGGCCAATGGGTCACCGATTCACTAAGGGCCAGGCTGCAGAGGGGGATGGCGAAGAAGAGGATGATCAGGATGACGATAACCCACTCAGAAAGCTTCTTTTTCTTCATTTTAATCCACTTCCTCCCTGAGTCTCAGAATAGATGAGGGCGAGTATGGAAAAAATGGGGAGAATACTGTATTTTGTCAGGGGGAATTACTTATTTGTTCGAACTTTTTCCGGTAATCTTCAATCCCCAAAAGAAAAGGGGAGCTTCCTTCTAAGTGGTCTTACGGATATTGGGGGAGTTCAGGCAGTTCCTCCGAATAGGCCGCCCGGACTACCGCCGATGTCGTTCCCCCCGGAAACCGGGCCACCTCCGCCCATCCCCCAAGTCTGCGAATCAATCCTCCCCACCAGTTCCGGCCGCCTGCCCTGAGACACCCCTTGATTCACAAACCCTTCTCATACCCGCGTCGGGCTAGCTTCTTTCTCTTCCCAAAATAGGCCAAGATCGAATCCGTCTCCTGCCAATCGCGCTTTACCCGGTCTGCCGAAACTGAATGACCGGTCCAGGGATATTCCGAAAGGGCTTTCATATCTTGGACAACCCCAGCTCGACCGGATTCAGAGGGATATAGGGGGGGCAATTCCAGTCGATAAGGACAAAGGGGAAATTCCCCCTTGACTGCACATTCCCACAAGAGTAATTTTGATCGTTGTCCTCTCGGGAGCCGAGTAAACCCATCCGCCTGAACCATACCGTTCTGGAGGACGGAGCAGGAATTTTTCATTGACGGGCCGCAGGATTTTTGAGCCGGGGCAGCACGATGATGGCGGGTGGATAACAAAGAAGTATTTATGTCCAAAAAGAAACAAATTCTACTGATCTGCATTTTTCTGGCGGCTGCCACAGTTATCGCCTTCTGGCAGGTCAGCCGGTGCGACTTCCTTAGCTACGACGATCCCAGATACGTAACTGAGAACGGTCCTGTTCAGGGTGGTTTAACGATGGAGGGAATTCGGTGGGCCTTCACCACGCTGTACGCCGAATTCTGGCACCCCCTCACGTGGCTTTCGCACATGCTGGATGTCCAACTCTTCGGACTGGAGCCGCGGGGGCATCATCTGACGAATCTCTTATTCCACCTTGCCAATACCCTCCTGCTTTTTCTCGTTTTTCACCGGATGACGAAGGCGCTCTGGCAGAGCGCATTTGTGGCCGCTTTGTTTGCGCTTCACCCTCTCCACGTGGAGTCCGTCGCGTGGGTGGCCGAGCGTAAGGATGTCCTTTCCGCATTCTTCTGGATACTCACCATCGGAGCCTATGTCCATTATGTTGAGCGTCCGGGGCTTCAGAGATATCTGGCTGTTCTTCTATTCTTTGTCTTAGGCCTGATGGCCAAACCCATGCTGGTGACCCTCCCCTTTGCTCTTCTCCTTTTGGACTACTGGCCCCTCCAGCGCCTGGCGCAAAAGAAATCCCCTCAAGAAATTCGGACAAAAGGGAATAAACCCGGGACTGACGATAAAAGAAAAGGAAAATCGAGGAAGAAGCATCCTGTAGAGCGCCCGGAGAAAACGGCCCCCCCCGATCATAGCGAACCATGGGCGTTGATTCGCCCTCTGCTCCGGGAAAAAATCCCCCTTTTTGCCTTGGCTGCGCTCGCCAGCGCCTTGGCTTACGTCGCTCAGCACCAGGAAGGGGAGGCGGGATTGATGGAGGGTTTCCCACTGAGCGATCGTATTGCGAATGCTTTCATTTCCTATATCCTTTACATCGGGAAGACGATCTGGCCGGCAAACCTGGGCGTTTTTTACCCTTATCCAGGGTTGCGGGCGCTCTGGCAGGTCTGGGGGGCAGTTTTTCTTTTCATCGCCGTAACCTTCCTGGTTATCCGGACGGCAAAGAGATTTCCCTATCTCGCATTCGGATGGCTGTGGTATGTCGGAACCCTTCTGCCGGTCATCGGGATCGTGGAGGTCGGCGACCACGCCATGGCGGACCGTTATACTTATATCCCTCTGATCGGGTTGTTCATCATGGCGGGATGGGGTGTTCCGGAACTCTTGAAGGGATGGCGTTATAAAAAAGAGGCACTTTATTTATCGTCGGCCTTGAGCCTCTTATGCCTTCTCATCGTCACCTGGACACAGGTCGGGTATTGGCGGAACGGCATCACGCTGTTTGAACACACCTTTAAAGTTACCGAACCTAACAGTATTTCCTATATAAACCGGGGGACTGCCTATTGGAGAGCCGGCAACTTCCAACAGGCGATTGAGGACGTAGGCAAANNAAAGCCATCGAACTCAACCCGAAATTCGCAATGGCTTATAATAACCGGGCGAATGTTAATGTGAACCTGGGCAACTACAAGCAGGCGATTGAGGACAGCGGCAAAGCCATCGAACTCGACCCGAAATATGCGGAAGCCTACAATAACCGGGCGAATGCCTACGCTCGACTTGGCAATTACCGACAGGCGATTCAGGATTATGACCAAGCCCTTGAGATCAACCCGAAATATGGGGTGGTTTATAACAATCGAGCGGGTGTCTATGAGAGCCTGGGCAACTACAGGCGGGCGATTGAGGATTATGACAGGGCCCTTGAGATGAACCCGAAATATGCAGTGGCTTATAACAATCGAGCGGCTGCCTATTGGGGACGTGGGTACCACGAAAAGGCGATTGCGGACCTGAAAACAGCGGCAAGATTAGGCTATGAACCTGCCCAGAAGTCCTTGAAGAGCCAGGGTATCGGCTGGTAGCAGGAGTTCGGAATTCTGACCGGAATTCTCCCTTTGGTGTTCCTTTTCCGCCATTTATGTATTCTAGGTCGCGGTAGGGACGCCGGTTGCCCAGCGCCCCCCGCCCGGATCCCGGCGTGCGGGACTACCGCACGGGGCTCTTGCCTCAGTTAGTGACGCCAGGGCGGACCGGCGGATAGGGATGGCAGATACGGGTTAAAGGAATCCATCGGGCAATCAAGCGCTTCATCCGCGAGCATTTTTTTACTCCTCCCCTCTTTTCGCTCCAAAGAAACGATGATCTTCTATACGAAAGCCTCACCCGCAGAAATTGGTCGATTCTTTTGTCCCTATAAACGATATTTCAAAAAATTCGCGCTCTGTCGATTTTGAAAAGAAATCTGCCGGGGAATTTGCCGGGAAGCCCCCGATCGGTTCCTTCCCTTCCGACCCGCCATTCTCGGGATCCTTTTGCGAACGGGACGAAGCGGATTCAGCTATTCAAACTTTTAATAAGCATTTAAAAAACTTAACATAAAAGCCGATAAGTCTTCTGAAAACTTCCATTATCTAAAAGGGGGGAAGGGCAGGAGTGGATCCGAATATTCGGTTACTCTCTGATTTCTTTCAATTATTCAAAAGTAGCCAAGCAATGACCAGATAATTCATTTCTTCGTGGTTAAAGGGAACGGATTCTGCTAGATAGCTTGGTGACATGAATTATTGGCGACCACTTTGGGAGTTAATAATGGGGGATTTTCACGCGGACCCGGGACAGGATCGGAAGTCCACCTATCAGATCACGACACCGGCCGGACCGACGAAGGGCCCGGCGGCAACCCAGATGCCGGGATATGCCATCGGAGGAGCAACAACCCCAAGAATCGACGCGGTTCATCGCCCTGGTAAAGGGGACCAACACGAACTACCAGAGCGCGGTGCAGGTGGATGCGGGAGTCGGGTTTGGTCCGGTCGAGATCAGCACGACCTACCGGTGAAGACAGAAGCATGGGCAAAAGAAAACGCGGGAGGTTACCTCTTCATGAGTCCTGGGTGTGGAATGATAAACCGAATCGCCAAACACCGACAGAAAGGAATCTCTATGGGTAAGAAGATAAGAAGATCTTGCGTCTTCATTCTGGTCTATTTCATCTTGGTTTCCTCTTTGGCCTGGGGGACGGATGACACGGCCATGTTCATGGCGAATGTGCCGCCCGATGTTTTGATCCTCCTGGACTGCTCCGGGAGCATGGCCTTTGATCCTACGAACAATTACTGCTATACCACGGGCTGCAGCAAGATGGAAATGGCCAAACAGGCGATCTTTTCGATCCTGGATGACAATATGGATGGGACCATAAACAGCACTGATGAAAACAGCCTCAAGGTCCGGTTTGGATTCATGCGTTTCTACGATTGTTGGGGGGACGAATACTCGGATTACCGGAGCGGATGCAATGTGCTCATGAATGAGATCGGCTCTTCTTACAGCACTATTTGGAGTACGGTGCAGTCGCAGTATGCGTATAACGGAACCCCTTCAGTCACGGCTTTGGACGAAGCCAAACTCTATTTGAATGATAATAAAGCCTCGGATTCGGCCAAGAGCTGCCGCCAGAAGTTCGTCATCATGATTTCGGACGGTTCCGACACCTTCGCATGTTTTGGAGATGGAATGAACGACACGTTCAAGAGCCGCAAAGGTCTCGCATACCGGGCCAAGGCCCTGGCAGATGCCGGATACAAAGTCTTCGTGGTTGGATTCGGGGCGAACATGCCCGCATCCTTCCTGAATACCCTGAACTGGATGGCCTACCTGGGCGGAACGGATAATCCCAACGTGGACAATTCGGGAGACCCGTCCGCCATCACCACCACCTCGGATTATTGCAATTATTATGACACCTCGAATGATCCGGCGAATTTCGCCCTGTCCGGCTATGCCTTCATTGCTACCAGTGCCAGCGACCTGAACGCAGCCCTGAAGCAGGCCATGAACACGATCCGCGAGGCGAGCTACACTTTTTCCAACGCATCGGTGGCCGCCACCCGGGCCTCCGATGAAAATTATCTCTACGCCCCGGCCTTCCTGCCCAAGAGCAAAGAACCCTTCTGGCGCGGGTACTTGAAGCGATATGTGGTCAATAGCGACGGGTCGATCGCGACAACCCCGGATTGGGACGCGGGAGCCAAATTAATGGCCCGCGACCCCAGTGCCCGGTCGATTTACACCAATAAAGGAGCGGCGTGGCAAGCTTTTACCACCGCGAATATCACTCCCGACGACTTGGGTCTGGATTCGTATAGAACGTCGACCCGAGATATGATCGTAGGCTTTGTCCGTGGGGAATCGACCTATAACAAGGAGAGCTGGAAGTTGGGGGATATTTTCCACTCCAACCCGGTGACTGTCGGCCGCCCGTCCTCCTATTATAACGATACCCGTTCCCCCAAGGCCTTCTCCGATTTTCGGACGGCGAACACCGATCGGACTCGACTGGTTTTCGCCGCGGCCAATGACGGCCAACTCCATGCTTTCACCGCGAGCGACGGGGAGGAGAAATGGAGTTTTATCCCCCCCAACCTCCTTCCCAAACTCCAGTATATCGCCCATTCGAGCCATCCCACGAACGAGGACCATTATTACTTTGTGGATGGTCCCCTTACGGCCGCGGATGTCTGGCTGGGAAGCGGGACGGGAACCAGCAAGTCGGCCGGTGACTGGAAGACCCTTTTAATCTTTGGAGAGGGAAAAGGGGCCAGGGATGATAAGGGAAAGGAGAGTTTCCTGTGGAGCTCCTCCCAGTACTGTGATTCAGATTTCGGCAAAGATTATATTCCTCCCCGCCGCTATTACTGCGGCTATTACGCCCTGGACATCACCGACACCTCGACCCCGCCTCAAAAGGTATTTTGGACCTTGAAACCCAGCTCGACCCAGGCCAAGTTCCTGGATGAGCCCTGGTCCAAGATGGGCGTGGGGAGAGTGCTCATCGACGGAAACGAGAGGTGGGTGGGATTTATCGGCGGGGGATACAACACGCAGGGGAGCGAGGACGACGACGACCGGTTTGACTCGGGGAAAAAAGCCAAGGGATTCTTCGTGGTGGACATGCAGAATGGGAATATTCTCTGGAGTTATACCCGGGACGACAACTCAATCATGTATCACAGTCTCCCGGCCGCCCCGGCCCTCGTGGATTCGGATAATGACGGGTTTATCGACACGGTTTACATCGGCGACCTGGGAGGGGACATCTGGAGGTTCCGGTTCTGCACCTACAACCAGGAATCCGACGCGGTCAAGGATGGCGGGCACTGCGGGATTTCGGACTGGGCGGGGAGCTTATTATTCCGCGGTGAGAGTAATAGTACCAGCCACCTGCCGATTTTTAACGCCCCGGTGGTGAGCAAGGATATGAACTACAAGACCTGGATTCTCTGGGGCACCGGGAACAAGATGGACCCCAATTCCACGGATGACACGAATAAGTTCTATGCCGTAATCGACAGCGACTGGACTTCCACTTACCATTATGACGATTTGCAGGATATCACCGCGGCGGGAACGACTTTTTCCGGGACGATGCACGGATGGTATATCAGGCTGACCGGGAGCGGGGAAAAAGTTTTGTCCGATCCCACGGTCTTTGGAGGGATCGCCACTTTTGCCAGCTATACTCCCGCCACGGGAAGCGATCCCTGCGGTCAGGCAGGAACGGGGAGGCTCTATGCCGTGGCCATGACCCCGACGGTCATCAATGGGGTCACCTATAACCCCGGAGCCGGAGCATTATCTGAACCCGCGGACAAGAACAGCACGGCCGGTGGAAACAGGAGTCTCACGATCGGGGCGGGGATTCCCACGTCCCCCTTGATTTCCCAGCAGTGGGCCGGGGGGAGTACCAAGCCCACCTCGACAAACCTTTTCCTCTCCGTCAGCGGCGGAGCGGGGTCCAATGCGGACCTGGTATCCAACACCGGTTTCCAGGGTACCCCTTTCGCCAAGATGTTACAGCAAACCGTTCCCTCCGGCCTGCTCCTTCACTGGAAAGACGAACGGGTTCAATAAAAATCGCCCATGAGGAGTATTCAAGGGCAAGTGCCGTAGGAGTAGAAAACCAGGAATCGAAAAGGGGGCGGCCAAAAAGATTTTGGCCGCCCCTTTTTTATTTGCCGGTACATTTTGGGCTGTGACCTCCACCTTGGGATAGTTTTGAGATACAGTTTCTTTTATCATGAAATACAGGGTTCACCCCATATGCGCGGGATCGCATTGGGGTTATTAATTATTAAAGGGAAGGCCAATACCGTATTTCAGCATTTCATCGAGTATGGCAGACCAAGGGAGCTGACCCCTCTCCTTCCTGGATCTATAGGCAACTTTACAGTGAACTAGAAGATAGCTCGAAGTGAGAAATTCAAAGTTGGAAAAACAAGAATCGGAAATTACTTGGCGGGGCCAACACACTTTGTCATGAAGAAAGGAGAAGGAAGATGAGAAAGATCGCATGGAAGGCGTTTATTATGTTTGTCGTTTTGAGTTCATCGATCGGCTGCCT
>PMCE01000513.1:8464-25079 GCA_003154025.1 Syntrophaceae bacterium
GAATAATGAGAACCCGAAGGTTGTACCGGCCAAAGCTTCGGCCCAGGAAGTGGTTTCTTCCATGGAGACGGCTTTTAAAACGGAATTTGCCCGGGCGGGCTTGAATGTCGTGGACAGCAAGGAAAATGCCCAAAGAATCATCGACGTTTCCCTTGTGAGCCTGTGGGTCGCAGAGAAAAATACCTTCGATGCGGCGGTGGTCACTCACGTGGAGGTGAAGGATAAAGACGGGAAAGTTCTGGACAGCCAGGGTTTCAAAGGTGCGGCAACCAGGTGGGGAAGCAGCTACAGTGCGGAGGAGTACCGGAAGGCCGTGAGCGATGCCGTGGTGGAATTATTGAAAAACATGTTTAACAACGATGCTTTCATAAAAAGTCTGGGATAAATTTACCGCCCCTTACGGGTTCAAAGAAGGGTGCCCTGTTATGGTGATCCGAGGATGAAAACGGTAGGAAGAATGGGGGCAAGTCTTTCATCGTGACAAGGGTGATTAGAAGGCTGCGGGTTCCGGGCCAAAACCTCCGATAGCGGACCCCATCTTGCACGGGGCCCGCTATCTTCACCCTCCAACCTGCCACGTTCTGCAACTTCTTTGGGGCCTATTCAAATTCCGGTGGCGGGAGAAACCCCTGAAACTCCTGTTCGAGAAGCCGGGCGAAGTGAATACAGGTAAGGTCGCCGTACTGGGGCCCGACGATCTGGACGCCCACCGGCAGGCCGCTTTCCGCCAGCCCCGCCAGTCCCATGGTGGCCGGCAAATAAAAATTGCCCGAGTAACCCGCCCAGAACATCTGGGTGGTCGAAGGCTGGGGACGGCCGTTGACCATGACCATGCGCTCCCACCGTTCCCCCTTCTGGTTATGGGGGAAAGCAACGGTGGCGGCCTCGGGGCACAGGAACAGGTCGTATTCGCGGAAAAATTCGTCCCACGCCCAGCGCATCTTGTGGCGCGCCTCGCTGTGCGCCAGCCAATCTTTGTGGAACATCGTCATCCCACGCACCATCTCTGCCGGGTAGCTGTCATCCTCGGGGTCGAGAGTTTTGAGGATTCCCAGGTTTTTCTGGAATACCTCCGGGGCCTGGCGGCCCGAAGTCTGCGCGCGCATGAGGCGGATGAAATTACGGTAAACCTCGCGGGAGTCGATCTTCGGCCGGGCTTTTTCGCTCACTTTCACTTTGCTTTTCCTCAAGAAATCGACCAACGCCCGCAGTTTCGCCTGCACCTCCTGATCGACTTCGGCCCGGGGGTCGGTGTAGGCCACCGCCACCTTGTAATCACGGAGCCTCTTCTGGGAAGGCTTGGGCAGGCGGAGCTGCCAGCCTCTCCCGTCAATCTCATCCGGTCCGGCGATCACCTCCATGGCCAGGGCCAAGTCTTCGGCGCTGCGCGCCAGAGGCCCGATGACCGCGATGTCTTCCGGAGACACCTCTCCGTCCAATGCCTGGCCGAGGGCGGTGGCAATGCCATGGCTCGGCTTGTGCCCGAAGACGCCGCAGTAATGGGCCGGGTTGCGGATCGAAGACCCGATGTCGCTTCCCGTTTCAAGACCCGTAAGCCCTGCCGCCAGCGCGGCGGCAGACCCTCCCGAAGAGCCTCCCGGGATGCGGGTCACATCCCACGGATTGTTCGTCGTTCCGTAGATCTCGTTGAAAGACTGCCAATCGGCCAGGTAGAGCGGGATGTTGGTCTTGCCGAACAGCACCGCCCCGGCCTTGCGGTATCGATCCACGGCCACCGCATTCTTCTTTGGATAGTTGTTGCGGTAGGCGGGCACCCCCCAGGTGGTGGGCATCCCCGCCACGTCGAAGGAATCCTTGATCGTCATGGGAACGCCGTGCAAAGGTCCCCAGATCTCCCCCTTGGCCAGCGCTCGATCGGCCTTCTTCGCTCGCTTCCGCGCTGCCTCCACGTCCATGAAGACAACCGCATTGATCTTGGGGTTATACCGCTCTACCCGATCCAGATAGAGGTCGAGCAATTCGAGGCAACCGATCTTTTTCTGGCGGATCAAAGAGGCCAGTTGCTTTGCGGAACGAAAGGGTAACGCGATCATCCTCTGCCTCCGTGATTAATATTTCCTTCTCTTCGCTGAATTCCATCAAAGGACGGAATGACCCGGGGCGATCCCCCGGCGGGAATCGCTTCGCCGGCGCGTGCTTTACGGCTTCAAATTCTCCCGCTCTCCCTCCGGATAGAGATGGCAGGCGGCAAAATGGCCGCTTCCGTGGTCAAGGAAAGGGGGTTCCTCTTTCCGGCAGATCTCCATCACCCGGTCGCAACGGGTGTGAAACCGGCAGCCGGGAGGGAGGTTCAGCGGGCTGGGGGGTTCCCCCTCCAGCTGCCGGTATTCTCTCCTCAGATGGGGATCGGGAATGGGAATGGCCTGGAGGAGTGCCCGGGTGTAAGGGTGGAGCGGGTTCTCATAAATGGCGTCCCTGTCGGCCATCTCCACGATCTTCCCCACGTACATGACCGCAATCCGGTCGCTGATATGGCGGACCACCGCCAGGTCGTGGGCGATGAAGAGATAGGTCAGGTCGAAGTCCCTCTTCAGGTCCTGGAGCAGGTTGAGGACCTGCGCCTGAACGGAGACATCCAGGGCGGAGACGGGCTCATCGCAGATAATCAGTTTGGGCTGCACGGCGAGAGCCCGGGCCACTCCGATTCTCTGGCGTTGCCCTCCGCTGAATTCGTGGGGGAAACGGGGGATGTGCTCGCCGCTCAATCCCACCGCACCGAGGAGTCCCCTCATCCTTTCCCGGGCCGGGGCCCCGGACAGGTGATGGTGGATCCGCAGAGCTTCGCCCAGGATCTGGCCGACGGTCATCCGGGGATTGAGCGAGGCGTAGGGGTCCTGGAAGATGATCTGGACATCCTTCCTCAACCGGCGCAACTCTTCCCGCTTCAACGCATGGACGTTCTGCCCTTGGAACAGAACTTCCCCCGAGGTAGGCTGGAGCAGGGAAAGGATGAGCCGGCCGGTTGTGGATTTGCCGCACCCCGACTCCCCCACCAGGCCCAGGGTTTCCCCCGCACGGAGGGTGAAACTGATCCCGTCGACGGCGACTACCCTTCCGGACCGGCGGGAGAAAAAACCCGCCTTTTGGGGAAAGTATTTGACCAGGTTTTTTACTTCCAGGAGCGGCTGCTTTTTTTCAGCCTCTGGCGCCATTTCGTTCGCCATGCAAGAGCTTTCTTCCTTAAGCAATTGCTTCAAATTTTCCAAATTCCAAGCGCCAATCCCGCGAAGCGCGGGATCAAATAAATTCCAATCTCCAAAAATCCAAACTCGGGAATCCCGTTTCGGTCATTCGAATTTTGGATTTTGGAGTTTGTTCGGGATTTGAAATTTGTAATTTGGAATTTAATTCGGTCCTTTCTTCCAGATCCAGCACCTCACCTCATGTCCCGGTTCCGTCTCGATCAAAGCGGGGAGTTTTTGTTTGCAGACCTCCTGAGCCGATGAGCATCGAGGATGGAATCGGCACCCCGTCGGCATTTGGCTGGCGCTGGGAACGGTTCCTTCGATCACCCGCAGGCGGTCACGCCGCTCGTTTAATTTCGGAATGGACCCCAGCAAACCGACGGTGTACGGGTGGGCCGGCCGATCAAAAATCCGCTCCACCCCCCCCGATTCGACCACCTGGCCGGCGTACATGACGACCACCCGGTTGACCATCTGGGCCACCACTCCCAGGTTATGGGTGATCAGCATGATGGCCATTCCCAGCTCTTGCTGCAACCTTTTCATCAGGGAGAGGATTTGGGCCTGAATGGTCACGTCCAGAGCGGTTGTGGGCTCGTCGGCGATCAACAATTCAGGCCGGCAGGCCAGGGCCATGGCGATCATGACCCGCTGGCGCATTCCTCCGGAGAGCTGATGGGGATACTCGTCGATGCGGGCCTCGGCCGACGGAATGCCCACCAGCTTCAGAAGATGGATGGCTTCTTTTCGCGCCTCGGCCGGGCGCTGGTTCTTGTGGTAGATCAGGGGCTCCATGACCTGGCGGCCGATGGTGAAGACCGGGTTCAGGCTGGTCATGGGCTCCTGGAAAATCATGGCGATCTTATTCCCCTGGATCACCTTCATCTCTTCCGGGGATTTCTTAAGCAGGTTCTCCCCCCGGAATAGGACTTCTCCCTCCACGACCCGCCCCGGGTAAGAGATGAGCTTGAGGACGGAGTAGGCGGTCACGCTCTTCCCCGACCCCGATTCTCCCACGACCCCCAGAGTTTCTCCCGGGCCGATGGTCAGGTCCACCCCGTCCACCGCGCGGACGATCCCCTCGCCGGTAAAGAACTGGGTCTTGAGGTTGGTGATCTTGAGAAGAGGTTCGGTATTCAATCTTTTTATTCCAATTGGACACAGATAAACAGATGAACACAGATAATACAAAAAAGAATTTAGAACGGCTAAGATTTTAAATTCTTATCTGTGTTTATCTGGGTTCATCTGTCTCCTATTAATTCTTTTGTCTTTTCTGCTCCCTCTGGGGGGAAAAAATTCCCCGCTTCACCGCTTCCAATTCGACTCAAAATACCCGCATAGAAGCGTCACCGTGTTCTGCAGCGAATCCAGGTGCGTCACCTCGTAGGGAGAATGGGAATAGCGGCGCGGAATGGTCAGGGAGGTACACTTGATGTCCGAGAAGGCTTCGTAGGCGCCGGAGGCATCGGTGTACAAGTTAAAACGGGCGTCCACGTGAACCGGCAGATTCGCCGCCTTCCCCGCGGCGCGCAGGGCCTGAACGAGTTCTGCATCGCTGAAGCTGATAGCCATTCCCCTTCCCGGTTTTCCCGATTCAAAGCGGCGAATAACCGGCCCGGTGCCCAGGGGGACCGCTTTGCCCGGCCCTGCGCCCGGATCGATGGCATAGGCATTATCCACGGCCACCGCCCAGGTGGGGTGAATCTGGCGCGCTGCGTACTCCGCTCCCCGGCAGCCCACTTCCTCCTGGACGGTGAAGGCGAAGATGATCGTGATCCCCAGATCCAGGTGCGCCACTCTCCGTGCCGTCTCGATGAGGACCGCGCACCCGGTGCGATCGTCCACCGCTTTGCTGGCCAGGACTTTCTCCTCATCATCCAGCCAGCGGGGGACGGTGTCGAAGATGATGGGGTCTCCAGGGTCGACCCGAGTCGCCCGCGGGCCGACGTCGATCCATAGCTCCCCCACATTCTGGCTTAGATGCACGCTGGGAGAGCAGACCACCCCGGGAATCGGGCCCGATTGGGTCAAGACCCGTACCGGCTGCCCGACAACCACCGCGGGGCTAATGCTCCCCACGTAATCGAACCGGATGAAGCCGTCCCCGGCATGGGTGACAACCATGCTCACCTCGTCCGTATGGGCCATCAGCATAAAGACCGAAGAGCCGGGAGGCCCCTTCTTGATGGCCAGGAGGTTTCCCATGCCGTCCATCTCNNATCTGAACCAGTTCCAAGAGATCACTACGAAGTTGTTGCATGACTTCCTCCTTACCAGGTCAATCCGAATAAGCACCAAGATCCAAGCGCCAAATCCCAACTAAATCCCAATTACCAAAATTCAAAAATCCAAACAACCGTTCAAACCCCGCTTTCCGTATTTGCTTTTTCGGTAATTGATGCTTGGAATTTATTTGAAATTTGGGATTTGGAATTTGGTGCTTATATTTCTTATTCCGCATCCCGAATTCCGCATTCTAGAAGACCATGTGCGGATCAAAAAGGTCCCTCAGCCAGTCCCCGATCAGGTTCGTTCCCAGCGTTGTCAGGAAAATGGCCACCCCGGGAAAGGTGACCAGCCACCAGGTCACGAAGATATAAGCCTTCCCGTCGTTGAGCATGTTTCCCCAGGAGGGGGTGGGAGCCTGGACGCCCAACCCCAGGAAGCTGAAGAAGGCCTCGTTGATGATCATCCGGGCCGTCTCCAGGCTGGCTGTGACCATCACCGAGTTCATCACGTTGGGCAGGATGTGCCGGACCAGGATGCGGTCTTCCCTGACCCCCAGAGCGCGGGCGGCGTCCACGAATTCCAACTCCTTGACGCTCAGGACTTCCGAACGAATGATCCGGGTATACACCGGCCAGGAGGTCAATCCCAGGACCAGAATCAGGGTGCTGAACCCCGGACCGATGACCCCCATGATGGCGATGGCCAGCAAGACATAGGGGAAGCTCAGGAAGAAATTGGTAACCCCCATGATCCCCTGGTCGATCCATCCCCCGAAGAATCCGGCAACGAGCCCCAAAGCCACCCCCAGCACCGCCGCAATCAGCACGGCCACGCCAGCCACGATGAGGGAAATGCGCGCCCCGTAGATCAGCCGGGAAAGGACGCATCTCCCCAGCTGGTCCGTCCCCAGAAGGTACTTCGAGTTCCCCCCCTCGGCCCAGGCGGGAGGTTTCAGCCGCATGGTCACATTCTGCTTGAAGGGGTCATGGGGAGACAGATAAGGGGCGAAGGTCGCCGCCACGAGAGCGATCAGAACGAAAACAATGCCCAGGAGGGCGGTCTTGGATCGGATCACGGCCCGCGCCGAGCGGGGCAGGCGCATGCCCTCCAGGTTCCACCAGAGGAATTTCAGCTCTCGAGTCTCTTTTCCGGACAAGGAAGCCATGGGAAAAGCCTTTTAGTGAAAGTGCAAGTGAAAGTGAAAGCAGAAGGAACCGGCATCAATTTTCTTTCCCTTTCACTTACCCTTTCACTTGCACTCCCTTCAATCGTACCGAATCCTCGGGTCCAGGACGGCGTAGAGGAGATCGGTTAAAAAGTTCACGACCACTACGCTGACCACCAAGATGACCGTTGCCGCCATGATCACCGGATAATCGGCCGTGAAGATGGCATCCACGCTCAGGAGACCCACCCCGGGCCAGGCGAAGACCGTCTCGGTGATGATCGCTCCCCCCAGGATGCGCCCGAAGTTCATCCCCGTGACCGTGAGAAGGGGGATCGCCGCGTTTCGCAAAATATGTTGGTAGATGATGACCCGGTCCGGCAGTCCTTTGGCCCGGGCCGTCCGGATGTAGTCCTGATGGATTACGTCGAAGAATGCGGAGCGGGTCAGGCGCAGGATGAGCGGGATGTTGTACGTGGCCAGGGTGATGGCCGGCATGATTAATTCCTTGATCCCTCCCCGGCCAAAGGGTGGAAGGACTTTCAAGTGAACGGAAAAAAGGATGATGAGCATGAGGGCCAGCCAGAAGACCGGCATGGACTGACTTCCCAGGGCCAAAATGCGGCCCAGGGCATCGATCCAGCTGTCCCGCCGCATGGCGGAAAGGATCCCCACCCCCACCCCGATCACCGTCGCCAGGATCATTCCGGCGATCCCCAGTTCCAGGGTGGCCGGAACCCTCTCCAGGAAGAGGCGGAGCGCCGGCACCTCCGCCTTGATGGAGTTGCCGAAATTCCCCTGGATGGCCCGCGACATGTAGATCCCGTACTGCATCCAGAGGGGTTTATCCAGTCCCATGGCGACGCGCAGGTTTTGGATTTCTTCCGGAGTGGCGGTCATGGGGACCATGAGCATGACCGGGTCCCCGCTCATGAAGACCATGACGAAGACCAAGGTGGCCACCCCGAGACAGACCAGGACGAGCTGGATGAAATTGCGAAGAAGGTACCGGGCCAGAGCGCGCCTCCACGATTACCAGGGCCTTTGCCCATCACGGGCCCGTTTGTAGGGGCGATTCATAAATCGCCCCTACGACCCTGGACAATGGGCCAATCGGCCTTAGGAAGGCCGATCACCGGTCAAAAGGAATTACTTCTTGAACCCGATCTCGTAGATGGAGAAGATTTCATCCGACCGGGGCTTGTAATCCAGCTTGGCGTTCGCCCCTTCGACGGTTTTGAAGGCGTACATGAAGATCCAGGGGGCTTCCTCCCGCAGAATCTGTTGGGCCTTGCTCATCAGTTCCTTCCTCTTCTGCGGGTCCATCTCCTGGCGCTGGGCGTCGATGATCTTGTCCAGTTCCGGAGTGTGGAAGAAGCAGTACTGCTGGCCGGAGCGGAAGAAGGGGGTGAGGATGGCATCGCCGTCAAAGACCCCGAAGCTCCCCCAGTTGATCCCGAAAGCCGGTTTGGCCCGTCCGCTTGTGACGATGTCCATGTACCCCACGCCGGACCACGTTTGCAGCTTCATTTTGATTCCCACCTGGGCCAGCTGAGCCTGGATGGCCTGGGAGACTTCCTCTCCCTTGATCATGTTGACGGTGGCGTAATGCAGAGTCATTTCAAACCCGTCTGGGTACCCGGCCTCTTTCAACAGGGCCTTGGCTTTCGCCGGGTCGTGGGGGTAGGGTTTGACATTGGGGTCGTAGCCGAAGTGCATCGGGTTCATCACCACGGTGGGGGTTCCCAGCCCGCCCACGATGTTGTCCACGATCTCCGGAACATTGACCGCGTAGTTGATGGCCTGGCGCACGGCTTTCTTGTAGAGAGGAGACTGCGGGTTCATGGCATCGGAAAGGTAAAACCACTGGAACCTCAGGATGGGGACGGTGAAAACCCGCAGGTTCGGATTGGCCTTGATGACCGGGATTTCTTCCGGAGAGATTCCCCTCATGAGGTCCACCGAGCCGGACAGAAGGGCGGCCAACCGGGTGGAGGCATCGGGGATGATCTTGATGATCCCGGTTTCGATCCGGGGCTCCCCCTTGAAGTACTTGGTGTTGGCGGTCATCTGGATCTCCTGCCCGCGGGTCCACTTCACGAATTTGTAGGGGCCCGTTCCCACGGGGTTCTCGGCAAAATAGGAATCTCCTTTCTCTTTCAGGTATCCCGGGGGGACCATGGCCAGGTTCATGAGGTCTTCCATCCAGGTTGGATGGGGGGTTTTCAGGTTCAGCTTCACCGTGTAATTGTCCACCACTTCCACGGACTGGAGCCAGTTCACCGAAGACACCCGGGGCGATTTGGTCTTGGGGTCGAGCACCCGCTCCAGGCTGAACTTGACAGCCTGGGCGTTGAAAGGCTCTCCGTTGTGAAACTGGACGTTCTTCCGAAGATTCATCTGGATGACGGTGGGGCTGAGGATCTTGAAGCTTTCGGCCAGCCCCGGCACGATCTTCATGTCGTTCTGGCGGAACATAAGAGAATCGAACATCTGCCAGTTCACGGTGACCCCCGACCTTTCGGCATGGCGGTGGGGGTCCATGGTCGGTGCGTCATTATCCATGATCAGGGTGATCTTGCCCGAAGGAGCCGCCCAGGCCGCCGCCCCCATTCCCAGGAGGGCCGCCGCCAGAAAAACAACCCAGAATAACTTGGCTTTCATCTCTGTTCTCCTTTCCTTAAATGGATAATCCTCTACCCATGATTTCTTTCTTTTCAATCTACAATTCGCAATTTACAATTTACAATCTGAAATCTGCAATCTGAAATCCCTAATCCCCTTATTCCTTCAAATACCCCAACATCTCTTCATGCACATATCCATTGGTCGCCAGAATGGCCCCGCTCTCCAAATCCAAGGGTCCCCCTTCCGGAGAGGTGATACGGCCGCCCGCCTCCTGGGCAATCACGATGCCTGCGGCGATATCCCAGGGATAAAGGCCCCACTCCCAGTACCCTTCCAGGATTCCCGCCGCCACATAACAAAGGGCCAGAGCCGCTGTTCCCAAGACCCTTACTTCCTGCGAAGGCTGCAGCAGCCGGTCGAGAGACCTCAAGACTCTGGGCATTTGGCTTTTGTCATAAGGCCAGCCCGTGGCCAGGAAGGATTGGGGAAGCGTGTGAGCCGGCGAGACCCGAATCGGCTTCCCATTCCGGAAGGCCCCTTTTCCCGAAACGGCCGAGAAGAGCTCGTCTTCCACCGCGCTGTAGACCACCCCGGCCATGGGCTTCTTCTCCGCCCAAAAACCCAGGGAGACGGCAAATTGGTTCAGCCCGTGGTAATAGTTCAGCGTTCCGTCGAGGGGATCCAGGTAGATGACTTCTCCCGAAACTTTCTCGTTCTCCTTCTCCTCCCCGATGACTTGCACTCCCGGGAGTTTCGCGGACAGGATGTTCAGAATCGCCTCCTGGGACATCAAATCCACATTGGTCACCAGGTCGGCATAGCTTGACTTGGTCTTCGCCCGCACCTTCTCCGAGCGGAAATACTCCTTGAGGATCTTTCCGCCCGCGAGCGCGGCGGCAAGAAGAGCTTCTTCTACCCGCTTCAGGTCCTCAGGCAAAATCTCCTCCGGTCGGTTCAATTCCCGCCTAAGACAGGATTTCCAGGATCCCTATATCGCTACGCAAATCCAAAAATCCGCAATCCGAAATCTGCAATCTGAAATTCCTATTCCCCATTCCGCAATTCCCAATTCGCAATGCGCGATGCGCAATTTACTAGAGCCACTTACCCCAGGCCTCTACACTGGCCTTGTGATCGTCGATGATCTTTTGATCGGGACAATCCAGGGCGTGTCCCAGTTCGAAGAGCAAATCCACCCGCTTCAGCGGGGAGCTCTTTACGATTTCGATGATTCTCTTGGGTTTGATAATCCCCTTCCGGGCATACTCCGGGGTGAAGGGCCAGTGATGGTCTCCCTTTCCATCGGTTTGCTGCAGATGCACGACCGGAGTGTAAGCGAGGAGCTTCTCCAGCCAGACATGGGGATCTCCCGGTTTTTTCAGGTCATAAGAGCAGGCATGGCCCAGGTCGAAGCAGATGCGGACCGGCACGGCCGCCTCTTCATTGGCCTCCTTCATCAATTCCAGCGCCTCCTCCGGCGTATGGGGGAACTCCCGGGGGGTGGGCATCAATTCCCATAGAAAATACTCCTGGCCCAGCCGCGCAGCCAGGTAAGTCAGCTCCCGGACGGCCTCGATCAGCGTTTTTCGCAGAAATGACCGGCGGGCCGGGTCGGCAAAATCGGCGGCGCTCATGGCCCCGATGTGCCCTCCCGTCGCTCCCGCTCCCAGCATACTGGTCACCTCCAGAGCCGACTCAAACCAGTGCCAAGCCTGATTCCGGAGCCAGAAGTTGGGATGAGCCAGGTGGTTCTGGGCGTATACGATGAGGCCGGTAAAAGTCGTCCGGAGGGAGATTCCATATTTTTCCGTCGCNNAGGTCGAAGGAAAATTGAACCTCTTTCAGCCCCAGCTCCTCGGCGATGATTCTTGCCCAGGCCATGGGCTCCGGCCAGTTCTTCAGGGCAAACCCGTTATTGACCCCCAAAAAAACCTCGGCCATTTTTTCCTCCCTGGCATCCAGTCCGACTCAAAACGAGAACGAGCAAAGAGCGGAGAGCTCATGGTTAACGAAATTTCACCCATGTCCGGTTCTTTCGCATTGACTCTTTGCTCTATGCCCTATGCTTTTTCACTCCATCCACGCCCCGCCGTTCACGTGGAGGCAGGTTCCGGTCATGAAGTCCGCCGCCGGCGAGGCCAGGAAGCCCACGACCGCCGCCGCGTCTTCCGGGGTCTCCAGCCTGCGGAGGGGGGTATCGGTCACGTACAGCTTTCGAATTTCCTCTTCCGGAATTCCCCGCAGCTTGGCCTCCCATTCCACTTCCCGCTGTTGCATCTCGGTCCGGACATAACCCGGGCAAACCGCATTGACCGTGATCCCCAGGGGCGCCAGTTCGGCGGCCGTCGCCTGGGTCATCCCCACCACGGCAAATTTGGAGGCCACGTAGTGAGCCAGGAAAGGGGCGTTTCCCCTTCGGCCCGCCATGCTGGCGATGTTGATGATCTTCCCGCGAAGGCCGCTCTTCCCGTCCGGGGGCTGATCGCCCATCTGCCTGGCCGCCGCCTGGCTGCAGAAGAAGGTTCCCTTGGCATTCACCTCCAGGTTGAAATCCCAATCCTTCTCCATAAGGTCGAGGAAGCGGTTCATCGTGCTCACCCCGGCATTGTTGACCCAGATATCCAGACGGGACCATTTCTGGACGATCCGCCGGATCGCTTCCTCGGACTCCTGCTTCCGGGTCACGTCCAGGCGCAGAGCCATGGCCTCCCCGCCGGCATCGGAAATTTCCTTGCTCACCTGTTTGGCCCAATCCGCACTGATATCGGAGACCGCCACCCGCGCCCCTGCCTTGGCCAGCGCCAGCGCGATGGACCTCCCGATGCCCGAACCCGCCCCCGTAACACCCGCGACCTTTTCCTTCAGAGCGCTCATGCCCCCTCCCCGATCGCCCGTTGCAGGGCCGGAAATGTTTCTTTCAAGGACACATACAAGTCCCGGTAGATCCGGAACAACTCCCGGTATCGCCGGTGTGCCTCCGGGCGAGGTTCCACCACGCTTGAAATGCGGATGAAACGCTCGACCTCCCCCCATTCTTTGAACTCGCCGGTCCCCATTCCGGCCACAAAAGCGGCCCCGAGGGAAGAACCGGGGTGGTTGGCCACCTCTTCCAGGGGAATGCCCAGCACGTCGGCGGTGACTTGCTTCCACAGCGCGGACCGGGCTCCACCGTTGGTTACCCTGGCTTTGCCGGCGCGGAGATTTCGCTCTGCCAGGACCTCCAGGTGGTGCCGGAAACCGTAGGCGATCCCCTCGAGGATGGCCCGGTATATGTGGCCCCGGGTGTGGCTCAGGGTCAGTCCGAAGAGGACTCCCCGGGCCAGGGGATCGTTGATGGGCGTCTTCTCTCCCAGGAAATACGGAAGGAGCACCAGCCCTTCGCTTCCGCAGGGAAGGTCGGCCCCTTCCGCATCAAGGGCCGAGTAGTCGGAGTCCGGGGCCAGATGATTCCGGAACCATTTGATGATCGACCCGCTCGCGGCCATGCACCCGTTGATCAGGTACTTGCCCGGGATGACGTGGTAGTCCAGGAATAGACGGGGATCCACCACCAGCCGGTCCAGGTCATAGAGAATGTCCCCCGCGCCGCCCAGCTTGACCAGCAGGTCCCCGGGAGACTTGACCCCGGCGGAAAAAGCCGAAGCGATATGGTCCGCGCTTCCCGCCACGACCGGGGTTCCTGCCGCCAAGCCGGTATGCCCGGCGGCTTCCCCCGTCACCTCCCCGACGACTTCGCTCGGCCAGTGCACCTTCCCCAGCCAATCCCTGGTTATGGTACTCAGCTTCAGAAGGGAATCGTCCCAATCCTGCCGGTAAAGGTCGAAGAGGCCGCTCTCCAGGGCCCAGTTCCTCTCGCTGGAAAAGCACCCCGTAAGCCTGTATACCACGTAATCATACGAGCCCATCAGGCGAACGGCCCCGCCCATCGCCTCTGGTTCATGCCGCCGGAGCCACAGGAGCTTGGGTCCGATGCTCTGCTGGGTAATGGCGCTCCCGGTTCTCCGCAGGACATCGCTTTCATCCACCTGCCCCCGGAACTCTACGATCTCCCCGAAAGAACGGGCGTCGTTCTGTTGAATCGACGGCCGGAGGACTTGGCCGGAACGGNNTCCTACGTTCTGCCACCACTCTTCCGGGTTTTCCTCGGCCCAACCCGCTTTTGGCGAGATGAGCCGGGCCGGGGCTTCCGCCTCGGCCGCGATTCCCCGCAGGGGGTCGAGCAAAATCCCTTTGGTCGCCGTGGTCCCGATGTCCAGGCCCAGGAGGTATTTTTCCATAAAGTGCAGAGAAGGTGCTGCCGTGCTGCGGTTCCGCCGTTCCCGGATTTTTAAAAGCGGTTATGGCCGCACTGTAGCACCGCAGTACCGCAGCACGCCGTTTATTCTTTACGCACCTGATTGACTGCTTCCATGAACGCTTTTACCCGGGCCGGGTCCACGGGGTTCCAGGTGTATCCCTTCTCTTTCAGGCTGGAGCCGACGATGACCCCATCCGCCACCGTCAGAAACTTCTGGATATTATCCGCCCGGGCGCCGGTATTGATTAAGACCGGAACATCCGGTCCCACGGCTTCCTTGGCCTCTTTCAACCAGGAAAGATCCGGCTCGGAGCCGGCCATGGAACCGGAGATGAGAATCGCTTCCAGAAGGGAAGATACCCACGCGCTCTTGGCTCGCTGGCCCACGGTTCGATTTCCCAGGGGAGAGGCGAACTCCGGAGTGATGTTCCCGAAGATCTTCACGCTCTCGGCGTCGATCATCTTCCGGTACCGGTAGATCGCCGCCGGGTCCGGGGCCCAGAGCCCCATATCGCTCTCGTACACACCGGTCACCACCTCCCGGATGAAGGCAGCTCCGGTCGCCTTGGCCACCGCCAGGGGCGCTTTGGCATCCCAGAGAAAATCCACTCCAAAGGGTATATCCCTGGGCCGGAGCTCGGTGATGACCCGGGCCATGACCGCCACCGCCTCCAGATCCGCCTTGAACGAATAGGGACGGTCGTCCTCATTGCAGAAGAGAATCCCGTCCACTCCCCCGTTCAGGAGATGGATCACATCCTGCCGCATCCCATCCACGATTCCCTCCACCCCGCGGGAAGCGTCAAAACGAGGGGTCCCGGGAAGGGCGGGGAAATGGGCCATGGCGATGACCGGCTTGGCCACCCCAAACATTTTCACCAGAAGATCGGACATGAAAAGCTCCTTCCTACATAGCCCCAAACATGTTTTCTATTACTGCTCTCTTTTCTTTCCCTGTTGATTTTTTTATATATAATTATGGAAGGCTTGTAAACATAAAAAGGGAGAGGCAGAACGGATCGAAAACCCGAGAAGAATCATCAAAACGGGCCGTTCTCAAGGGGGATGAAAGATGGGAGAAAAGGATCTCCGAGTTTCCAGGCCGGAGGACTTCAACCACTACTGGGATAAAGTTCTAAAGATCGTGGAAGAATGCTCCCCCGAGGTTGGGGTCACAAAATGGGAGCAGGAGGACCCGAATTTTGAGGACGAATACATCGTGGACGGGCCGGTCGCGAAACGGGAGAAGCAGCCCGAAAACGGCAACCCCTTCGACTTCCGGTGGGACAGCCATATTATCCTGACCGGCCTTACCGTGAAGCGAGTCCGGTTTCTTTCTCACGACGGCCAGGAAGTGGGCGGCCTGCTGCAATATCCCCGTTATCCCGGAAAGGGCCGTTTCCCGGTACTCCTTCACTTTGCCGGATACGGGGGAGAGGTGCTGATCGATTCCGACTTTGTGAGCGCCGGTTACGCGGTCTTCAACTTCTCCCACCGGGGCATGCTCATGGGGAGCAAGGGGTTCGATCGGTACTCTCCGGCCCCCCTCATCGCCCGTACCGTTGAGGACCAAGACCGGTATGTCTATCGATCCATCGTCATCGATTGCCTGCTGGCGATCAAGGTCCTGTCGAAGCTCGAAAAGATCGACCCCGGACGCCTGGGAGTGATGGGGACGAGCCAGGGCGGAGCCCTGGCCCTTATCGCCGCCGCGTTGAGCGGGCAGGTCAAAGCCGCGGCCTGCGACCTTCCCTGGTTGACCGATTATGATTATGTCCTGACCCATGAGGTGGGAGGCCTCTATGGAGAACTGAAGGAATACCTGCGGCGGTTTCCGGAGAAGAAAGAAGGGGCGGTGCGGACTCTCGGGTATTTCGACACCCTCTCCTTTGCCGATCAGATCCACAGCCCCGTCTTCATGTCTCTGGGCGAAACCGACCCCATTGCCCCGGCGGTCTCGGTGCGCAGACTCTTCCAGCGAATCCCCGGCGTCAAGACGCTCCTGGAGATCCCCGGGATGGGGCATGAACGGAGTACGCTCTTCCGCCACCTGGCCCAGAAATGGTTTGATTATTTCCTGTGAAAGTTTGCTCCGCTTTCTTTCCTCCTGGAGTGCGGTGCCTCGAAATCTGAATAGGGGACTCCGGATCGCGGGGCCCCCGTGACCTGCGGGGGCGAGGTTCTCTCACCCGATGGTTGCGGCTGCGCCGCGCGGTGGGAAGATGCCTGCTTAAATTTATTGTTGTCTCCGGGTTCGATTCGTTGCAAAATGGCCCTGACATACGCCTGACATGCGGATGAGGGATCAGAAAGAAATGAATGGCTAAAAGGTCACCGGAGAAGAAAACTCTCAAGAAGGCCGGTCAGCAGCCCACCGCGGCGGGAGCAAAGGGAAACTCTCCCCCTTTCTCTCCGAAGGAGCCGGGGAGGCGGCGCTGGCCGATCTGGCTGCTTCTCCTGGCCCTCATCTTGATCCCCGCCTGGGTCTTCTGGCCGGTCGCGGACTATGAATTCGTCAACTGGGACGATCCGATCCTCGTCGTAGACAACCCTCAGATCAAGCAATTTTCTCCCCAAGGTTTAAAAGAAATCTTGCTTCACTCCGCCAGGATTTCCAATTACTATATCCCATTGACCTTCCTTTCCTATTCCGTCGATTACGTTCTCTTCGGCCTCAATCCCGGGGCATTTCATCGGGTGAATGTTCTTCTCCACGTTTTGAATGGCCTGCTGGTATTCGTCTTCTTCTACCTCCTCAGCCGGAACCTCTTCTTGGCCTTCGGGGGAGCGGCTCTCTTCGCCGTCCACCCCCTGAATGTGGAAGCCGTAGCCTGGGTGACGGAGCGCAAGGGCCTTTTGGGCGCTTTTTTCCTCCTCTCTTCGCTCATCTCCTACCTTCGCTATCTGGAAAGACCGTCGAAGAAATTTCTTATCGGATCGATCTTTTTTTTCTTCCTTTCTCTGCTCTCCAAACCGGTGGGGCTGATGTTCCCCTTTCTTCTTCTACTCCTGGACCGTTTTCGCGGCCGGGAGTGGAATCGATCCATGATTTACGAAAAAATTCCCTTTTTCCTCGGCAGTGTTCTT
>PMCE01000513.1:25132-26301 GCA_003154025.1 Syntrophaceae bacterium
CGATACCGCGAGATATTCTTCGGACAGGCGTTTTTCCTGATCGCCCTGCTCCCGGCGATGAAATTAGTCCCCTTTGGCGACTTTGTAGCCGCCGACCGGTTAGTCTATTTCCCTCTCTTGGGCTTCTTCTTCCTCGCGGGCTGGGCGTTCAGCCGTTTGGAAAGCTGGACGGAGAAAAGCACTCTCTACTTGAGGGCGCCGGTTTTTCTGTCCCTGGCCCTGGTCCTGGCAATCCTGGCCGGAATGAGCCGGGAGCGGATGAAGGTATGGGAGAACGGGGAGAAGCTGTGGAAAAGCGCGCTCGCCGTTTACCCTGAGATGACCGCCGCCCGGACCGGCCTGGGGGATTTTTACGCGGATAAGGGAAGGCTGGAGGAAGGCATCTCCGAATACCGGAAAGCTCTGTCCATCGACCCCCGGCACCCCATGACTCTGAACAACCTCGGCACGGCCTACCAGAAAAAGGGATTGCTCGACGAAGCCGTGGAAGCCTATCGGAAGGCCGTGGAAACAAACCCCCGCTACACCCGGGCCTACACCAACCTGGGGGTGGCGTATGAGCAGAAAGGAAGGTTCGACGAGGCCATCTCCGCCCACCTGAATGCTCTGGAGACCGACCCGCGCAACGCCTTGCTCCGTACCAATCTGGGGGCGGCCTATTTGGCCAAAGGCCGGGTCGATGAAGCGATTGCGGAACACCGGAAAGCGTTGGCCTTGGACCCGACCCAGGCCGTGGTTCATAATAACCTGGGAATGGCGTTTCGCCGCAAAGGCCTTTTGGACGAAGCCATCCGGGCTTACCGGCAGGCCATCGAGATGAATCCCCGTTACGCTCCGGCGTACACCAACCTCGGCCTGGCTTATGAGCAAAAGGGAATGTTGGCGGAAGCCATCTCCTTTTACTCCCAGGCCGTGGAGATCGATCCCCGCAGCGCCCAGGCCCGGACCAATCTGGGGGCGGCTTATATGCGCAATGGGCTCGTGGACAAAGCCATCGAGGAGCACCGCAAAGCGATCACCCTCGACCCGCAGCTCGCCCTGGCCCATGGCAATCTGGGGGCGGCCTACGGGCAAAAGAGGATGCTGGACGAAGCCATCGGGGAGCTCAAGCAGGCCCTGCTCCTCGACCCTCAATACGCCAAGGCCCATTACAACCTGGGTGTGGCTTA
>PMCE01000315.1 GCA_003154025.1 Syntrophaceae bacterium
GGAAAGATGATCCATCTCCGGCTGGTTAGCTGATAGCTCGGCAGGGGGCCGAGAAATTCCACGTTGAAGGGGCTCAAGCGCAATTCTTCCCAGCTCTCCCGCAGGGCATTCCCCAGAAGAAAAAGGACCTTTTCATAGGCCTCTTTCCCTTTCCTCCTGGTCAACTCCAAACCGGGGCCCCCAACTCCAGGCAGGAGCCTGAATCTCAGCAGTTTCTGGGTAATGGAGTCCAGAAAGGGGCGAATTCCTCCGCCGGGCGCGCAGAGGTCTCCGGGCTGCAGGACTTTCTTGGATCGTTTGTTCAGCAGGAAGACGTATTCGCCGGTTCTTTTTCCTCCCGATTCCTGTTCTCCCTGGAAAAAAAGCGGAAGAAGAACCCCTCCCCCGGCAAAGCTCTCCTTGGTTTCCCTCTGCCGATGGATAAAGGCAAACTGTTCTACATAATCCACAGGCTCTCTGGATAGGGCTTCGATGACCTGCTGACGGAAGCCGGTCTGGTCTTGGAGAATCGAGGGGTCCATGAACGATAGAATACCGGAGAATACCCAAATAGCAAAGTTCAAAATCAAACCGATAGAATTCAGGATGCCGGAGCCACAACCCAGAAATTAAAGGAAAACCCGGGATACATCATTTTTCCTGATCAAATTCCTACTCCTGCCTCCAATATTTCGCATTCTGTTCATTAAAAAAGTTCTCTATTGACAACCAAAAGGCGAAAGTCTATACAGGGTCCGAGGCACTTTGGACCATTTTCAGGATACCAATGAAAAGAAAAAGAGGTGTACGACCATGATCGATTTTGCCAAGGTCCCGGTGATTGACAACCATAGCCATCCTTTTGAAACCCAGAAGGCCACCCTGGACCCCGTCGAACTCGCCCGGGTGTTTTTCCATGGAATAGGCGATATGCCCAAGGAGGGAGTTAAAAAAGCCAGGCTTTGGGGGATCACGGATGAACTCCGTCATCACATATGCCATATGGGGGTGGTCCAAACCATGGTTTGCCAGCTATCGAGACTATTGGGCTGCCCAGCCGAGTTGGAGGCCGTGGCCGCCGAGCGCAACCGGCGAACCTCGGAGAACTTTGCGGTCTATGCCCGGAGGCTCTATGAAGACGCAGGAATTGTCGGATCTGTTTTGGACACCGGCCTGCCCAGGAATGACCCCCTCCTTAATTTGATCCCCGGAAGGGTCATGAGATTGTTCCAGATGGACCCGCTCATCGATAAGCTGCTCGATCAATCGGAATCTTACAAACAAATGCTGCGGGAGTACCTCGCGACTTTGGATAGAGCGGTAAAGCAAGATGGATTTGTGGGAGTCAAATGCCATCTGGCCGAGCAAGTGGGCTTCGGAGTGCAGGCGGTCTCGGATGGGGAGGCGGAAGCCATATACCCGAGGGCCAAAGCAAAGAATTCAGAAGCATTTAAGAAAATATATGTGGCTATCTTCACCCATACCCTTCTCCAGTGTCAGGAGCTAAGGATCCCTCTTCATCTCCACAGCGGGTGCACCGGGGGTCTCTGGGATGGGCCCATTTCCAACGCCGACCCCTTTTTGCTGGTTCCCCTCATCAGGCAGCCAAAATTCCTACAAACCAGGATTGTATTCCTCCATGCGGCCTATCCTTGGCTACAGCATGCGGCGGAACTGGCTCATGCTTTTCCTCACGTCTGGGTGGACATGAGCTGGACCACTCCATGGGTTTCACTGCGTTTGGTTGAATGCTACAAGGACGTGATCGGGATCGCCCCTCTCTCCAAGCTGATGGTTGGCAGCGGCGGCCATGACACGCCGGAAATCCCCTGGTTGGCCGCCAAGACCGCCAAGATCGCTCTGGCGGAGGCCTTGGGGGATGCCGTCAGATTGGGTCTGCTGACCTTCCAACAGGCAGATAATGCGGGGCGCATGATTCTTCGTGACAACGCCGCCCGAATGTACGGCCTGGAGAAAATCTGAATTCAAGAGTCCTTTTCGGCAAGAACCGCTTCCCTTTCACCAGCGTTGTGGAACCGGAAACCAGAGGCTTTTATTCGTAGCAGAGTTCGAAGGCATTCTGGATCACTTCAATACGCGGAGAGGGAGGAAGGAGCTCTACGGCCACCACATCAAATCGGGCGGGGATGTTGAAAAGCTTCTTCTGGTTCAAATAAACCAGGGCAACCTTGGAGAGCTGGCGCTGCTTCCGCTCATGGACCGCGGCCGCCGGTCCCCCAAAGTCTCGAGTCGCCCGGGTTTTCACTTCAACAAAGACCAGGGTATTCTTATCCCGGGCGATGACGTCGATCTCTCCCAGGGAACATTTGAAGTTCCGCTCCAAGATTTTGTATCTCAGCGCCTTGAGCTGGGAAATCGCCAGCTCTTCACCCTTTTTACCGAGGGAGATCCGCTCTTGGGTCATAAGAGAGAGAGCTGATAGATTGGCTGGAAAGATTGACGGTGGATGGGGCAGCACCCGTGTTCCTGGAGAGCCTGGAGGTGCTCCCGGGTCCCGTATCCTTTGTGCTTGGCAAAATTGTATTCCGGGTATTTTTCGTGGTAAGCCACCATCAGACGGTCCCGGGTGACTTTGGCCACGATGGAGGCGGCGGCGATGGAAAGGCATCTGCCGTCGCCCTTGGGCATGGCCAGTTGTTTGAGGGGAAGGTGAATGGAATGGAGTCCGTCGACCAGGAGAAAATCCGGGGGAAGGGGAAGGTCTCTTACCGCCAGTTCCATGGCTTTCAAGGAGGCCTGGAGAATGTTCAGGCGATCAATCTCCTCGGCCTCCACGATTCCGACTCCAATCCCTAGGGCTCTTTTTTGGATGAGCGACAGAGCCTTCTCTCTCTGCTCGGCGGTCAGGGTCTTGGAATCCGCGACCCCTTTTATGCTCCGGGTTTTGGGAAGAACGACTGCCGCTGCCACCACCGGCCCGGCCAAAGGACCCCTGCCGGCCTCATCCAGCCCGGCAATGACTTGAAAGCCCTGCTCGCGAACTTTCTCCTCGAATGGTTCCCAGCCCATAAGTAACTGATTTAAGATGGCAGATTGTAGATTGCAGATCTTGAAAAAAGGTTGGGCTTCAATCTGAAATCTAAAATCTGAAATTAATTGGTTCTCTGCTCCTTGATCCTGGCGGCCTTGCCTTTTAACCCTCGCAGGTAATAGAGCTTGGCCCGGCGCACTTTTCCTTTCTGCATGACTTCGATGTGATCGATGGCCGGGGAGTGGGTGGGGAAGATTCGTTCCACGCCGACACCGTAAGAAACTTTCCGGACAGTGAAGCTGGCCCGGCTGGCCCCCTGGCGTTTCCGGATCACGATGCCTTCAAAGACCTGAATCCGCTCCTTCTCCCCCTCTTTGATCTTCACATGAACCTTGACCGTATCGCCAGCCCGAAATTCGGGTATGTCCATGCGCATCTGTTCTTTTTCGAGTTGTTCAATTGCTCTCATGACATCCTCCCAAAATCTAACGAATGATTTCACCCCCTCCCTCCCCTCCCCCGCGAGGGGGAGGGTTAGGGTGGGGGGG
>PMCE01000334.1 GCA_003154025.1 Syntrophaceae bacterium
GCGCCGATCGGGGTGAGGCTGCTCCTCTGGACCCCTGTATTCATGTAGGCCTCGTTGTCGTAACAGATGTAGATGAAATCATCGCCCCGCTCCACGGCCCCTGACAGGGCCTGCAGGCCGATATCGGCCGTACCGCCGTCGCCGGCCATTCCCAGGACATTAACATCGGTAATGCCTTGCGCCTTCAGCCCTGCGGACAGGCCCGTCAGCACGGCCCCCGTTCCGGCAAAAGCCATGGTGAACGAGGGGACGGAATAATTCATCTGGGGGTAGATCGTGGTAACCGTGGACATGCAGCTCGCCGGGAGGGCGACAATCGTCCTTTCCCCCAGAATCTTCAAGGCCAGCCTGCCGATCGTGCCGAGGCCGCATCCCGGACAGCCTTTATGACCGTATAGGTACTCTTCATCCGTAAGGTCTTTTGCCTTGACCATGATTACCACCTCAATCCGATGAATTGCATTTCTTTCTCGTCCTTCCCCTGGGCGAAACGAAAGAGTTTGTTATACATGTCCTCAAGGTTTTCCTTGGTGATGTCTCTTCCCGCGATGCCGGCGATGAAATTGATCACTTTGGGGCACGTGCCGGCGCTGGCNNTTTAAAGTATTCACCGGGGAAAGGCCGGTAAAACCTCAGCTTCACCAGGCCGACCTTCAACCCCCGGGCCCTCAATTGGTCCACCACGATCCTGGAAGTGCCGACCACGCTGCCCATTGCGACCAGGATCACATCGGCATCTTCGCATCGAACCTCTTCCACCATTCCGCCGTAACCCCGCCCGAACTGATCCCCGAATCTCTTATCGACTTCGGCGATCACTCCCCTGGCCTGATCCATGGCCGCCTGCTGCTGGTACCGGAACTCCATGTTCCATTCCGTGGAAGCGGTCATGCAGAAGCTTCGGGGATGGTGGAAATCGACGGCGTTCTTGGATTTAAAGAGGGGCAGGAAAGCGTCCACCTCGCTTTGTTCCGGTATGTTTACCAGTTCGAAAGTGTGCGTATTCACAAACCCATCGAGGTTTACCATCACCGGCGTATAGACCCGTTCGTCCTCCGCTATGGCGTAAGCCTGGATGATCATGTCCAGGGCTTCCTGTCCGTTTTCCACATAGACCTGGATCCATCCCGTATCCCTCTGGGACAGGGAATCCCTCTGGTCGCCGAAGATATTCCACGGAGCGGCCAGGGTCCGGTTGGCGTTCATCATGACGACGGGAAACCGGCTCCCGCTCACGTAGTGGAGCATCTCGTGCATNNTCGCTTTCCACGTGGATGAACTCGCATTTCATCTGGTTATTGGCCACGAACTCGGAGATCTTTTCCACGACGATCGTCTGGGGGGTAATGGGATAGACGGCGATCACGTGGGGCCGGCACAATCTGGCGCCGTAGGCTACGGCTTCGTCTCCGTTCAGGAAATCCGCATGGGAGCCGTTCGGGTGATTGCTCATTCTATTCCCCCTCCCGGACCATGGTGATGGCCTTCTTCGGGCACTCATGGGCGCACAGCCCGCAACCTTTGCAGTAATTCATGTCGATCTCCAGTTTCTCGCCGGTTTTATCGATCACCCCTTCGGGGCATAGCACCCAGCACATCAGGCACTTGCTGCATTTGGAATGGTCGAGGATGGGTCTTTGCACCCTCCAGCCGGCGTTGGGCTCGGTCAGGATCCCGGCGGCCGCACTGGGCCCCAGGGGCATCTCCTCCAGGCATTCCGGGAATTGGAATTTGACGATCTTGGGTTTGGCCATTTACTTTCTCCCCCGAACGAGCTGATAAGTCCGCTCAATGGCTTTTTTGTTCTTCTCCCGCAGGTTCTCCGGCATACCCTTGTCGACGGCTTTCAGGATGGAGTCGAGACCGATCAAGTCGTTCACCGCCCCGAAGGCTCCCAGCATGGCCGTATTGGCGATGGGAGTCCCCATCTCCTCCATGGCGATGGCGGAAGCATCGACGGTTAACACCCTGAAGTTTCCCTTGAAGGGGAAACGTTCCGGGCCCAGCTTGGTATTGATCAGGATGATGCCCCCGTCCTTTAACCCTTTGGTCACGTCCACGGTTTCCATGAGGCCCTCATCCAGGACCACCACATACTCGCACGAATACACCTGGCTGTGGTCGGTAATCGGCCGGTCATCAATCCTGGTGAATCCCAGCACCGGAGCGCCTCTCCTCTCGGGCCCGAAAGAGGGAAAAGCCTGGGCATAATGGTTGCCGAATACCGAGGCCGCGAGCCCCAGTAATCTAGCCCCCGTAAACCCCCCCTGCCCGCCTCGGGCATGCCATCTTATTTCAATCAATGGTGCTTACCTCCGTCATCCTCATGTTTGGATTATCCTTGTTGTCGCCGGGAATCTTAATGATTTGGATCAGGAGGCCCTTCGGTCAGCCCCGAGAGACCCGTTGAAAAGAGTTTATCTTTTTTTATTCGCCATGAGAAGGGGAAAAAAACGCACTTTCACTCGGCCCCCAAAAACAAAAAAGCCGCAGAGAATTCGCTTCCGTGCGGCTGCTTTTTCCGAAACCCGCCTTTTACCGAAGAGATTCGCTTGTGCCTCTTCTCCCCGGATTCCGTCCAGAGTTCCCTCCCAAGCTTTCGCCTTTTCGTTCTCCCTGACCAGCATTTTGACGGGCCCGGAAACCCTTCTTTTGATTTCAATATACCACAATGTGGTATCATGGTCAAGGTTTTATTTAACCCGGCGATGGGGAAATTCTGCTCCCGGCCGCTCAAAAGAAACTTTCCCGCTTCTTCTGCAAATGTTTTGCCCGCTTTCGCTTTGGATAAATCAGATGAAGGCCAAGTCATGGGAGGCTTTTTCAGCCCCGGGGCACAACAAAGGAAATCTCCAAAATGAAACCGGGCAGGCCGCAAATGTGTCTTGACCCCAACCGGGGAATTATTATACATTCCGCCTGGAATTGATTGTGGAAGGAGGCTATTCATGCCGGACCCGGAAGGCAAACTCATGACCCTGCAGGAAGCGGTCAGTCGTTTTGTCAGCGATGGATGCTCCGTGTCTTTCGGGGGCATCGCCGGGCGGGAACCAATGGCCGTCTCCTACGAGATCATCCGCCAGCGGAAGAGAAACCTAACCTTCATAACCGCCACAACCTGTGATTCGGCGGAAATCTTGATCGCCGGCGGATGCGTGCGCCGGGTGGAATGCGCCTATATCTGGGTAGGGGTCGTCGGCATCGGCAACAATTACCGGAGAGCGGTGGAAAAAGGCGTCCCCAATTACCTGGAGATCCAAGAGTCTTCAAACTTCGGCATGTCCATGCGGTTCATGGCCGGGGCCCTGGGCTTGCCCTTTATGCCGGTGAAATCCCTGCTCGGCTCGGACATCATCACCCACAACCCCGACATCAAGGTCATGGAGGACCCGTACGGGGGCGGCCCGGTTGCCCTGGTGCCCGCAGCCCGCCCCGATGTGGCTTTTATCCACGTGCAACGCGCGGATAAGACCGGCAACGCCCAGATCTGGGGGATGCTGGGGAATGACGACAACATCGCCCGCGCCGCCAAGACCGTGGTCGTCACCTGCGAGGAGATCATTCCCACGAGCGAAATCCGGAAGATCCCCAACATGACCGCCATTCCCTCCTACTGCGTATCCGCGGTGGTGGAGGTCCCCTTCTGCAGCCACCCGCTGCCCGTGTCCGGCTATTACTGGATGGACATCCCTTTCCGGCGGGAGACGGTGGCCGCTTCCAAGACCCGCGAGGGGATCGTTTCCTGGATGGAAGAATGGATATACGGGCTTGAGGATTTCGAAGCCTATAAAGAGAAAGTCGGCTCCGAGCGGCTGTCCAGGGTACAACAAATGGAATTTGAAAATTATCGCATTCCCCTATTGACCAACCCGGAGGGAAATCCATGACCGAGCCGAAAGCCTTCTCAACCGCGGAATTGATGGCTTCCGTCGTGGCCCGGCAGGTCCGGGATGACGACGTGGTCTTCAT
>PMCE01000540.1 GCA_003154025.1 Syntrophaceae bacterium
CCACCATGGCCAGCTACGTGAAACGGGCCGGGGTGGCGGTGGCCGAAGCGACCAAGCTGGAAGAGATGAGCAAAAAGGGGCTCCAGGTTTACTCTCCCACTCCCGCGGAGAAGGAAGCTTTCAAGAAAGCCTCTCAGGGGGCGGTGATCAACGTGATCGAGAAGAAGACCGGGAAGGAATGGATCGCCAAGATGATGAAAGCTATCGAGAACGCCGGAAAATGAAGGGGTAGCATAGATCCGTGAAGACCCTGCAAGCCTGGGCGGACCAGGCCAGCCGATTCTGTGTCACTCTGGCCAAAGGGCTCATCTTCCTCTTCATGGGGGGGATCTCCGTAGTCATCATCGCCCAGGTATTCTCCCGTTATGTCTTGGGAAGCTCAATCTCCTGGTCTGAGGAGTTGGCCCGGTACCTGATGATCTGGATGGCCCTGGTTGGGGCCAGCGTGGCCGTTCGCCAGGGGGCTCATGTGGGCGTCACGCTCCTTGTCGAACGGCTGGGCCCGAGAATTCGCCCCTGGGTCCTGCTCCTCGGAAAAGCGGTGATCGCCGTCTTTCTGTTCGTGGTGATCCGGGAAGGGATTACCCTGGGGGCCTTTTTTACCTCGCAAAAATCGCCCGCCATGGAGATCTCCATGCTCTGGGCTTATTCCGGTTTTTTCGTCGCCGGAATCTTTATGATCGTTCATCTGCTCCACCTGGTCCTCGGGGACCTCGAGCAGATCCGGAAAAAGTGAAAGGCTTTTATGGCCCTCCTGCTCATCATCGCCTTTTTCGGGACGCTTCTGATCGGCGTGCCCATCGCCTTCTGCCTGGGGTTTACCGGGCTCGTGGGGCTGTGGAAGAGCGGGGTGGTGACCCTTCAGCTGGTTCCCCAGCGAATGTTCACCGGCCTCGATTTGTTCCCGTTGCTGGCCATCCCGTTGTTCATCCTGGCCGGAGAATTGATGGACGCCGGTGGAATTACCAAGAGACTGGTGGCTTTCTCCAACCTCCTGGTGGGCCATCTGCGGGGAGGGCTGGCGCATACCACGATCGTGGCCTCCATGTTCCTGTCGGGAATCTCCGGCGCAGGTGTGGCGGACGCCGCGGCCCTGGGTTCGATTCTCATCCCCTCCATGGAAAAGGAAGGTTATGACACGGATTTTGCCGCGGCGGTCGTGGCTTCCGCCTCGGTGAATGGCCCGATTATTCCTCCCAGTATTACCATGGTAGTCTACGCCTGCACGGTAGGGGTTTCGGTAGGCGGGATGTTTATCGCCGGGTTTGTGCCCGGGGTCCTCCTGGGAGGGGGCTTGATGGCGGTGGTGTATATCCTCTCCAAACGATACGCCTTCATCCAGCGAAAAAGGCGGGCCGGGCTGGGGGAGATCTTGCGGGGAAGCAGGGAAGCCATCCTGGCTCTGATGATGCCGGTGATCATCCTGGGCGGGATCCTTTCGGGGATCTTCACCGCCACGGAAGCCGCGGGAGTGGCGGTCTTCTACGCCTTTGTAGTGGGTGTTCTGGTCTACCGGCAAGTCACCTGGGGGCGGCTTGCCGGAATCATGATCTCTTCCGGGGTGACCACTTCCATCATTCTGTTCATCATCGCTACGGCGAATATTCTGGCCTGGGTCCTTGCTTCCCAACAGGTGCCCCAGCGCCTATCCGCTTTTTTTCTGTCCCTGGGAACGAGCCCGTACGTGGTCCTTTTTTTCGTTAATATCTTTCTCTTCATCGTGGGGATGTTCATGGAAACCGGGGCTGCGGTGATCCTTCTCTCCCCGATTCTTCACCCGGCGCTGGTTTCCCTCGGGCTCCATCCGCTGCACGTAGGACTGGTATTTGTTCTCAATCTTTCGATCGGGTTGATCACTCCTCCCGTGGGAGTCTGTCTCTTCGTCGCCTGCACGATCGCCAAAATTTCCCTGGAAAGGTTGTCCCGGGCGATCCTCCCTTTCATGGCCGTCGAGGTGGTCGTCCTGATGATTGTTTCCTTTCTCCCCCCGATCGTTCTCTTCGTTCCTCGCCTATTCGGCTATGCCTGATCCCCGACTGAGCACCTTCCTCCCAAGGGGAAAAGGATTCGTTTCCTCTCCTTCCTTTGAAAAAAAGTAATGCTCAGGAGCCCGGCCATCCTGTTTTCCGTCCGGAGGAGCCAACAAATCTTGCCCCCGTTCACTTTGCGGAATCCATTTTCCGCGAATTTTAATCTTGTGGCCCGCCGGGTCTGGCAACGCCAGAAATTCAACGCACCTTGCGCCTTCTCGCTGAAAAGTGAAGGGAGACAGGGCTTACAAATCCATTGATTTTCTTTTGCCTTTGTGGAAAAATTCACCGTTGTGGTAGAGGCTTTGGCCGATAAAAAGCAAGAAAGGAGATGGAGGAATGAAAAAAAGCTGGATGATCGGGATCGTCGCTTTATTATTTTTATTTTCCGGCTCTGCTTTTTCAGCTGAGCCCATCAAGTTGGGAATGTCCACCTGGCTGGGGTATGCCCCCCTGTACCTGGCCAAAGAGAAGGGCTTTTTCCAAAAACGCGGGATTGAAGTGGAAGTGGTGGTCATCGAAAGCCCGGCTGACCGGAGGGTGGCCTTTGCCGCCGACAAGATCCAGGGCTTTTGCACGACCGTGGATACCCATGTCATGACCGCCGCCGCGGAGAACCCCATCCCCTTGAAACAGGTCCTGGCCCTGGATGATTCGCATGGGGGAGACGGGATGGTCTCCAAGAAAGAGATCAAGACGATCAAAGACCTGAAAGGAAAGACCGTGGCCGCCCAGCTGGGCGCCGGGGCGAGCTATTTCTGGCTCAACTATGTTCTTTCCCAGAACGGGATGAAACTCAGGGACCTCAAGACGATCGATATGAAGGCGGGGGATGCAGGGTCGGCCTTCGTGGCCGGGAAAGTGGATGCGGCGGTGACCTGGGAGCCGTGGCTTTCCAGGGCGAAGGAGACTCCCTTCGGCCACGTCCTTCTTTCCAGCGACAAGACGCCCGGGATCATCGTGGACTCATTGGCCTTCAAACCCGATTTCCTGAAGAAGCGGGGGGAGGATGTGAAGAAAATAATCGCCGCCTGGAACGAAGCGGTGAAATTCGCGGCCGACAACCCCCAGGAAGCCGATGCCATCATGGCCAAGTTCACCGGACAGAAGCCCGAAGAGTTCACCAAGGAGAAGACCGGTGTCCGTTTCTACGGGGAGAAGGAGAATAAGGAATATTTCGGGACGGCGAAAAATCCGGGACTGCTATACAAAGTGACCCAGCGGGCAGCCGACCTCTGGGCGGAATTATTGCTGATCCAAAAGAAACCCCAGGCCGCCGACCTTATCGACGGGTCGTTCTTATAAGCATCGTCGGGCTTGGGATGATGGAAGCAAGGAAAGAAAAACCATCGGAAAGGGCTCCCCGGAAGCTCAAGGACTTTTTTCACCCGCGGGAGCCCATCCCGAGCAGTCTTTATGTCTTTTTGACCTTCGGCAGTTTCGGCTTCTTCCTGGGCGTCTGGGCGATTCTGACTTACGGGGGGCTGATCGACCCTCTCTTCCTCCCTTCCCCGGGAAGAGTCTTCGAGGCGGGGTACGACCTCTTCTCGGAATTGAATTTCAGCACCGATATCCTCAACAGCGTCTACCGGGTGATGGCCGGCTTTTTGCTCGCCGCGGTGATCGGGGTCCCCCTGGGGCTGATCATGGGGACCTTCAAGGCCGCCGAGGCCTTCACCGAGCCAGTCGTCGGTTTCGTCCGCTACATGCCGGCCTCCGCCTTCATCCCCCTCTTCATCCTGTGGCTGGGAATCGGGGACGTCGAAAAGATCGCCATCATCTTCGTGGGCAGCTTCTTCCAGCTCGTGCTCATGGTGGCCGTGGTGGCCAAAAATGTGCACAAGGACATGCTGGAAACCGCTTATACCCTCGGCGCCAGGCGTCTCCAGGTCATCCGCAAAGTGCTCCTCCCGGCCAGCATGCCGGGAATTTTGGACACCCTGAGAATCATCGTCGGCTGGGCCTGGACCTATATCATCGTGGCCGAGCTCGTCGCCTCGGCTTCGGGGATCGGGTACATGATCATCAGCTCCCAGAGAATGCTCCGGACGGGCAACATCATCTTCGGCATTCTGACCATAGGCATGCTGGGGCTGATCACGGACTATTTTTTCAAGTGGCTTTATCGTCGTTTATTCCCCTGGATGGATTAGGAAAGTGGCCGAAGAAGTAAAACTTCACATCCACAAAGTGACCAAAGTGTACCGCTCCGGCGAGCAGGATGTGCTGGCCATCGATGAAGTGGACCTGAAGATCCGCAACCAGGAATTCGCCACCATCCTGGGCCCATCGGGATGCGGGAAATCCACTCTTCTCCGGATCGCGGCCGGATTGACCAAGCCCACCTCGGGGGTGGCGAGGATGGACGGCAGGGTCATCACCGAGCCCGGCCAGGACCGGGGCATGGTCTTCCAGAGCTACACCCTGTTCCCCTGGCTCACGGTGAAGGAGAATATTCAATTCGGCCTGGAGATATCGGGCCTGGAAAAAGGAAAGCAGGAACAGATCGCCCGGGAGTTTGTGGAGAAGGTGGGCCTGCGAGGGTTCGAGAACACCTATCCCAAGGGGCTCTCCGGGGGGATGAAACAAAGGGTGGCCATCGCCCGGGCGCTGGCGAACAACCCGGCGATCTTATTGCTGGATGAGCCCTTTGGCGCCCTGGATGCCCAGACTCGCTCGCTGATGCAGGAACTATTGACCCAGGTGTGGGAGGAACTGCACAAGACCATTCTGTTTGTGACCCATGATGTGGAGGAGGCCATCTTCCTTTCCGACCGGGTCTTCGTCATGACCGCCAGGCCGGGAAAAATCAAAGCCGAAATCGATATCCCCCTTCCCCGGCCCAGGAGCTATGAAATGAAAGCCACCGAAGCCTTTCTGACCTTGAAGGGGCAAGCCCTGACTCTCATCCGCGAAGAGGCCATCAAGGCCACGAATACCGGGGCCTGAAAATCTTTCGGCGGCAAACCCCTTTGTTCTGCCGGAGGTCGANNTTATTTTCCGGCGGCTTCAGGGTTCAACCAGGATTTTGATGTCTTCCTTGATGGGTTTCGTCAACCCTTCAAACCCTTCCGAGATATTCTCCAGGGGAATGATTTTCGTGACCATCATTTCGGGTTTGACCGACTTCTTCTCTATCCAGCTCATGGCTAGGGTGGGATTGGCGGAATTCGTCCCGATCATGTTCATCTCCCGGGTCACAAAACCCAGCATGTGGATGGGAACCCGGTCGGTAAAAATTCCCTGCACGACCACCTTCCCCTGGAACCGCACCGAAGTGAGGCAGTCCTTAAGGGAGGCTTCAATGCCCACGGATTCGAAGGCCACGTCCACCCCGCGGCCGGATGTGAACTCTTTGACCCAGGAGGAGACCTTCACCTTCAGGGGGTTGCAGGTCAGAGAGGCTCCCATCTCTTCGGCTTTCTTTCGTCTGGTTTCCGAGACTTCAGTTACGTAGATCTTTTCGATGCCGATCGCCTTCAAGCCGAGGATGGTCATGAGCCCCACCGGCCCGGCGCCGGTGATCAACGCCGTGATCCCCGGCTGCAGGCCTGCTTTTTCAATCGAATAGGCTGCCACGGCGAGAGGCTCGACCACCGCCGCCTGATTCCAACTCATGCCCGGGGGAATTCTTAACAGCCGTTCCTGAGGGCAGACCATATATTGCGCATAAGCCCCCTTGTTGAGAGGAATGACCCGATCCCCGGTCCGGTAGCCCCTTACCTGCGAGCCGACCTCCACGACTTCGCCGCAGGCCTCATGGCCGAAGGGGCTCTCCGGGAAAAGGCCGTGCTGGTATTCGTGCAGGTCGGACCCGCAGATCCCGCAGTATTTCACCCTGATTTTGACCTCACCGGGTCCGGGCTTGGGCTCCTGGACCTCTTCCACCCGGATATCCCGAATGCCGTGGTATATAGCCGCTTTCATGAAAGCACGCCTCCCTGAAAGAAGATTTGTGTATAGGAGATTAGCAGAGGGAAGAAGAGGGTGTCAATG
>PMCE01000305.1:0-219 GCA_003154025.1 Syntrophaceae bacterium
CCTGGGAAATCGTGTTCTGGCGATGCCGATGGATGTTTCCGTAGAAAAAGATGTGGAAAGAATGTTGCGGTCCGCCCTGGAGAATTTTCGCCGGATCGACATCCTGGTCAACAATGCCGGAGTGGGGACTACGGGCCTGATCATCGACCACTCGGTGGAAGACTGGGAAAAATCCATGAGCGTGAACCTGAAGGGGACTTTTTTATGTTCGCGGGCCGT
>PMCE01000305.1:239-2151 GCA_003154025.1 Syntrophaceae bacterium
CACCGGATCACGGTCAACGCGGTCTGCCCGGGATATATCTGGACGCCGATGTGGGAGAAAATGGCCGTATGGTTCAAAGAGAATTTCCCCGCCCTCGCCAACAAGAGCCCGGAAGAGATATTTGAAGCCCGGGTCAAATCGGTCACCCCGCTGCGGCGGCCGCAGACCGGCGAAGACATCGCCAGCCTGGTGGCGTTCCTGGTCTCGGAAGAGGCCAAGAATATCAACGGCCAGTCGATCAACGTGGATGGCGGGGCGAGGATGCATTAGCGGCAAGGCCCAAGGTTCAAGGCGCAAGGTTCAAGGTGAAAAAGAAAAAATATTGGGACGCGGATGGACGCAGATAAGAAATAGATGTTAAATTTCAGATATTAGATTTCAGATTTATTTTTTTAAATCGCGTTCATCCGCGTCCCAATAAGATTTTGATTCTTAGCCCGTATTTTCTTCGAAAATCTGCGTCCCATTCCATTTGGAGTTAATGCCATGATCGAGATCCGGATTCATGGGCGGGGGGGGCAGGGCGCGGTGGTGGCGTCCAAATTGTTGGTCACGGCCGCGGCCCGGGAAGGGAAGAAGGTTCAGGCCTTTCCCTTTTTCGGGGCCGAGCGCCGAGGAGCCGCGGTGGCAGCTTTCGCCCGCGTCGATGACCGAAAGATTCGCATTCACAGCGAGGTTTACACCCCGGATCACGTGATCGTCCTCGACCCCGTCCTCTATAAGACCGTGAACGTCACCGGTGGCCTGAAGGAAGGAGGAACGATCCTCCTGAATAGCCCTCAAGAGCCTTCCGCCTTCGCATTTCCCGCCCAGTTTCAGGTGGCCACGGTTGACGCCGGAGGGATTGCCCGAAGACACAACCTCGGCTCCCGCACCGAGCCCATCGTGAACACCGCTATTTTGGGGGCTTTTGCCAAACTTACCGGAGTCATCGGAATCGAGGCGCTTGCTGAGGCCATCAAAGAATCGGTTCCGGGAAAAGGAAAGGAGAACGAGGCGGCGGCGAGGGAAGCGTACCAGAACGTAAAAATCAGGTAAAAGGTCCAAGGCGAAACGGACAAGGCGCAAGGTACAAGGTTCAAGGCGCAAGGAAAAACATGCGGGGAAAGGGCGAAGGGGCGAAAAGGGAAGCAAAATGGAAGAGAAAATTGTCGTCAAGACCTTAAAAGACACTCCGTTCCTATCCATATCTCTGCAATCTACCTTATGGAATAAGACAGGGACCTGGAGATACCTTCGGCCTTCTTACGTCTCCCGGCGGGCTCCCTGTTCGAAGGCCTGTCCCATCGAGCAGGATATTTCCTTCTATCTCACCTCCCTGGCGGACGGAAAACCGGAGGAAGCCTGGAAGAAAATTCTGGAGTCCAACCCGTTTCCCTCTACCTGCGGAAGGGTCTGTCATCATCCTTGCGAGACCGATTGCAACCGGAAGGATTACGACGAGGCCCTGGCCATCAACTCTTTGGAGCGCTTCCTGGGGGACTGGGGAATGAAACAGGGGGCGAAGGCCGGCCGGGGAATCGAAAAAAAGAGGGAAAAAGTTGCCGTGATTGGCGCCGGGCCCGCAGGGCTTGCCTGTGCTTATTTTCTTGCCCGCAGGGGTTACCGAGTGACGGTTTTTGAAGCCATGAAGGAACCCGGGGGAATGCTGAAGTATGGGATTCCCCGGTACCGTCTACCCCGGAATATTCTGGATCAGGAAATCGGACGGGTCCAATGCCTGGGAGTTGAATTCCGGACGGGGAAGAGGCTGGGAGGAAATCTGGGGCTGGAAGAATTGCAGCCCTACGCGGCGGTCTTCCTGGCCACCGGCGCCTGGGCGGAGCAGAAGCCCAAATTGCCGGGCGATGACCTTCCGGGGGTATGGCACGGCCTTTCCTTCTTGAAGGAAGTGAATTCGGGGAAGAAAATC
>PMCE01000305.1:2178-3874 GCA_003154025.1 Syntrophaceae bacterium
GTGGAGGAAGCCCGGAGAGAAGGGGTGGATTTTATCTTCCAGGCCGCGCCCCTAAAGATTCTTGGAAAAAAGAAAGTTCAATCCTTGGATTGCCTGAAGACCAAGCCGGGAAAAGCGGATGCCAGCGGGAGGAGAAGTCCGGTTCTCGTTCGGGGGTCCGGCTTCTCCCTGAAAACCGAAAGCGTGATCCTGGCCTTGGGCGAAAGGGCGGAACTTTCCTTTCTCCCGGAAGGACTGAGAGCCGAAAGCGGCCTCATCGCCATCGATGCCCGGGGAAGGACGAGCCTTCGCGGGTTTTTTGCCGGGGGCGACGCGGCGACGGGGCAGGGGTACGTCTCGCAGGCGGTCGCTTCGGGAAAAAGAGGGGCCCAGGCGATCGACCAATACCTGCAAGGGGAGAAGGAAAGTCCGGAAGAAGATCGCCGGGAAGTGGTCCGGCTGGACAAAATCAACCTGGACTATTTCCCGGCGAAAGGACGAATCCGCGGCGCATCCCTTGCAGTGAATCAGAGAAAGGGAGGATTCGCCGAGGTTCACAAAGGGCTTCCCCCCCCTCGGGCAAAGGGGGAGGCCGAACGGTGTTTCAGCTGCGGGAACTGCATTCAGTGCAACGTCTGCCTCATGGTTTGTCCGGACGTGGCCGTTTCTTTCCAGTCTCCGGAGGGGAAGTACCTGATTGACTACGACCACTGCAAGGGCTGCGGCATCTGCGCCGTCGAGTGCCCCCGTTCAGCCATGGTGCTGGAGGAAGAACGATGGAACGAGTGATTTCCGGAAACGAGGCGGTGGCCTACGGCGCCATGCTTTCCCGCGTCCAGGTCATCCCCGCCTATCCCATTTCGCCCCAGACCACCATTGTGGAAGCCCTGTCCGATTTTTGCGCCAGCGGAAAGCTGAAGGCTGATTTTGTCAANNCCCAGGGCTTGGCTTTGATGCACGAGGTTCTGCACTGGGCCTCGGGCGCCCGTCTGCCCATCGTCATGGCCAATGTGAACCGGGCCATGTCCGCTCCCTGGACCATGTGGTGCGATCAGGGGGACAGCCTGGCCCAGAGAGACACGGGGTGGCTCCAGTTCTATTGCGAGGACAATCAGGAGGTCCTGGACAGCATCATCATGGCCTACCGGATCTCGGAGCGGGTCCTTCTCCCCAGCATGGTCTGCCTGGATGGTTTCATCCTTTCCCACACCTACGAACAGGTGGAGATCCCGGATATTCGGGAGGTGGATTCCTATTTGCCGGCTTATAACCCCCCATTCAAATTGGACGTGGAGGCGCCGCGTTCCTTCAACGCCGCCTTTCCGCCCGATGTTTACATGGAGCAGCGGGTGAAGCTCCAGCAGGCCATGGAAGAGGCGGTAGGTGTCGCCCAGCAGGCGGATGAAGATTTCGGACGGGCATTCGGGCGGAGGTATGGCATCCTGGAGGAATATCAGTCCGAGGATGCCGACGTTCTTCTGGTCACCAGCGGGACCATCACCGGAACGGCCCGGGTAGTGGTGGACGATTACCGGGAGAGAGGGGAGAAGGTCGGCCTGGTGAAGATGAAGATGTTCCGCCCCTTTCCCGCGGGAGAGGTCCGGCGGGTTCTGCAATCGGCGAAGAAAGTGGCCGTGGTGGACCGCAATGTCTCCTTCGGCGCCACGGGAATCTTCGCCCAGGAGATCCGGTCCGCATTGCACCATCACGGGGAGGG
>PMCE01000305.1:3964-4119 GCA_003154025.1 Syntrophaceae bacterium
CCCCGGGAGGAATTTCTGTACCCCGGTCATATCGGGTGTCCGGGATGCGGCGGTTCGCTCTCCATGCGTTATGCTCTTCAGGTGCTCGGCAAAAAGACGATGGTGGTCATCCCGGCCTGCTGCTGGTCCACGGTGGCGGGCTTTTTCCCCTCCTC
>PMCE01000272.1:0-5845 GCA_003154025.1 Syntrophaceae bacterium
CTCAACACGGCATTGACAACCAGCAGTGCGCTCACCACAGCAAGGTCCGAGTATTTCCGAAGGACGGCCGACAGGACCATGATCAGTTCGAGCATCCACGCCGACACGCCCCAGAATTTCCCGAGGAATTTGAGAACCGGGTGCCCTCGTCGCTCGGTCACCTCGTTGTAGCCGTGCTCTTTCAGCCGAGCATTAGCTTCCACGCGCGTGAGACCTGCCTCTGGGTCCACGTGCAGCACCGCGAGCGTGTCGGGAACCGACGCGGAAGCGATGTCGGGTCCCTTCTTATTTGATGGCATCGAGCGCAAAATCATGCATCTCCGATAAGTGGTGCCGGCCAACTATTGATTATATGGATCCTTTGCCTTTTATTTCGGAGGTATAAACGAATCTGCATAAAGAACAACCTGTCAAACCCCACATGAATCTATTCTCGGGCAATTCATTGATTCTCCCGCGGATTATCCGTCCTCACGCTGGTGCAATGGGCTCACTCCCCGCCGCGTTCTTGTTCCAGGTCGTAGCACCAACAGAGCAAACCGCCGTCCACATTCCTGACTTTTTTGAATTTTCGGTGCTGGAGTTTCAAACAGGCTCTATAAGAACGGGCGCCCGAATGGCAGTGGACCGCCAGTTGCTTATCCCGGTCGAGTTCTCCCACGCGGCTTTCCAGTTCCTCCAGGGGAATCCAGATGGATCCCGGTATGCGTTTCTCCTGAACTTCCTTCGAGTCCCGGACGTCCAGAATGGCGAAAGCATCATCTCCGCTTTCCATTATTTCTTTTACTTCGGCGGCGGAAAGCCATCCTACTTTTCCCTCGATCTTGTTCGACAGCACGTTCGCGGCCACGATCACGGGGGAGAGAGCCGGACTGAAGGGAGGGGAATAGGCCAGGTCGGCCGTGGCCAGTTGGGCGCAGGTCATCCTGCCCTGCAGGGCCATGGCCACGGTATCGATGAATTTATCCGAGGGACCTTCACCCATGGCTTGCGCTCCCAGGATCCGGCCGCTTTTTCGGTCCGCTACGACCTTCAATATCGATTCCCGTCCTCCCGGCAGAATGTGGGCGCGGCCGTACCCCCGCACAATCGCCTGCACCGGTTCAAAGCCTTCCCGGAGAGCCTCTTTCATGCTCAATCCGGTTTTCGCCACGTTGAAATCGAAGACTTTAAAAATGGCCGTGCCCAGGACCCCGGGGAAGACAGAACGGCCGCCGCATACGTTCATTCCGGCCGTCCTTCCCTGCTTGTTGGCGGTGGAACCCAAGGGAACCCAGGTGCTTTTCCCGGTTACTAGGTGGGTAGTCTCGGCACAGTCGCCGGCGGCATAGACCCCCGGCGCGCTGGTCTCCATATACTCATTCACCCAGATGGCCCCTGTCTTCCCGATCTTTAAGCCGGCTTTGCGAGCCAGCTCCACGCGAGGGCGGACTCCCAAACTGAGCAACACTGCTTCCGCTGGTATCTCGCGCTTTGAAGTTCGGACCCGCCGGACGATTCCATCCACTCCCCCCAGAGCTTCCAGCCCTTCAGAAGTTAGGACGGTGAGCCCCTTTTTCTCAAGGTATTGCTGCAGGATTCCAGCTAGATCCTCGTCAAAAAGAGTGGCAATTTGGGAAGCCAGTTCCACGATGGTAACTTTTTTGCCCAGAGCAGTCAGGGCTTCGGCCATCTCGAGTCCGATGTAGCCTCCCCCGACTACCACCACGTTCTTTACTTCGGATGACCGAACTTTCTGGAGAATGGCATCTGCGTCGTAAATGGAATGCAACTGGAAGACATTTCCCAGCTCCAAGCCGGGAACTTTTGGTCGGATCACCTCCGAGCCTGTGGCGATGACCAGGCGGTCATAGGTGTTAGCGAACGGTTTACCCGTGTCGAGATTCAGGCCAGAAACGTGTCGTTTCTCGAGATCGATGTCGTCGACCCGATGGCGTTTCAAAATTTGAATTCCGTCTTGGGAAAACTGCTCTGCAGTCTTGATCAGCAATTTTTTCCTTTCCGGGATGATGCCGCCGACATAATAAGGAAGACCGCAGCCCGAATAGGAAATTTCCCCTTCTTCCTGGTAGATGACCACCTCCATATCGGGATCGCACCTCTGGGCCTTCGCCGCCGCTTTGGGGCCGGCCGCTACTCCTCCGATGATGACAACCTTGATCTTATTCTTTTCCACTCCACTCCACTCCTTTTTGGATTTATTATCCGTAAAGACGGCCTTTTTCCATCCTCTTGAACTGGATCCATCGGCAGGTTCACTCTCGAAGGGTAGCAATCAACCTTTTGGGCTTCAATAAAAGGTCGATGGCATCAGAAATCCCCTTCACCACGAGGTCGGCATGCTTCATCGCGGCCAAAGACAATCCTTCCTTCCCCAGGACGGCGATACCCAGGGCGGACTCCTTCAGGATGAATTGATCATTGCTCCCGTTCCCGACGGCCACCGTGGCTTCCGGCCTCAAGGTTTGGAGAAATTTCAATTTCCCGGTCTTGCTGTCCTTCCCCGGGACCTTCATTAACTCGGCCTTCAGATCCTGGATTTCCGCGCTGGCCGTGCCGTGGATATCCGCCGTGAGGATGTAGATTTTCACTTTTCTGGAAAGGGCATGAATCTTTTCTTTCACCTCGGGAATCAGCGTTCCGTCCTCGGCCAGGGTTCCATTCCAGTCGAAAACCACGTTCCCGATGTCCAGATTTCCCCAACCCGGAATCTCGATCGAAATCATACTCACCTCAGATCTCCAGGCCGCTGCCGACCCACCCATAGAAGAACCGGTCCCCGAATTCCTGCTGCAGGCGGGAGGCCCCCCGAAAGCCGGTGCAGTGAGAGACGCCGATCCGGTCCACCTTCATGCCCTTCAGGGTGCGGATGGATTCTTCCAGCTGTTCCGGATCAAGGAAACCTAGGTGGGTTCCTCCCAGGAGGGCATAGAAGTGGTCTTTTTTTATCCGCTGGACGACATGGTTGATGGTGTTGATCATCCCAGAATGGGCGCAGCCGAAGACCAGGACCAGGCCCTTTTCCGTGTCCAGGACCACGGATTGGTCGTCGAGGAGGGGGTCCGGCACCATTTTCCCGTCCATCTCCCGGAAGAGCTTCGGGTCGTTTTTTTCGAAAGGCGTTTTCCGGGGGACCTCGCCGGTGAGGTACACCCCTTTTTCCACTTCGTGGAATTCGGGGTTCAGGTTGAAGCGGGCCCCGAGGATTTCGAGGTAGCTCCTTTTATAAATCATTCCGGCGAAGCGCCTGGACTCTCGGCTCCCTTCTTTCCGGATGGCCAGGCGGTCCACGAAGATGTCCGGATGAGCGTGGACATCCACCGGCCCGGTCAGGTTCAGAACCTGGGGGAGGCCCCCGGTGTGGTCGTTGTGCCCGTGGCTTAGAAAGACCCTTTTTACAGTCTTCAAATCTTTCTTGAGAGCCAGGGAATTTTCCACCACCGTGCGTCCGGCGCCGGTGTCGAGGAGAAAATTCCCCACTTCGGTTTCGATAAAGGCGGAAAACCCGTGCTCCCCCGCACCCGTCGTCTGCCCGATCAAATTTTCGCACAGAACCGTGATTCGAACGTTCATTAAAATCCTCCTATCTCCAGAGGTTTGTATTTGTCCTTGCATCTTCTCCCGTCTGTATCCGGGTTCATCCGGGTCCTTTGAATGAAGTCGTTCAGTTGTGTAGCATGGTTGTTGGGGTATTGGTTTTCTCTTTTCCTTCGTCATCATTACGGCCCGTAGGGGCGATTCATGAATCGCCCCTACAAGCAATATAGATTCTACCTTCAACCTCCCTCTCCCCTTGCGGGGGAGGGGTAGGGTGAGGGGAAAAATTAGTGCCTATTTCATCAGCGTCGCGACCAGCTCCCCGGCGGATTTCAGCTTTTCCAGCCGGAAGGCCGTCTCGATGATCCGGTCGATCTGCGCCCGGCCCAGGGTGTTCAACGCCAGGCGGCGGAATTTTTCCTTGATCTCTTCGCCGGTCATGGGATTCTGCGGGTGACCCTTCGGATAGATGGATTCGCCCTGGAAGCGCTTTCCATCCTTGGTCTTAATTTCGACCTCGGCCGCCAGGGTTCCAGGGTATTTCTCGTTGAACGCCGGCACCGACTCCAAAGTCACCCTCTTCATAAAGGCCTGGACGCGGGGTTCCTTGATCTTCTCATCCTGGAACTGATCCATGGCGATGTAGCCGTCGGCCGCAGCCCGGCTGACACAGTAGGGGATGGACAACCGGGCCGACAGGGGCGAATCCGGGGAATAGTTCATGCCCTGGCCCGGCGCCGTCGGGGATACGCGAAAGTGAATGGCGTCCACGTCCTCGAGGCGCAGGTTTTTGGTCTTCATGAGCTGGACCGTTCCCTGGATGGGCGTATGGCTGCACAGAATCGTGGGAAAGGCCTTCAGGCTGTCGGTCAGGACCTCGAAGGAGGAGCCAAGGTTCTCGGTCAGGTGCTCCATGACGGGCTCGTCGGAATAAGCCTCGCAGAAGCCCGATTTGTATTCCAGGAGCCCCTTGGGGCCCGCAGCCCCTTTCCCGATGACCAGGGCCGACAGGATCCCCTTCCAGGCGGAAAAACCGGGATGGAGGCTCTTGGAGAAATCCCCGAAGTCGATGCAGTACCGCAGGCCCGCGGCGCCGTCCGCCGCCAGGCTGAGGGACTGCTCCATGCGATCCGGAGGGAGATTGAGGAATTTCGAGGCCACCACCGCCGTGGCGATGGTTCCCAGCGTTCCCGTCGGATGCCAGTATTTATAGTGAGAGGGCATGATGGCCCTCCCGATCCTTCCGGCAACTTCGTAGGCCACGACGAGTGCGGTGAGAATGGAAGGACCGTCCGCTCCGGTCCTTTCGGCCATGGCCAGCGCGGAGGAGACCACGGGGGCGCCCAGGTGGGCGATCGAACCCATGTGGGTATCATCGAAATCCACCGTGTGGACCAGGGTTGCGTTCACCATCGCGGCCTGGGGGCAAGAGGTCTTCATCCCGGTGAGCCAGACCGTCGCTTCGGGATTTCCCCCCATCTCCTTGGCCAGGTCGTAGATCCAGTGGAACTCATGGCTGGCCAGGGTGTACCCGGCGATGGCGCACCCCAGGGTATCCAGCACGATCCCCTTGGCCTTCCCGACCACCTCCCCCGGAAGATCGGAAAAGGATGTCTTGGCCACATATTCGGACAGAATTTGCGTCGCACCCATCAGACACCTCCTAATTTGGGATTGCGGATTTCGGATTGCGGATTGAAAAAATCAAATTGCTCTTTGATCCGTACCTATGCTCTTGGGGGATCATTGCCCAAGTGCCAGGCAATCTCAGGACCAAAAGCAAGCATTTCTTGGGATCTCTTAATCCGCAATCCGCAATCGTCTATGCCAGTTCTTTCAGCCGTTTCTCGATGGCCTCGAAGGTAGACTGGGCGAAGCTTCGGGCCTGGCCCGAGAAGAGAGTCCGGGGCAGAAACCCCATTTCTTCCAGCGTGGCCTTGCAGGCAACCGAGGTCTTCGATCCCTCCGCCGGAGTCATGGATATGGAGACCTTCTGTCCCGCTTTGACCAGCCCCCCCACGCCTTCGAGGAATAGCTTCACGGAAAAGGATTCGGGAGGGGAGATATCCACCATCTCCCCTCTCAACTTCAGGGGCCATTCGGCCCCGATCATCTTCACCCGGAGAATCGCCCGGAAGTTGTTCTCATCCAGGATCTCCATGTTCTCCATCCCCGGAAGGACGCTGAAGATGACCTTTCCGATCAAACGCCAGACCCTTTCCCGCGGGGCATTTACGACGAAATCCTTTTGCGCCAGAATCGTGCTTCCCATGGGGATCCTTACGCCCAGGGCTTTTCGGCGGCGGCG
>PMCE01000272.1:5853-10366 GCA_003154025.1 Syntrophaceae bacterium
TCGATGTCCAGGACGCGGGCTTCCTTGTCCCTGCGGGGCCCGCCCTGGGTGTTGATCAGCGCGGGCCAGAGCTGAATGGCGTAGAACGGGGGCTCCAGGGCGCGCAGGTCTTCCCTCGGCCGGCCGAAGTCTTCGTCTTTTCCCGACTTGCAGAGGCGGTTAAACCGGGCAAGGGTCTCCTCCACCACCTTGGGCTCCATGGACATGGCGGAGGCCAGCTCGGCTACCGTTTTTCCCTTGCGGATCCAGCCCTTGGCGACCTCCGCCGAGTTGTCCAGACTCCAATTATAGAGGTCCCGGTTGTACCCGGCGGTTCCCCGGCTCAGGGGACCCCGGCGGCGGGTCTGCTCGTCGAAGATCGCCCACATGGGGACCCGGGGATACTCCATCTTCTCGGTGTCGAAATGGGCGAGCTCACGGTAATACTCATGGATCTCGATCCCCGCCTCGTTGACGAAACGGCGGCCGTATTTGTCCACGAACAGGAATCCTTCGCTCAGAAAAGCGACCCAGAAGGCGGCCTCAAACTCGGGAGTCTTGAAGCCGACCAAACAGGCCAGACGGGTCATGTGCCACAGGTCCCCGCCGATCTTCTGCGCCATGCGGATCCCGTCCCCCGTGTTCCCGGGGGTCCCCAGGAAATTAACCGGCTTCACGGGCAGGTAATCCCATTTCAGCCGCGGGTCGTTTTCATACCCGCCGCAGGTGAGGATGACCGCGCGCCGGGCCTTGACCGAAACCGTCTTCCCCTCCTTCTGGGCCAGGACCCCGACGACTTCCCCCTGGGTGTTGGTGACTAACTCCCGGGCGGGCGTGCCGGTCAAGACCTGGATCCCCCGCTTGCTGACCAACCCGGAGAGGAATTTCCAGAGGCGTTGGGAAGGCTTGCCCTCTTCCGGCGTACCCTTGATGTTGTACTTCACCACGTTCTCCGCCCCGCGCACGTGGGGGAATCCGGCCCCGGCGATCATGGTGGGATAGGCCACCTCCAGGGGGTTGAAGACCTGGACGTCCGCTCCCATGGACTTGATCCAGTCGCCGTTCTTCAGGGCCTCGGCCACAAAGACTTCCAGAATCTCCCGCTCCGTAGTCTTGAAGCTGAGGGTGTCGAGATACTCGAGGAATTCTTTCCCCTTGGGGATGATGATGTTCCCTCCGCAGACGGCGGTATTCCCCCCTCCCTGAGGCATCTTCTCCAGGATGGCCACTTTAGCGCCCTGGTCATGGGCGGTTACCGCGGCGGAGGTGCCCGCCGAACCCCACCCCACTACGACGACATCGAACTCTAGGTCCCACTTCTCGGGTACGTTACTTTTCATCTATCCTCCCTTTGTTCCAGAAATTCCCCAATGGGTCTTCGAAACAGGCCCAGGGCTAAATCCGAAATCCATATGAACAGATTTTAAAACGGCATCTTCTTTGCGTCTACTTGTGTCCCGTTGTTTTTAGTGGGTGAGCAGGCCTTCCTGCAGGATGATCTCAGTCATCCATCGGGAGGCCTTGCCGACCACCTCGGGGCAATGGATATCATGGGCTCCGGCGTTATGGAATTTTTCGAACTCCTGGGGGTCGGGGAGATAATAATAGCGGCCTAGGACTCTGTTTTGGATATCCCGGCAGATGACGGAACCGTATTCCTGAATGAATTTGTCCCGGAACTTTCTAATCAGCTTATGGGTCTTGAAGCGGACCCCCTCAGGATCGGAGAAGTTTTTCCTTTCCCTTCCCAGGATGGAACCTAAGAACAGGACCGCACCCATATAGGCCCCGCAGCCGCTGTCACAAGTCAAGCCGGTGCCTCCCGCCAGGGCCGGTGGCCGCCTTGAAAACATCGTCGGAACCGACCCCCAGGACGTCCTGGAGAGCGGCGATCACGCATTGGCTGCATCCCCGGTAGGTTTTTTCGTATTCCTTACCCAGGTTGTAAGCCTTTTCCAAGGCCTCCTCCATTATCTCTTTATTCACCCCTTTCTCCTTTCTTGTTTGATTCCTTTTCCCCTTGTTCTCTTTTTTCGTCGATTGGCTGTCGATCTCCCAGCTCCCTCTGAAAAATTCTTCCCCGCCCGGTTGTCGCCCCTACCGAAGGCCCCTTCAATACATCATAATCGACTTTCCGGAACAACCGGATACACGGCGATAGGCTCTAACCTCTCCTTTGGACATCCCTGCTTCCGTGTCCTAAGGGTCCGCCCCCGCCTCTCCAAAGAGGGCATTTGGGCCGGTTCATCGGACTGCTCTTTCAACGCCTCATTTCTTATGCCGTAAGCAAACGGGTGGAGGAAAGGGAGTGAAGCCTCGCCATATTTCTCTTGGTCCCCTCTGCCATTATCGGACCACCATTTCATTGGCCACCATGATGGGCTCGTTGGGGCCGTGATCTTCATGCCAGACATAATAGATCCTGTTCCCAACGATTTGAAACTGCGGATCGTATTTTCCATAAGCGGATTTAGTCCTCTTCTCCGACCTCCATCCCGTACCATCTTTATTCACCACAGCGGTCCATACCTGTCGAACCTTTCCATCCGATTCCTCCCAGACATAATAAAGCTCATTCCCAAACACCTTCAATTGGGGCGTATATTTGTCAAAAGGAGTTGTGGTTCTTTGAATCGCCTGCCATTCTGATCCATCTATATTCATCTGAGCCGTCCAGACCTGGTACTTCGCTTTTCTAAAATCTGGTCCATCCGCTTCATGCCAGGCGTAATAGATTTTCCCTCCATTTGCTTGTAACCGAGGATTGTGCTTATCCAGAGGGCTGTTTGTCCGGTTTACCGCCTGCCATCCTGCGCCGTCCTGATTCATCAAGGCCGTCCAGATCTGAAAATGAGATCCATCGGACTCTCTCCAAACAAAATAAATTTTCTCTCCCACCCCCTGAAGTTGTGGTTCAAATTTTTCAAAGGGGCTTGAGGTTCGTTTCGTCGCCTTCCAGCCCGTACCATCCTCATTCATTTCGGCCGTCCAGATTTGGCGGTACTTTCCGTCAAATTCGTTCCAGGTATAGTAAATTTTGTTGCCCACCATCTGAAATTGAGGGAATTGTTTATCAAAAGGTGTATTCGTGCTTTGAACTTCTTTCCATCCCGTTCCATCAATGCTCATTTCCATTGTCCAGATCTGTCGGTTTTTCGATGCGTCAGGTTGCTGACGCACATAATAAATTTTGGTTCCCACGACTTGGAGTTGAGGAAAGACCTTGTCATATTGGCCCGAGGTTCTCTTTTCGGCTTTCCAGCCTGTCCCATTGATGTTCATTTCGCCGGTGAAAATTTGTCGAAAAGGACCATCGTATTCATGCCAGACATAGTAGATCCTATTTCCTGAGACTTGAAATTGCGGCTGGTAGCCTGTGGATCGGGTTTGAAGGGGAATGAGATCTGAAGCAATGGAAACGGACAAAATAAGAAGGGAGAAAAGCATCGGGCTGAAGGCCACGACGAATGGCTTACAGCAATTGGTGAGGAAAGTTCTCATTCGGTTTGCCCGCCTTTCATTGTAAGGATTTTCTCTGCAACAATTCAACCCTGATCAACTTGAGCACCCACAATCGAAAATAAGAGAGCATTTTCCCCTTCCTTACCATCTTCTCCCGGACCAAAAAGGGAACCCCTGTTGATCCCGGAACTGCCAGGTTTTATCGCCCTTCTTGACCGAAGAGGCCAGAAGAACGGTATTACCCTCCGCCACCGTCTTGNNTCAACGGTGTCCCCCATGTTGATCGCCAATTCCTGCTTGTCGAAGTACCATTGCGGCCCGAGATGGACGTAGAAATCCCCCTCCTCCGTCTTCATTGTCATACCTACAGCCGGGAGCATCCTTCGCCCTTGGGGTGGGGTTATCGTATCCTTACTCTTTACTTCCCCACCGATGGTCTCAACCGTTGCGGGATTCCAGTTCCAGTGATAATAGTTTGCCCCCCACGGCCCCCAGGTTCCCTTTCCCCGCCAGGGTTGAGCATCCGCCAAAGTGAAAGAATTTATGGCTTTTTTAAGATGTCGTGCGTGCAAAGCCAGGACCGCCACAGCTAATGCAATCCATTTCATCCCACTCATTTCTATCTTCATATTCGTGCTCCCCATCTTTATTCTTTAGTTTAGGATTCGGGCGATTAGCTGCTCAAGCGATGGAATGGACCAAGAGATCGGTCCTCTTTTAGCCTCAGGATATGGAGTAAGGATCGCCGGGATCACCCCTGTCCCTGAGGAGGTAAGTCTTCATTTCGCTCGCAAAAGTTTCATCGTTTCGCCGGACCCATTTGAGAAGCATGGAGCCATGTTCCTTCTCTTCCTCCCGGTTGTGTTCGAGGAAATTTCTTAAAGAATCATCGACGGTCAAATCAATTCGTGATATTGTCCTGCCATGATTTCCCCCCCTTTCTTCCAACTAAATACTTATCCGGCCTATTCTTTGTCCATCTAAGGTGTTAATATCCTCGACGCCCGACTTGGTAGGCCTTATAAATCCCCGGTTGGCTAAATCGGACCCTCGAAAGCCCCGTGTCGCAAGA
>PMCE01000215.1 GCA_003154025.1 Syntrophaceae bacterium
GGGCCAAGGGGAAACGGCCATGATGAACCGCTTCTGTCGGTATGTAGAGAAAGTCTTTGATTTCGGGTTAAGAATCGGCCAGTTGAAAGACTCGCGCCAGCGGCCCCGCATCCCTCTGAGGGCCATCTGGGGCAGTGTCTTTTTCCTCTTTGTTCTACGGCAGCGCAGCTTACATGCCATGGAAGGGCAGTTACGCCAGCCCCGCAGAATGGAACGACTGATCGGGCCCGAGAAACCGAGTGCCGACCGCATGGGGCAGGTCTTGGGCTTAATCGATCCGGACCAGTTGCGGGCCATGCTTTCGGGGATCAACCATCAGTTGGGGCGCAACAAAAGGCTGAAGAACAACTGGCCTTTTCGAATCGGGGTCATCGACGGGCATGAGTTTTTTTCCCTCCCGTCATCGTTGCTGTCCCCAATGTTTGCAGCGGCGGCTGGTGGTGAAAGGGGAAGAGGTGGTGGAATATTTTCACCGTGGGGTGGTCTTCTATCTCGTGGGGTTTCGTACTGCCGTACCTTTGGATGTGGAGATNNGAGATGCTGCGACCGGGGGAAGGGGAGCTGACTGCAGCCCAGCGCCTTTTGCCGCGGGTGGTCCAATCCTATGACCGCCTCTTTGACGCGGTTTTGGGCGATGCTCTCTACTTTAACGCCCCTTTTTTTAATTTGTGTCTCCGCCTGGGCAAAGAGGTCATCACCGTCCTGAAGGACGAAGACCGGGTTTTATTCCAGGATGCCGAGGGGGTATTCTCTTTAACGACGCCTCATGTCTGGGAAGAGGCGAACCAAAAGATCCAGGCCTGGGATGCCGAGGGGTTCACCTCGGCCGAGGGGGGATCCAGGTCCCCTTGCGCGTCCTGCGTACGGAAGAGGTCCTCACCCGCCGACATCGTCACGGACAGGGGTGGATCCAGGAGAAAGAAACTCATGATTGGGAGTGGGTGACGACTTTACCGGCTGACCGACTCTCGACCCGCCTTCTTTGGCAAATCGGCCACCGCCGGTGGGAGATTGAGAATGACCTGTTTCATACCTTGGCGACCTACGGGTCTCTCGATCACTGCTTTAAACACGAATCCACCGCCATCCTGAATTCTATCCTGACTTTGTTCATCGCCTTCGTCCTTTGGCAAAGCTTTTACCTGGGAAACCTCAAACCCCAACGCCGTGCCCATCTGACCCTCATCGGTGTCGCGCTAGAGCTGGCCTTTGGCCTAGCCGCCATGGACGGCTCCGCTCGATGGCTCAAACGAGGGGGATAAACCCTCCCCTCCAGGTTATCGTACCGACAGGCTCTCTCCCAACCCTTCCCAAGGGACAAAGGGACCACTCTGCCTTCTTACGCCACTTTTCCCATTCCCCTCCTCAAAAGGCTACCTCGAAAATGCTTTCCACCACGCTCTGATCCCCTTTCTTACTCATAACCCTTTAAAACCTCCCCTCAACGCTACTCTTACCTCCCATCCAGCGACCAAATGCGAAATTCCTGGTCCGGCCGTTTTCGTCTTTCCAAAGAGGCGTTTCTCCGCTATACTGAGGAAAAGGTTTTTTGAAAATCCATGCGAGTAGCCATTGTCCACGATCACATGAATCAGATGGGGGGGGCGGAGCGGGTCGTAGCTGCGCTCCATGAAATTTTTCCCCAAGCTCCCATCTTCACCACCATCGTTGACTGGGATATTCTCCGACCTGAACTGGCCAAGGCGGACATTCGCCCCTCTTGGATGCAGAAGCTTCCCGGTTGGAAAAAACATTTCAAGAAATACCTCCCCTTTTATCCTTTGGCGATTGAATCGTTAGAGCTTAAGGATTACGACCTCCTGATCAGTTCCAGCAGCGCTTTCGCCAAGGGCGCCAAAAAGGGACCCAACGCCCTGCATATCTGCTACTGCTACACCCCGATGCGTTTTGCCTGGGATTATCATAATTACGTGAAGAGGGAGAACTTGAATTTGTTTTACCGGAGCTCCCTTCCCTTGATGATCGCCGGGTTGAAGAAATGGGATCGGCAGACGAAGAACCGGCCGGATCATTACCTCGCCGTATCTTCGGTGGTGAAAGACCGGATTAAGAGAATCTACGGGAAACCTTCCGAGATCATCTTTCCGCCCGTGGACGTCCACAAATACCGGCCCCAAAAACACACCGATGACTTCTACCTGATCGTATCGAGACTGACCGCCTATAAGAGGATTGATCTTGCCGTTGAAGCTTTCAATCGGTTAGGATTGCCCCTCAAGATCATCGGATCAGGACCCTTTTTAAAAACTCTAAAAAGCATGGCCAGACCGAACGTGGCCTTTTTGCGAAGGCTGCCGGATAAAGAGGTGGCGGATTATTTTTCTACTTGCAAAGGGCTCATTTTTCCCGGTGAGGAAGATTTTGGGATCGTTCCCCTGGAAGCCAATGCCGCGGGCCGGCCGGTAATCGCCTTTCAAGGGGGAGGGGCCTTGGATACGGTGAAAGAAGGGCTCAATGGCCTCTTCTTCAAGGAAAGTACCGTCCCCTCCTTGATGAATGCGGTTAAATTATTCGAAACCGGGAAATATAATTTTGATCCGCAAAAGATTCGGGAGCACGCACTGCTCTTCGATCGTGAAGTCTTCAAAGATAAGATGAAACGGTATGTCTCCCAAAAGTGGGCCGAGGCGAACGGAGGGCGAAGACCCTTGAAAGGGCTTGCGGATGGTACAACAGCAGAATAAGATTCGTAACCTGGCCCTTTATTCGGGCGATCTTATCAGCACCCTCCTGGCGTTTTCCCTGGCCTACGTCTTTCGCGGCGCGTTTCCCGACGCCTCCTTTCCTTACCTCTTTCCTTTTTCCTGGCATCTGAATCTTCTCTGGTTCATTCTTCCCGTCTGGTCTCTGATTTTTTTCATGATGGGTTTGTACCAATATTGGAAGGGACCGGGATTTTGGAAGGAGACCTGGATGGTCTTTAAAGCGGTCTTCCTTTCATGCTTATTCGTCGGGTTTATTATTTTCGCCCTGAAATATCAATTTGTCAGCCGCATTTTTTTCCTGTCTTTTGCTATCCTGGATTGGGTTTTGGTCATTCTTTTTCGTTTTCTGGTGAGAAAAGGGATCCAACGGTTAAGCCGTCACAGCGAGGGCTCCCGGATTATTCTGATCGTGGGAGTGGGCGAACCCGCTCTGGAGCTGGCCCGGGGCATTCAAAGGCACAAAGATCTGGGACTCCGGGTACGGGGTTTTCTCTCTCCCGGGGAGGGAATCCTCCCCACGGGATTGAAAGAGTTTCCAGTCCTGGGATCCGCTCAGGANNCTACCTCATATCCTGGAGCGGGAAATCATCGATGAAGTCATTTTCGCCCTCACCCAAGAAGAACTAGGGCAGATGGAAAAATTGATGCTCTTCTGTGAGGAACAGGGGATTACCACCCGGGTCAACCTGGATTTTTTCCCGCATATCATTTCCAAGACCTATCTTGAAGAATTGGATGGGTTTGCCCTTTTGACNNTTCTCCACGACGCCGAAGAGCGAACTATTGCTGTTCTACCGGCGCGTCGGGGATTTTCTGGGAAGTCTCGTCTTGATCGGCCTCCTTTCTCCGCTGTTTCTATTGATCCCCGTCCTCATTCGATGGGACAGCCCGGGGCCGGCCCTATACCGGCAAGTCCGATGCGGGGTGAACGGGCGGAAGTTCACCTTCTATAAGTTCCGTTCCATGCAGATGGGAGCGGAAGAAATGAGAAAGGAACTTTTGCACTTGAATGTAATGAGTGGNNGATGAGCTTCCCCAGCTTTTCAATGTTCTCCGGGGAAATATGAGTTTTGTCGGCCCCCGGCCGCTGCCCGCGGATGAAGTCGAAAAAATTAAAGGATGGCAGAGGCGGAGGCTGAGCATGAAACCCGGAATTACGGGTCTGTGGCAGGTGAGCGGGAGAAACCATGTCGATTTTCAAGACTGGGTAAAACTGGACTTGGAATATATCGATAACTGGTCACTCTGGCTCGATCTCAAAATCCTTTTGAAAACCATCCCCGCGGTCTTATCCGGGAAAGGTGCGATGTAAAAAACAGTCGCCCGGCACGCACCAGGGCCATGAACATTCACTGGAAGTATTTCCTTGATTCAAAACGATTGCTCTCGACCCCGTCACAAATTATTTTCGAATTTTCCTTGTGGCAGCTCTTCTTCCAAACGGGCCAGAACTTCCCGCCAGACGCTCAGCATCGAAATCGCCCGGTCCTTTTGGGCGGGACGGGAAATCCCCCTCCCTCCCCAAAAACTGAAGGATCTTAAGCTCTATTATAGGATGGTCGATAATAATTTATATGCAGCCATATCGGATGACTGGCCAGAAGCTCTTGAAGGTGGTTTGAGCCGAAAGGGGAAGGGCTGCCGAATCGGAAGAACCAAGGGGCTACGACATTCTCCCCCGAAGCCTCCGGACCCATGAGGGGGCGGAAAGCGGGGAAATGATATCCCTTTGCGAACGACCGGTACGAAACGGGGAAGGAGACGAAGGAAGGATGTTCCTACCATGGAATTTCGAGGAAGGGTTTCTTGGGAACCAGGACTTTCGATAGACTGAAATTGAATAGCCGAGCCCAAAGAATCAAGGTCGGATCCTTGTCTTTGATCGCTTCCACGGCGGTGACTTTTCTGGTCGGAGTGCTCATGGCCGGGATTCTGGCCCGCTACTTTTCCGCCGAAGAATTCGGGCTATGGGCGATTTTGATGTCCCTCAACGGAATCCTGATCAACGGGTTTGACTTCGGGTTCGGGAACGCCCTGCGGAATAAATTAGCCCAGTTGTACGGCCAAGGGGGAGCTCCCGGCCTGGAGGCCCGAACTTATTTCCTGGCCGTCTTTTACGGGTTCACCCTTAGCGCGATCCTCCTCTCCGGAATTTTTTTCCTGGCCAAGTGGGCCCTCCCCTGGGGCCTTCTCTTCCATTCTCAGAACCCGCAAATGATGGCCCAAGGTTCTTTCCTCTTCGCCGCGGGCGGTTCCATCCTGGCTTTCAACATCGCTTTCAATACCTATAGCTCCGGATTTTTCGGTTACCAGGAGAGCCATTGGAACGCCCTCTTCAATGGCCTCTCCAAAGCAGGTTTGCTGTTGTCCGCTCTGGTTTTCGTCCTTCTGGGAACTTCTTTTTCCGTTATTAATCTCATGCTGTTCGTGGTGACCCTGGGGGCCTCGGTCATCGGTTGGGGGATTTTTTTGAAAATTCGTCGGTGGCCGCTGGGAATGATTCCGCGGGCGATGATCTGGGAAAAGATAAAGGAGTTGTGGGCCCCGAGCTCTCAGTTTGCCGTCCTCCAGGTATTTTCCACCTTTCTCCTGAATGCCGACTATTTTGTGGTGAGCCATCTCCTGGGGTTGGAGACGGTGGGGGATTATTTCCTGGTCAAAAGAATCTACCTAATCCTGGCCGGTTTTCATTTCGCTCTCCTTCTGCCCCTATGGTCCGCATACACGGAATCCATCGCCCGCGGAAATTTTGAATGGATCGATCGGACCCTCCGTAAAACCGCTGTTTACACCCTTGTGATTTTCTCCGCCGGGATCCTGTTTATGGCCTTTTGGGGAGACTGGGTCGTCTACTTATGGACCGGCAAGAGGGTCCAGCCGATTTCCCTTTTTGTCTGGTTGGGGATCTGGAGCCTGCTGTACGGCTGGAGCAACTGTTTCGGGGTTTTTCTCAACGGGGCCGGCCATCTGAAAAGGCAGGTTCTTCTGGTGATGCTGGCGGCGGTCGCCTTCGTGCCTTTGGGCCTTCTCCTGGGGCGGGAATGCGGGGCGTTGGGAATATGTTTCGCCCTCATCATTGTTTTGCTTCCGGTCAGCGTCTCGAACTCCTGGCAGTCTTTCAGGCTGGTCCGGGGGTATCTGAGCCGGCAGGCCATATCCTTGAGTTGACATGGGAATGGAACATCGAGAATTTCCCCTCATCAGTGTCTTGATCCCGACTTACAACCGGGCCGGCTACTTAGGGGAAGCCATTGAATCGGCGAGAGAGCAAGATTATCCAAATTTTGAGATCATTGTATCGGACAATGCTTCCACCGACGGGACGGAAAAGCGGGTCGGAAAATACCTTTCCGATTCCCGGGTCCGCTACTACCGCAATGAAGAAAACCTGGGGAACCTGGCGAATTATCGGAAACTTCTCTACGAGTACGCCTCCGGTCAGCTCGGCCATTACCTGACGGATGACGATTACTTTATCGACCGGCAGCACCTTTCCAAGGCTGTCCGGCTGATCCAGGAACGGGGGGTCGGGGTAGTGTTTTCTGCCGCCGAATCCCGGTACCGGGACGAAAAAGTCGGAAGAAGCCTGGCTCTGGGGATGGAAGAAGTCCTGACCCAGGAATGGTGGCTGGAGAATCTCTGCCGAACCCGCGGGGGCCTGACCATCTTTCCCTCCTGCGGCAGCGGAACGCTTTTCGAGATTGGCAAGGCTAAAGACCTGCGGGCTTTATGGGGGGGACCTTACGGAGATTATGAATTGGCCCTGCAGTGCATCCTCTCCTATCCCCGGATCGGTTATCTAAAGGAACCGCAGTACGTGGAACGGAGACATGAAGAACAGGACGGGCGGACTTCTTATGCCAACGCCTTTCAAGGAACCATGATCTTTCAGCGGGTCTACCAGTACGGCTGTCGGGTGGGCATCGATCCGGCCACCATGGATCAGGTCCGGCTTCGAGGGTTTCAGTATTTTACCCGGGCTTTTTTGCTTCACAACTGGATTTTGGAAAACGGAAATTCCCTCCCATCCCTGAGCAGATTTCTGCGGGAGTTGAAGAAGTTCGACCGGCGGCTCCCGCTGGCCGCGCTGAGGGATCCCAATACGATGGCCCAGTTTGTCTTTTACCATTCCGTTATTTACCGAATTTTGAAAAAAGGGTATCTTCGATACCGGGCTTTAGCCAATCGCGCGAGATGAAATTTCAAGAGAGTCAAACGAAACCCTTCAAAAGCCTGGAGGAGGCCCTCCCCAAAAGGGATAAACCGAACGGGGTGGGCCTTTCCATCATCCTGGTCACTTATAATCATCGGGATTTTATTCTCCCCTGTCTCCAATCCTTGGACCGGATCAGCAAAAATCTGGACCGGGAAATCATTCTGGTGGACAACCATTCGTCGGACGGGACCGGGCAACTGGTCCGGCAACATTTCCGCCAAGCCCGAGTTATCGAGAACCAAGAAAACCTGGGCTTTGCCCGGGCGGTCAACCAAGCCTTCCGCGTGTCCCGGGGGGAATTCCTCCTTCTCCTGAACCCGGACGTCCAAGTCCTTCCGGGAGCGATAGAAAGAATGACCGCCTATCTCCGGGATGACGGGAAAACGGGGATCCTCCTGCCCAAGTTGATCAATCCCGACGGTTCCCTCCAGTATTCCTGCCGTACCTTCTGCCATCCATTCACCTTTTTTTTGCGGCGGGCTCCTCTGTCATGGGCCTTTTCCGACCATCCGGCTGTCCGACACCATTTAATGATGAATTGGGACCACCAGGATATCCGGCAAGTGGATTGGGGACTGGGGGCCTGTATGTTGATCCGGAGGAAGGCCTTGGGCGAAACCCAGATTATGGATGAACGCTTTTTCCTCTATTTCGAAGACATTGACCTGTGTTTTTCCCTCAAGAAAAGGGGCTGGAAAATCATCTATTACCCGAAAGCCGTCATGGTCCACCATTACTTGCGCGAGAGCGCCGACGGACTCTTCAACCGGGCGAAATGGGAGCATTTAAAAAGCTTGATCAAATTTTATTCCAAAGGCGGAAGACTTAAACCGGAGAACTTCTGAAAAAATTTACAGACCAGGAACAGGATTTCGATAAAGAAAACCTTTGGCCATCACACCTTTTCCGCGGCGAAAGATCGTTCCGATGGAACGCCCTTTGACGGGCGGGGGCGGCGGTTGGCCATTGAGAAGGTCCGGCAGTCATTCCTCTCTTTCCCGCGGGATCGGGGGGCCTCCTTTTTGGGGTTGCGGGAGGGGGAGGGGAATCAATCTTCTCCCGGGGAAAAATACCAAAGGCCTTCGAGGAAGAAGAGAAGGGGAGGGAATTTTCTCCCTTTAGGGATCCTATGGGTAAGATCAGATCATTAACTCCAGAGGTCGTGGCCAAAATCGCCGCCGGCGAAGTGGTCGAAAGACCGGCGTCGGTGGTGAAAGAGTTGCTGGAGAATGCCCTGGATGCGGGAGGCGGTTCGGTCAAAGTAGAAGTCCAGGGAGGAGGCCGGAGGCTCATCCGGGTGACGGACGACGGGGAGGGTATGAGGGCGGAAGAAGCCCTCTTGGCCCTTCAACGCCACACGACCAGCAAAATCGAATTTCTGGAGGACCTCTTCGCCCTCCACACTTTCGGATTCCGGGGGGAGGCCCTCTCCTCCATCGCCGCCGTCTCCCGGATGAAGATTTCCACCCGGAAGGAAGGCGAGCTGGCGGGAGCGGAACTTCAGCTCGAAGGAGGCGTGATTCAGCATTCGGCCGAGACGGGAGCCCCTGTGGGGACATCGGTTGAAGTGCGGGATCTTTTTTTTAACGTACCGGCGCGTCTGAAATTCATGAAATCGCCCGGGACGGAAATGGCCCATATCGGCGAGATCCTGGCTAAGACCGCTCTGGCCAACCCTCAAACCCGCTTTCAGCTCTTCCATGAGGGGAAGCTTATGTCCACCTACCCTCTCCGGCAAGACCCATCCGCCAGACTGGTGGAGGCTTTGGGAGAAGACGTGGCGGGCAAGATCTTCCCTTTCCATTACCGACAGGGAGAGTTGAAAATTGAGGGGTTTGCCGGTCAACCGGACTTGGACCGGTCCAATGGCCGGGGAATCTACCTTTTCGTCAACCGACGGCCCGTCCGAGACCGGCTGCTCACCCATGCCGTCATGGAAGGATACCGGAATCTGATCCCTTCGAATCGATTTCCTGTGGCTGTCCTCTTTGTGGAAATCCCCCCGTCGGAAGTAGATGTCAACGTTCACCCGAGCAAATGGGAAGTGAAATTCTCCGATTCAGAGACCGTTCATCGTTCGGCCATCCGCGCGATCCGCGCCATGCTCGAGGCGACGCCCTGGTTGAAGACGTCCCCTCAGGAGAAACCCGAAGGGGTGAGAGAGCCTCAAGGGTTCTATGGGGCTTCCCAAAGGGGGGTTTCCTTCCCGGTTTCTTGGACGGGCTCCTTCCGGACGGAGCCGAGGCTTGAACCGCAGGACGATTCCGGCGAAGGGACCTCCTCGGTTTCTTTCCTCGGCCAGATTCAGGACACCTACCTGATCTTCACCTCTCCCGAAGGACTCCTTCTCCTCGACCAGCACGCCGCCCACGAACGGATTCTCCTGGAAAAGCTGGGAAATGACCTTGCCGGCGGCAACCTTTCCCGCCAGAGCCTCCTTCTGCCGGAAGTGGTCGAGCTCACTTCCGCCGAAGCCGAAATCGTCGAGGAGCATCTGGCCGACCTGGGCCGGATGGGTTTTGAAATGGAACCCGCAGGGGTGAGAACCTTCTGGTTGAAGGCGATCCCCCAGATTCTATCGGCGGAAGAACCGCTGCCGATTCTCCGGGAGATGATCCGGGAAATTTCTTCCTGGCAGGAGGGAGCCGACCTCCGGAAATTCCTGGATTCCCTCCTCAAAATGATGGCCTGCCGGGGTGCGATCCAGGCTGGCCGGGCCTTGGCGCGACAAGAGGCTCATGCCCTTCTGTTCGACCTGCAAAAATGTCGCTTTCCTTCCCACTGTCCCCACGGAAGGCCCACTCTGCTCAAGATTACCCATTCCGACCTGGGGAAAATGTTCGGAAGGAAGTAAAAAATATTCTTCACCGAGATCGCAGAGAACAGCCAGGCGAATTTTAAAAGAAGTCCAGAATCGAGGATGAATCGAAGGTCTCAGATCATATTGAAATCGCTGCGTCCGCTGCCCGCTCGGCGGTGAATATTTCCAATGGAATGAATAAACCGAAGTTGGTGGTAATCCTGGGGCCGACCGCCACGGGCAAGTCTGCTCTGGCCCTGGGGCTGGCCAAGCAATTCGGGGGAGAAATCATCAGCGCCGACTCCGTCCAGGTTTATCGGGGTCTGGACATCGGATCGGCCAAGCCCACAGATGAACAGCGGCGGCAAATTCCCCATCACCTCATCGATGTTCTGGACCCGGACCAGGATTACAGCGCCTCCGTATTCCGGGACCAAGCCGATGAAATCATCCAGCATCTCCACCGGAGAAAGACGCCCATCTTCGTCGTCGGGGGGACCGGGCTTTACCTGAAGGTCCTGACCCGGGGGCTCTTCCACGGTCCCGGAGGAGATCCGCATTTCCGGTCCGTCCTGCGCCACAGGGCAGAAACAGAAGGGGAGGGGGCGCTGCACCGGGAACTCCTTCAATGCGACCCCGAGGCTGCCTCCCGTATTCATCCCCACGACACTTTCCGCCTCATTCGCGCCCTGGAAGTCTACCACCTTTCCCACAGACCCATATCCCGATTCCAACGAGAGCACGATTTCGGGGAAAACCCCTACCAAGTCCTCAAGATCGGGCTTCAGTGCGACCGGGATGAACTGTACCGGCGGGTGGAGTCCCGGGTGGAGGAGATGATGGAAAAAGGCTGGCTGGAGGAGGTTCGCACCCTTTTGGAGAGGGGATATTCCCGTGATCTGAAATCCCTTCAGTCTCTTGGGTACAAACGATTCATTGCTCACTTGGAAGGGGAAATGGATTGGGCCCATGCGGTGCATCTGATCAAGCAGGATACCAGGCGTTTTGCCAAACGGCAGATTACCTGGTTCAAGTCGGACCAGGACATCCGCTGGTTTCCAGCCCTTCCTGAAATTTATGCGGCCATTCAGGCAATGGTATCGGATTTTTTTTCATCACTGTTGAAAAAATGACATCTTTTACCGAATCGGAATCGGAGACTTGGAAGCCGCGCTCCTCTTCACTCGCTCTGCTCGGGTCAGGATAACCGATTGTTTATTGATAGTTACCTGCGGTAACAAAAGAGGTTCTTTCTGGGGGAATGAAAATTTTTCCTGAAAAAAAAAGGGCCCACTTTTTGCATCCTTCCCTTCAAAAAAGATTTCCTCTTGTTTCCTCGGGGAGATTCTTGTTTTGCCTTGACAAAAAGGGACGGTTTGTGTTCTTTTGGTGAAGATCGACCTCATAAGTAGCGTCAAATTATTGTCTTTTTTGTAAAACTTTTATCTATTCGGAAACCAAGGAGGCCAAGATGATGAAGAAAGAATGGGCACTGAGATTCCTGCTGGCGGCATGCTCCCTTTTCATTTTCATTTCCTTTTCCTGGGCCCAACAGCCCCTCACCCAAGTGATCGGAAATGGGGAGATCAACTGGGCCGAACAGACGATCCGGGCTACGGGAAGCGGAGCCCCCAACCCAGATGCTCCCAATATTGCTGCCGCCCGGCTGGGGGCGGAACGTGCGGCCAAGGCCGACGCCCTGCGAAATATTCTGGAGACCATCAAGGGAGTACGCATCGATTCGGAGACCCTGGTGGTTAACGCCATGACTCAGAACGACGTCATCCGTACCCGGGTCCAGGGGATCGTGCGGGGAGCCCAAGCGGTGAACACCCGGTACCTTTCCGATGGAGCCGTGGAAGTAACGCTGGAAATTCGGATGGCCAGTCCATCGGCCCCGACCGACACCCTGACCGCCACTGTTTTACCCCCTCAAACCATGGGCACCCAAACCCAGAACATTCCCAAAGCCGGGAATCCCGTTTACACGGGAGTCATATTTGATGCCCGCGGCCTTGGGATCCGGCCGGCCATGTCTCCCAAGGTCGTCGACGAAGACGGCCGGGAGGTTTACGGGTCCGCCTTTGTTTCCCAGGAATGGGCTACCAAATTCGGGATCCTGGGATATGCCAAAGATCTGGAAGCATCCAAAAAGAATGACCGGGTGGCGACCAATCCTTTAGTCGTTTCCGGCAGGAAAGTCTCCGGCGGGGGAGGGTGTGACTTGGTGATCAGCAACGCCGATGCGCAGGGGATGAGGGACATGAGCAAGAACCTGAGCTTCCTGGAGCAGTGTCGGGTACTCATCGTGGTGGATTAAAGAAATACCGGGATACCGGAGCCAGGAGTCAGGATTCAGGAGAACAAGTCGCCTGATCTGACTCCTGGATTCTGGGTTCTGAAATCTTATTATAAGGAGGGATTCATGAAACGGCGAGGTTTCTTGTTTGGGCTGGCTTTATTCGTCGCAGTGGCGATGGTGGCGATGCTGGTTTCTTCCTGCGCGAAACCCCCTCGAAAACCGGAGGCGGCGCTCGATACCCCCGAGCATCACGTTTTTACGGGTTATAAGCTGTACGACAAGGGCGATTATGGGGGAGCGCAGAGAGAGTTCGTCCTGGCCATGCAGCTCGACAAGAATTATTCTCCCGCCTACGTCGGGCTCGGCCTGTGCTTCGGTTCCCAGAATGATTTCAAAACAGCCTACGAAAACATGAAGAAGGCCAAAAGCCTGGCAAAGAAGAAGGAGGATCGAGTCGACGCCCACGTGGGCATGATCCGCCTGTACTCCATGGAACGGAAGGATAAATGGGTGAAGGACGCGGAGGATGAATTCGAGGATGCGGTAAAACTCGACCCCAAATCTTCGGCTGCTTATTTCTACATGGGGAAGGCCTACAAATATGGCTATGAATTCGACAAGGCGGGTACCCAATTCAAGAAAGTGCTGGACCTGAACGATAAGTTCCTGGTCGAGGCCGACGGGGAATGGAAAGTCGTGCAGAAAATCCAACGGGCGGCGCCGGGGTCGAGGATCGGCAAGCAGATTGCTTTGATCGAAGAAATCACCCGGGCCGACCTGGCTGCGCTCTTCATCCAGGAACTCCTCCTGGAGAAACTCTACCAGAAGCGGACCCCCGCTCAGTTCGACACCAGCTTCCAGGCCCCGACCCAGAAGTTCGAGGCGGATAAAATCGTCAAGGCCGAAGCGGCCACGGATATTCAGGCCCACGTTCTGCGGGCCGACATCGAAACCACTCTTCGGCTGGGGGTGCGCGGGCTGGAGCCCACCCCGGACCACAAGTTTCTGCCCAACGAGAAGGTCAACCGGGCGGCGTACGCCATGATGGTGGAAGACATCCTGATCAAGGTGACCGGCAACCAAAAACTGGCCACGGAGTTTATCGGCTCCAAGTCTCCTTTCCCCGACCTGCGCAACGACCTGCCCTATTTTAACGCCGTCATGGTCTGCACTTCGCGCGGCATCATGGAAGCAAAGGACATGAGCACCGGAGAATTCAGCCCCCGGGGCACGGTCTCCGGAGCGGATGCCTTGTTGATCATCCGCAAACTCAAGGATGAACTTCGCTTCTTCTAAGAAAGGGGTGAATCCCTTGCGCAAGAACGTTTGGATCGGGGGATGGGTCATTTTCATCCTCCTCTGCGGGAGCATGCCGGCTTTCGCCCAGCAGGCGCAGACGATTACCGCCGAGGGCGTAGGGGCGGTCATCGGAGGGGACCGGGCCATTGCCCGGGACCAGGCTATTCAGGATGCTCTCCGCAAAGCGGTGGAACAGGCCGTGGGGACCATGGTCTCTTCGGAGACGTTGGTGCAGAACTTTCAGACGCTGAACGACAAGATCTATACCCAGACTCAGGGCTACATCCAGAATTATCGGGTTCTCTCCGAAACGCCCGGTTCGAACGTCCATCAGGTAACGATTCAGGCTTCCGTTGCCATCGGAGACCTGGAAAAGGACCTGCAGGCCCTGGGATTCCTCCTCGGGCAGGTGGGCAAGCCCAGGATCATGATCCTGGTAGCCGAACAGCAGATCGGCCAACAGTCCTTTAATTACTGGTGGGGAACTGCCCGGGCGACACAGGCCGACCTGAATATCGCCGAGAACACCATCATGGATCGGTTCCGGGAGAAGGGGTTCGACATTGTAGACCCCCAAGCTCAATCGGGAAATATTAGGATTCCCCCGGCCTATCAGGTGGTGGAGCTCTCGAACCAGAACGCCATCACCATCGGGAAACAGGTCGACGCCGAAATCGTCATCGTCGGCAAGGCCTTGGCCCGCATGGCGGGGAACATCGCGGGAACGGCGATGAAATCGATTCAAGCCAACGTCTCCATGCGGGCCATCCAGATCGATAACGCCCGGGTTCTTTCCTCGGGGGCGGAGAATGCGGCGGCCGTGCATATCGATGAAGTGACCGCCGGCTCGGAGGCCATCAAGAAGGCCAGCGTAAAGATGTCCGATAAGATGATGGACGATATTCTCAAGAATTTCCAGAAAAGGGTAGGGGCCTCGACCACCGTTCAGCTCACCGTAACGGGGTTGGCCGGGGCGGATGATGTGCGGAAATTCAAGACCTCGGTCCTGGGGCAGGTGAGGGGAGTGGAGGGGATTCACGAACGGAGCTTCGCGGAGAACGTAGTGAAGATGGACGTGGAGATCAAGGGAAGCGCTCAATCCCTTTCCCAGGAAATCAGCCGGAAGACCTTTCCGGATTTCAACGTCCGAATCATCCGCAGCAGCTGGAATACCCTCGAAGTTCAGGTCTCGCCGAAATAGGAACAGGTACGAGGCATGAGGTTCGAGGCGCACGGAAAAAAGGCGGAAAGAAAGAAAACGGCCCGGGGCGCAAAGCAATGAGCAATGGGCGGTCATAACGGACCGCGAACAAACCTGGAGCGCCGGACAAAGAAAGAAAGAGGCGAACAGAAAGGAACGAATGAAGAAGAAAAGAAAGATGGCTCTACGGTCGCTGCTGCTAACGGGAATCGCCCTTTGCCTGGGGTGCGCCGCAGGGGCTCCTCACACCGTAGTCCCGGATTATAAGGACCGCGCTCCCCGTTCGGTCGCCGTGCTGCCCGTTCTGAATGAAACCGTCAGCCTCAAGGGTCCGGAGATGTTCCGCCCGCTTCTCCTGAACAAACTATCCATGAAAGGGTATGAAACCCCCTCCCTGTCGGTCATCGACGGGAGATTGAGGGAGAAAGATATCCGCGAGGCCGGCCAGGTGAATACGTTAACTCCCCAGGAACTGGGAAAGCTCCTGGGGGTGGATGCCCTGCTTTATGCCTATGTGACCGAATTCAGCACCACCTATATCGTGGCTTACGCGTCCATGACCGTAGGGGCGAGGTTCGAGCTCAAAGACACGAAGACGGGCGAAAAATTATGGGACTCCGACCACCAGGTCAAGGAGTCCAAATTCGGGCTGGACCAGAAAACGGTAGGCGACGCCCTGCAGTTCGCCGCCGGCCAATCCTACGTTCCCTATGTCCAAAGAGTGGTCGACGAAAGTTTCCAAACTCTGCCTGATGGCCCCCTGGCGAAAGCCCCGGCCAAGGCAGGATGTCTCGTTCCCTGATTAAAAAATTCTATTTTGAATACCGAAGGGAGGCAAGGCTCATGACCTTCAAAACATGGAAGATGTGGACTCTTGTTGCTCTACTCCTGGTAATGTGGGGCTGCGCCGGCATGTCCCCCGCGGGAGGAGGGCCGAAGACACAGCCCCAGCAAGCCCAGATGGCTCAGGCACAACCGGCAGGACAGCCTGCGCCGGCGGTTCAATCGGCCGTTCCGGCCCGCCAAGTCACCCATAAAGGTCCCAGACTCCGGGTGGGCATCGTCGATTTCGTCAACAAGAGCAGCTACGGGGCCGGGAGGCTGGGCACCTCAGCTTCGGATATCCTGACCACGGAACTATTCAAGACGGGGGCCTTCATCATGGTGGAGCGAGCCCAGCTGAAGCAGGTCTTGGGAGAACAGGCCCTCGGACAAAGCGGAGCGGTGAGCGCGGAAAGCGCTGCCCAGGCGGGAAAGGTTTTGGGACTGAACGCCCTGGTCACCGGGTCGATCTCCCAGTTCGGCGTAAGCACCGGGGGATCGGATTACGGGGTCTATAAACAGAAAGTGCAGACCGCCAAATGCGTGGTGGATGTGCGGGTGGTGGATGCTTCCTCCGGCCAGCTTCTATTCGCTGATAACGGGAAAGGCGAGTTTGAAAGAAAAGCCCAGGAGGTCCTGGGAATGGGAAGCCGCGCAGGCTATGACGAGACTCTGGGCCAGGAAGCCCTCCGTTCGGCCGTCACCAAATTCATGGATAACCTGGTGCAGAAGCTGCAGAGCGTAGAGTGGTCGGGCGCCGTGGCCATGGTGAGCGGGAGCGACGTCTACATCAACGCCGGAAAGGAAGTGGGACTGAACCCGGGAGACGTTTTGGTGGTCCAGACCCTGGGGCAGGAAATCGTCGACCCGCAGACCAAAGTCGTTCTGGGACGTACCCGGGGGGCGGTGAAAGGGGAGCTTATGGTCAGCGATATTGACGAGCGTTTCACCATCTCCAAAATCCGGTCGGGAATGGGCTTCCAGGTTGGCGACATGGTGAGGATCAAGAAATAATTTCGGAACGAGAGGAGCTTATGAAGAAACTCTCCTTACTGCTATTGGCGGTCCTCCTCATCCTTTCGGGGTGTGGTGTTCCTAAGGAGACGCGGCGGGGAGTGGGCAATGAGGGTTTATTAATCATCCAGGCGGTCCCCGACGATGCCGAGGTTTACGTGGACGGCCAACTGGTCGGCAAGGCCGGCAAATATGACAGTGACCCTCTGGAATTGAGCAGCGGCACCCACAAAATCGAGATTCGCAAAGCGGGGTATTTCTCCGAATTCCGGGAAGTATACTCGGGAAATCAGTCGCGCCATACTTTGAAGGTAAATCTAAAAAAATCTCCATGAGGAGAACCGAAGGCATTTAAATCGATTGACTCAAAACGTAGGGTGCGTTCCCCGAACCCATCACGCCATGGCGTGACCTGATCGGGGATCAGGCCCTACATGAGGAAAGATTATGCAACACGCAACAGGGAAGCTTTTCCTTTTCCTTTCCATTTTTGCTTTAGCCGGAGCTGGTCTCTTTTTCTTTCCCCCAGAGGGGAAGGCCCAGCCGGCGAAGACCCCGGCGAACGCCAACCAGGCGGAAGTCACTTATTTAGCGGGAAGGGCTGAAGTCCTGGCCAAGGGAGAGACGGCCTGGAAACCCCTGCGGGTGGGAGGCCTTCTCTCCATGGAGGATGAGGGCCGGACCGCGGAGCAGTCGCGGGTGGAGATCCGCCTTCCCGACCGGTCGATCCTGCGGTTCGATCAGAAGACCACCTTTAAAATGAAGAACCTTTTCTTTGACCCCCAGGATGGCTCGCGGGAATTGAAGGTTGAAATTCCCGTGGGAAAGACCTGGGCGAATGTCCGGAAGGCCTTCGGACCCAAGAGGACCTTCGAACTGGCCTCGGCCAATGCTGTCGCCGGGGTCCGCGACACGGTCTGGCGCATGAGCGTGGATACGGACCAGTCCACCATGATCCGGGTGTATGAAGGAACGGTCGAAGTGTACAACCCCTTCGTGAAACCCGATTACAAGCCGGAAGAGACCGGGTTCAAAGCCCCCCGGGAGGTCCGCGGGCCGCAGGAAGTTGCCCGTCCTTACCAGGAAGTCACCAAAGAACAGTGGGAGCAGATCGTCCTGACCCAGATGATGCAGGTGGTCATTCCAACGGTGGGCAGGCCCGAGGCCCCTACTTCCTTCCAGGCGGTAGATGATCAGCGGGAAGAGTGGGTCCGGTGGAATCAACAACGAGATCTCCAGATCCGATAATCAAGGCCGCATCCTTCCTATGCTGAATCTGCCCAACTTTTTCAGCTTTGCGCGAATCATTCTCATCTTTCCCTTTATCTACCTCCTTTTGAACGGATGCTATGGAACCGCCTTGGCTGTGGGCTTCGTGGCCGCCCTGACGGATCTGTTCGACGGGGCCCTGGCCAGGCATCTCCACCAGCAAACGGCCCTAGGAGCCTATTTGGATCCGGTGGCGGACAAGCTCTTTATGACCGCCTCATTCATTTTCTATGCTGCTGTGGGACTCCTTCCCGTCTGGCTCACCGTCCTGGTCGTCGGCCGGGATGTGATCATTGTCCTGGGGGTTCTCCTCCTCCGTCTCTTTTCTTTTCCCCTGGAGGCCCGCCCCACCATGGCCAGCAAGGTGACGACTGCCCTGCAGTTGGCCACGATCGGCGCGCCTCTCTTTTCCGTGTCCATTTTTTCGCTGCCATGGTTTACCAAAATATTGATCATCGCTTCGTCCGCAGGAACGGTCATTTCGGGCTTGCAATACCTCGCCAGGGGGGTTAATATTCTTAAAAAGAGGAAGGCCTAATTTTTATCGACCGGGGAAGAGAAAAAACGGGGCTCTTTCATAGACCACATGAATAAAGGCTGATAAGACGATATTTTACTTGACAATTTTGCGTAAATTGATAACAATAAACATATTTGAGGGGAAATGTAGGCACGTAGCTCAGGGGGAGAGCGCTACCTTGACGCGGTAGAAGTCAGGGGTTCAAATCCCCTCGTGCCTACCACAAATCAATTTGAGGCCACTGAAAATTTAACCCCAAAGGAGAAAAGGCATCATGCATCCATGAAGATGATGCCTTTTTCTTATTTTAAGGCCCTACGCGGGCATGTGAGCATGCATGGAACAGATTGAAGTTCGCTTTCCTGACGGAACCGCTCGCCTTCATCCCAAGGGAACCCCTCTAAGAGATCTTATCCCCCAGAAGGGAGCAGACGACCAACCCGTAGCCGCCAGACTGAACGGCCAGGTTCTGGACCTGCAGACTCCCTTGGAAGGGGGAGGGCTGGTGGAATGGATCGGCCTTTCCTCCGAATCAGGGGTGGAGGTTATGCGGCACAGCACGTCCCACGTGATGGCCCAGGCTGTCCAGAGTCTTTTCCCGGGGGTCAAGGTGACCATCGGACCGGCCATCCGCGAAGGGTTCTACTACGACTTTGACGTGGATCGGCCCTTCTCGCTCGAAGACCTCCCGCGAATCGAAGGCATGATGAAGGAGATCGTGGACCGAGACCTCCCCATCGTTCGCCGGGTAGTCCCCCGGGAAGAAGCCATCCGGATTTTCCGCGAGCGGGGGGAGCCCTACAAGGTGGAACTGATCGAAGACCTGCCCGACCCGCAGGTCTCCCTGTATGAGCAGGGTGACTTCATGGACCTCTGCCGCGGCCCCCACCTTTCCTCCACGGGAAGGATCAAGGCCTTCAAGCTGACCAGTGTGGCCGGAGCCTACTGGAGGGGCGATGAGCGAAACAAGATGCTCCAGAGGATCTACGGCACCGCTTTTCCCACGGTCGAAGCCCTGGAAAAGCACCTCTTTCTGCTGGAGGAAGCTCGCCGGCGGGACCACCGCAAGCTGGGACGGGAGCTGGACCTCTTTTCCATCAACGAAGAAGCGGGAGCCGGGCTGGTGCTCTACCACCCCAAAGGCGCACTGCTGCGCACGCTCCTGGAGGACTTCGAAAAGCGGGAACACCTGAAGAGGGGCTACCAGATCGTCATCGGCCCGCAAATTCTCAAGCTCGACCTCTGGAAACGCTCGGGCCACTACGAGAATTACCGGGACAAAATGTATTTTACCGAGGTGGAAGGGCAGGAGTACGGAATCAAACCCATGAACTGCCTGGCCCACATGCTGATCTACAAGTCGAAGATCCGCAGCTACCGGGACCTTCCCCTCCGGTATTTTGAGCTGGGAACCGTGCACCGCCACGAAAAATCGGGGGAGCTCCACGGACTTCTACGGGTCCGGGGATTTACCCAGGATGACGCCCACATCCTGTGCACGCCCGACCAGCTCAACGGGGAGATCAAGGCAATCCTCGACTTCGTGGCCGATGTGATGAAGATCTTCGATTTCCCCTATGCCCTGGAAATCAGCACTCGCCCGGAACAGGGGACCATCGGATCGGACGAGGACTGGGACCGGGCCACCCATGCGCTCCGCTCAGCCCTGGAGGAGTCCAAACTTCCCTACCAGATCAATAAGGGGGAGGGAGCTTTTTATGGGCCCAAGATCGATGTAAAGCTGCAGGACGCCCTGAAGCGGGAATGGCAGTGCGCCACCATCCAGGTCGATTTTGCCATGCCCGAGCGTTTCGACCTTTCCTACATCGCGGCAGACGGGGAGAAACACCGTCCGGTCATGGTCCACCGGGTGATCCTGGGGGCCATGGAACGTTTCATCGGGGTCCTGACCGAGCATTTTGCCGGCGCTTTTCCCACCTGGCTGGCCCCGGTACAGGTGATTCTCCTGACGGTAACGGACCCGCAGATTCCCTATGCCGAGAAGGTCTATCAACGGCTGATCGGGTCGGGCATCCGCACGGAGAAGGATTTCCGGAACGAAAAGCTGGGGCTGAAGATCCGGGAGGCGGAGATGCAGAAAATCCCTTACATGGTGGTCATCGGGGATCGGGAGGTCCAGAAGGATTTGATTTCTCCCCGGGCTCGCACCGGAAAAACCCAGAGCGCCATGAAAGTCGAAGAATTCGTCCAGAAAATTAAAGAAGAATCAAGCATAGGAGGTGAATCGTATCGCTAAGGAAACAGTGGGCATCAATTGGGGCATCCGCGCCCCGGAGGTTCGGGTCATTAGTGCGGACGGGCAGCAGGTGGGGGTTCTGCCCCTCAAGGAGGCGGTGAAACTCGCCGAGGAACAGGGGTTGGACCTGGTGGAGGTGGCGGCTAACGCGACCCCCCCGGTCTGCCGGGTCATGAATTACGGCAAGTACAAATACCAGCAGAGCAAGCGGACCCACGACGCTCGAAAGAACCAGACCGTCATCCAGGTAAAGGAGCTGAAATTGCGGCCCCGGACCGAGGAACATGATTTTGAGTTCAAGCTTCGCCACGCCAAGCGGTTCCTGGAAGAGGGCAACAAGGTCAAGCTCTCCGTTCTCTTCCGCGGAAGAGAGATGGCCTATCCGGAATTCGGGACCAAAATCATCAACCGCTTCATCGAAGAGGTCAAGGATCTGGTGGTGGTAGAGCAGCATCCCCGGCTGGAAGGGAGGAACATGGTCGCCATCCTCGCTCCCAAGGGCTGAATCTCCGGCGGGCGATTCTTCTGCATTCCTTAATGTTTGAAACCATAGTGTTCTTCAAACAGGCTTTTTTTCGCTTAAAGTATTTTTTTATAAAATAAGGGGTAATTTTATGAAATTAAAGACAAATCGTGGCGCAGCAAAAAGATTTAAGAAGACTGGGACCGGCAAGGTCAAACGTTCCAAGGCCTATGGCAGTCATCTTATGTCCAGCAAGACCACCAAGAGGAAGAGGAGGTTGCGCAAGAACGTCGTCGTGGACAAGCGCGATACTCGAAACGTGAAGCGACTGCTCCCATATATGTAGAGCGTTTTCATTTATTGGACGCGAATGGGCGCAGCTAGGAAATAAGACCGATAAACCCTACGCGCGTAGTGTTGTGGCGAAAATGATGGATGAGGAGTAACGAAAAATGCCCAGAGCCAGTAAAAGTGTAAAGACCCGTGCCAGAAGGAAAAAAGTCCTGGATGCGGCCAAGGGGTACCGCGGGTCCCGGCGTCGTCTGTACCGAATTGCCGCTGATACCGTCGACCGGGGCCGAAAGTTTGCGTACCGGGACCGCAAGGCCAAGAAACGAACCTTCCGGGCCCTTTGGATCACCCGCATTAATGCCGCGGTTCGCTCTCATGACTTCACCTACAGTAAGCTCATTTCGGGGCTGGCCAAGGCCAAGGTGGAGATCGACCGCAAGATGCTGGCCGAGGTGGCCTTCAGCGACCCGGTCGGGTTTTCCAAAATCGTGGAGATCGCCAAAGGGCAGTTGGCATGACGGATGGGTTGAAAATCCAGGCGGATCTCAGCCGGCTGGAAGAAGACGGCCGAAAAGAGCTGTACGCGGCGGTAGACGAAGTCCAACTCCAGGCCGTACGCATCAAGTACCTGGGCCGGAAAGGGCTTTTGACCCAACTCCTTCGGGAGATGGGAAAGCTGCCCGCGGATCAGCGTCCGGCCGTGGGCCAGAGGGCCAATGAGATCAAGGCCGGGCTGGAGGAAGCGGCGGAGAAGGCCCTGGAAAAGGGACGCTCCCGGCAGAAAGTCGAGAGCCTGTCCAAGGACCGGGTAGATTTCACCCTTCCGGGGCGAAAACCTCCGTTGGGGGGCAAGCACCTCATCACCCAGGTTACCGAGGAGATTGAAGCCATCTTCGAGCATCTGGGGTTTGAGGTCTCCGAGGGGCCGGAGGCGGAACTGGATTACTACAACTTTGAGGCCCTCAATTTTCCCAAGGACCATCCGGCCAGGGACATGCAGGACACTTTCTATTTTTCCCCCAACATGGTCCTGCGCACGCACACCTCCCCCGTTCAGGTCCGGGTCATGGAGAACCGAAAACCTCCCCTGAGAGTCATTGCTCCGGGGAAGGTGTACCGGCACGATTCCGACCCCACCCACAGCCCCATGTTCCACCAGGTCGAAGGCTTCGTCGTCGACCACCGGGTTACCTTTGCCGACCTGAAAGGAACGTTGGAATTCTTCGTCCACCAGTTGTACGGCCGCGATGTGCAGATGCGCTTCCGTCCCAGCTTTTTTCCCTTCACCGAGCCGAGCGCCGAGGTGGATATCCAGTGCGTTATCTGCCGGGGGGAAGGGTGCGCGGTCTGCAAAAGAAGCGGGTGGCTGGAAATTCTGGGGTCGGGAATGATCGACCCGGAGGTCTTCCGTTTCGTCGGGTACGATCCGGAAGTGTACTCGGGCTATGCTTTCGGCCTGGGCGTGGAGCGAATCGCCATGCTCCGGGTGGGACTTAACGACATTCGCCTCCTCTATGAAAATAATGTTCAGTTTTTGAAACAGTTCTAGGAGCGTAAGACTTTTCACTGGAAGCAGACGGATTATGAAGATCAGTTTAGAGTGGTTGAAAGACTATGTGGAAGTAGTTCTGCCTCCGGCTGAGCTGGCCGACCTTTTGACCCATTCGGGGTTGGAAGTGGAAAGCCTGAACGAAGGGAAGCCCGCTTTTCGCGGAGTAATCGTGGCCCGGTTGGATTCTTTCCGCCCCCTGCCGCAGAGCGACCATCTTTCCCTCTGCTCGGTCCATGACGGGAAGAGGGAATACTCGGTCGTCTGCGGGGCCCCCAATCTGAAGGCCGGACAACAAGTGGCCCTGGCCCTCGAAGGAGCCGTTCTCCCGGGCGGGGTGAAGATCGGCAAGACCCATTTTCAGGGAGTGGTCTCCGAAGGCATGCTCTGCTCGGAGAAGGAACTGGGTTTGAGCGAGGAGGGATCGGGCATTCTATTCCTGGACGGGAAAGCATCGATAGGGCTTCCCCTGGACCAGGCGCTTACCCTGGAAGACTGGATCTTCGACGTCAACATCACCCCCAACCGCTCCGATTGCCTATGCATCCTGGGGATCGCCCGGGAAGTGGCGGCTCTGACCGGCAAACCTCTGCAATTCCCGTCGGAGGAGAAAGTCGAAAAAGATCCGCCCGCTGAAAGCTTAACCTCCGTGCGGATCGACAGAGCCGACTTGTGCCCCCGATACGTGGCTAAGCTCATCCTGGGAGTCCAGATCGGGCCTTCCCCCTTCTGGATGCGCCGGCGTTTGGAGGCCAGCGGAGTCCGGGCCATCAACAACATCGTGGACGTAACCAACTACGTCATGCTGGAGATGGGCCAGCCTCTGCATGCTTTCGACTTCAACCGCCTGGAGGAAAAACGGATCGTGGTGCGCACCGCTCCTCCGGGAACCACCTTCACGACTCTCGACGGGACAGACCGGAGAATGTCCGGGGGCGCCCTGATGATCTGCGACGGAAAGAGGCCGGTGGCCCTGGCCGGGATCATGGGCGGCCAGAATTCCGAGGTGGAACCCGGCACGACCGATATCCTCCTGGAGAGCGCCTATTTCGACCCCATGGGAATCCGGCGGACCTCCAAGCAGCTGGGCTTGAGCACCGAAGCTTCCATCCGCTTCGAACGGGGCATCGACCCCAACGGATCGCTCAGGGCGGCGGAGCGGGCCGCTTTTTTGATGAGGGCCCTCGGCGGAGGAATCGTGGCCCGGGGGGCTGTGGATGCCTATCCCCGGAAGATAGACCCCCTCAAGATCTCCTTGCGCTTTCCCCGGGTGAACCACATCCTGGGAACTTCCATCGGCCCAAAGGAGATCCAGGGCTACCTTGAAAGTCTTCATTTGGAAGTCCGGGAGAGCGGCCCGGACTCCTTTCAGGTCACCGCGCCGACCTACCGGGTCGACCTGACCCGGGAGATCGACCTGGTCGAAGAAGTCGCTCGGCTCCATGGTTTTCACCGCATCCCCGTGACGCTCCCTTCGGGAAGGGTCGCTCCGGTGAGCAAGACCCCGATGCAGAAGGGGATCGAGCGGGCCAGAAGGATCCTGACCGGTTTCGGGTTCTGGGAAGTCATCACCTACAGCTTTATCTCTACCCAGGTCCTGCAGGATTTGAAGATTTCTCCGGAAGACAAGAAGGCCAAGCCTTTTCGGATTCAGAACCCGCTCAGCGAGGATCAGGCGGTCATGCGCACCACCCTGCTCCCGGGTCTTCTCTACACCGCCCGGAACAATATCCACCGGCAGAATTTGGACCTGAAGCTCTTCGAACTGGGACGGGTCTTCTTTCCCCGGAAGGCGGAGGAGCTTCCGGAGGAGGTGGAGAACCTTGGTGGAATCCTTTCCGGTTTGAGGGAGGAAGAATCCTGGGCCAAGGGGAAAGCGGAGTGCGATTTTTTCGACCTCAAAGGGACTTTGGAAGGCCTTTTCGAAGGCCTTGGGGTCGCCGGGGTCCAGTTTCTCCCCGACCCGCAGATCCCGTTTTTGCACCCCGGGAGAGCTGGCCGAGTTTGTGTAGGGGGAGAAGAGATTGGCATCATGGGAGAAATCAATCCGGGCGTACGGGAACTCTTCGACCTGCGGGAGAAGGTATTTTTCTTTGAGCTGAACTTCCAGAAGATCGTCGCGAGGATGACCGAGCGGCGGACTTTCACTGCTCTTCCCCGATACCCGGCGGTGACGCGGGATTTGGCCGTGATGGTAGGTGAAGCGGTAGCTGCGGGGGATCTTCTTAAGACCCTTTGGAAGGCCAACGAAGGATGGATCAAGGAGATTCGCCTCTTCGATCTCTACCAGGGGAATCCGGTTCCAGCCGGCAAGAAGAGCCTGGCCTTCCGCCTGGTTTACCAGAAGGAAGACCGGACCCTGACCGATCGAGAGGTGAACGAGTTTCATCAGAAGCTGGTGGAACTTCTGGCCCGAGAATACCAGGGCGCGCTTCGTTAAAACGAACAAAAGACGTTCCAGATTTACAAGATAAAAGGAGGGGAAGATCATGACCAAAGCGGATCTCGTAGAAACGATCTATGAAAAAATTGGTTTCTCCCGCAAGGAATCAGCCGAGATCGTGGACTTGGTTTTCGACCTCATGAAAGAGACCCTGGAGAGCGGGCAGAAGATCAAGATCTCCGGTTTCGGAAACTTTCTCGTGCGCCAGAAACGCTCCCGGAAGGGAAGGAATCCCCAGACGGGAAGTGAGATCCAGATAACGGCCCGCCGGGTCCTGACTTTTAAACCCAGTCAGGTCCTGAGAAAGGCCCTGAACGCCGAGCCCGCTCCACCTTCTGCCCCCAGTCCCGCGTAAACGGGATTAGTAGGCCCGCAACGGGATAAAAGGGATGGAATGCCATGGAGAAGAAATCCGATCTTTCCATTCCGGAAAAGCTTTACTACAAAATCGGAGAGGTCAGCCAGATCACCGGGGTTGAGCCGTACGTGTTACGTTACTGGGAGTCTGAATTCAAGATCATCAACCCGGGGCGGACCAACTCCAAGCAGCGGTTGTACCGGAAAAGGGACCTGGAGTTGATCCTGGAGGTGAAGCAACTCCTCTACAAGGAAAAATTTACCATTGCGGGAGCCAAGAAAAGACTGCAGGAGGTCAAGGGCCTGCGGGAGAAGCAGTTGAAATTGGAGCTGCCCGATAGGCGGTACCATGAGTGGCTCCTCCGGGTCAAGAAAGAGCTGCAGGAACTTCAAGGGCTCCTCCGCTAAATGCCAGAATACAGAATTCAGAAGNNCGGGGCGTAGCGCAGTCTGGTAGCGTACCTGAATGGGGTTCAGGTGGTCGCTGGTTCAAATCCAGTCGCCCCGACCATCGATTTTATTTCCGCCGAGAGCGGAAGGGAAGGGGGGGCAGGAAAAGTTCCTGTCCCCCTGATTTCTTTGGGGGGACGAAATAACCGGTCTATGAAACCGCCTTCTTCATCCGGAGTTTCCTCCCGCCCCCGGAAAGGGAATTCGGCCCTCCTCTTCCTTCTGTTGCTTGCCTTCCTTTTTTACCCCGCCTGCGGGGTCCCGGTGAAAAAAGACTTCACCCTTTCCTCCGATTTCCGCCCCCAGGACGTACAGACACTGGCCGTGGTCAACCTGGACCCGCAGGTTCGATTTTCCCATTTCGTGGAAGCGGAGCTGCTGAAGAAGGGATACCGGGTGAAGGAGGGCGTTGTGGTGGGCCAGTTTGTGAAGAATGAAGGGCTCGTCAAAGAAGGTTCTCTGGATCTTTCCGCCCTCGCCAAAATCGGAGATCAACTCCAGGTCCGGGGAGTCGTGCTGTGCAGCGTCCTGGAATTCAGCCGCTTCCG
>PMCE01000561.1 GCA_003154025.1 Syntrophaceae bacterium
CCGCGGAGCCCATCAAGATCGCCCTTATCGACCCGCGATCCGGGCCATTTAAACCGACGGGGGATACGTATGCCTGGGCCCTCGAATTCCTGGTCGAGGAGATCAACGAAAGCGGCGGGCTTCTCGGGCGGAAGGTGGAGCTCATCGAAGAAGACAGCCAGCTCAAACCGGACGTAGCGGTGAGGAAAGCCACCAAGAATATCATGGATGGGGTTAAGTTCATCGCCACCGGAACGGGAACTCACGTCGCCTTGGCCCTGCAGCAGGTTGCCGCGAAGGAAAAAGTGATTTTCTTCAGTTACGGCGCGGAGGGGGACGAGGTGACCGGAAAATTCTGCGATCCCTACACCTTCAGGGTCTCTCCCAACACCGAGGTGCGCTCCCTGGCCATCGCCAATTTTTTGGCCACGAAACCTTACCGTAAGTTTTACACCATGAACATGGACTATGCCTTTGGCCATGATGCCGCCGCTGGTTTCATCCGCAAAGTAAAACAGCTAGTGCCCAATGCCCAGATTGTCGGGGAGGATTACCATCCCCTCGCCAATAAGGATTTTGGTCCCTACATCTCAAAAATCGTCGCCGCCAACCCGGAAGTGGTCTTTACGGGGAACTGGGGAGTTGACCTGGTTAACCTGATTAAGCAGGCCCGGGAGATGGGATTGAAAGCTCCTTTTATCTGTTATTACTTGAATAACGCGCTCGAGATAATGCCGGTGTTGAAAGAAGGCGGGATCGGAAGCTGGGCTTGCGAGGCCTACATGTTGAGCGTTCGCACGCCGGCCAATAAGGATTTTCTCCAGCGTTGGGCCGCAAAAAAGAAATTCGTTGACCTCCAAAAGTGGCCGTTCGGCGCCATGGGTAAAGCTTACAACGGGACGAAATTCATGCTGGAAGCGATCAAGAAGGCGGGGACCCTGGACATTCCCACCATCATCAAGACCTGGGAAGGAATGCGGTGGGAGGGCGTTACCGGGCCCATGATCATGCGGGCCGAAGACCACCAGGTCATGATGCCCGTCCCCGTGGCCGAGATGGTTAAGACGACCAACGAGTTTTACCCCTTCCCGTATGTGGGAGAACCCACCATGATACCCATGGAAAAAACCACGGTGCCCCTGGGAGAGACCGGATGCACCCGGAAGGCGGGGCAGATGTAAATGAAGTGCCTTAAGTGCGCTCAAGTGCCTTAAGTGCCTCAAGTTGGTAAGAGAACGAGTAGAAGGGGAGGGACGGAGGAAAAACCTGTCCTTCCCCTTTGAATTTTGAATTCGGAAAATGGAATCAGAGTGCCAGGGTGAGCGCGAGGGTCAGTAAAAAGCGGAGTCAGCGGGAAAAGAAATACATCTTCGTGGGGGAGAGTCGCTTTGAGGTAACGCCCCAAGGCCTTCTCTTCTCTCCCGGCGGAGGGAATGAAACGAAGAAACATCCGTGCCCGGATTGCCATTTTTGCCAGTGGTGCTCCGACTCCCGTTGCAACCTTTGCCGGCAAGATTCCGAAGGATGCCGGAAAGGGAAGGGATCTTCCGATTGATGTTTCGCGGATTTGGTGGTATAAAAATATAAGAATCCGAACGCCCCTTCATGGAACCGGGGGGCTTTTCATGCAGGAAGATCAAACCCCGTTTCTGATGCCGAAGCGGGGTTTTTTTTCGGGGATGATGGAGTCAAAAATCCGGAGCAAGAAAGGAGCAAAAATGATCCTCAGACTGATCGTCGCATTTTTATTCATCCTGATGGCGATTCCGGCGGGAGCCCAGGAGGCCCCGACGCTGAAAAACCAAAAGGAGAAGATCAGCTACATTATCGGCATGGATATCGGCAGCAATTTCAAGCGCCAGTCCATCGACATCGACCCGGATATCCTGGGCCGGGGAATCAAGGATGGTCTCTCGGGGGCGAAGCCCCTGTTGCCCGAACAGGAGGCCAAGGAGGTCCTGGCCGCTTTTGAAAAGGTGATGCGGGCCAAGCAGGAGGAATCCAGGAAGGGCATCGGAGAAAAGAACAAGAAGGAAGGAGAAGTTTTCCTCGCCGCGAACAAGGCCAAAGAAGGCGTAAAAACCGCTCCCAGCGGGCTCCAATACAAGGTGATCAAGCCCGGAACCGGGAAGAAGCCTCTAGCCACGGATACGGTGACGGTCAACTACCGGGGGACGCTGATCGATGGCACCGAGTTCGACAGCTCCCTCCGCCGGGGAAAACCGGCCACCTTTCCGGTCAGCGGGGTCATCCCCGGATGGACGGAAGCCTTGCAGCTGATGGAGGAAGGGGCCAAATGGGAGATCATCATCCCCTCGAAACTGGCCTATGGGGAACAGGGCGCCGGGCAGGTGATCGGCCCGAACGCCACGCTGATTTTTGAAGTGGAACTGATCTCCATCCAGGAGAAAAAATGAGAGGGCCGGGACCGATCCCCGATACCCGTTTCCAGCCCATGGAGGTGGGTGACCTGGCGGAGGTGATCCAGTTCTGGCGGGGAATGGAGGGGGTCGGACTCAGCGAATCGGATTCCCATTCGGCCCTCTCTGCTTATCTGAGGCGAAATCCCGGCCTGAGCTGGGTGGCGCGAAACCGGGACCGGGAGCTCGTCGGCGCCGTCCTCTGCGGTCATGACGGACGGAGGGGAACGCTCCATCATCTGGCGGTGGCCCGGGAATACCGCCGCAAAGGAATCGGCCGGGCCCTGGTGGAGAAATGCCTTTCTTCGCTCCGAGAACTGAAGATCCTGAAATGCAACCTCTTCCTCTTTTCCAACAATGCGGAAGGGGAAGCCTTCTGGAAGCAGACGGGGTGGAAGGCGAGAGAAGACCTTTCCCTGTTGCAGGTCGTCCTGCACCCGTAGCCGCTCCCTTTCGAACAGATGGATGATCGGCGGCCCCCTCCCCGGCGGGCCGCAAATCTAATTTCCCATTCTTTGAGGGGACAAAGAAGAAGAAAAACCGTCCCCACCCCAACTCAAGACGAAGGACGCCGATCGATATGAAGGCCATGGTATTGAGGGAAATCTGCGGGGTGGGGGAGAAGCGGAATCCTCTGGAGATGGCCGACCTGCCCGTCCCCGCGCCCGGGGAGAGGGAGGTCCTGATCCGCGTCTCCGTCTGCGGAGTCTGCCATACCGAANNTTGGGAGACCGTGTCGGGGTGGGCTGGATTTATTCCGCCTGCGGAAAGTGCAAATTCTGCGGGGACGGGAATGAAAACCTATGCCCGGATTTTAAGGCCACGGGCCGGGATGTTGACGGCGGGTATGCCCAATACCTGAAGGTACCCGAGGATTTCGCTTACCCGATCCCTTCCTCCTTCTCCGATGCCGAGGCTGCTCCCCTTCTCTGCGCGGGAGCGATCGGTTACCGTTCCCTTCGGCTGACCGGACTTCGGGATGGACAGAGCCTGGGCCTGACCGGGTTCGGCGCTTCGGCTCACCTGGTCTTGAAACTGGCCCGGTTTCGTTTCCCCAACTCCAAGATTTTCGTCTTCGCGCGAAGTGAAAGAGAGCGGGATTTCGCGCGGGATCTGGGGGCCGCGTGGGCCGGCGATCCTTCCGAAGAATCTCCGCAAAAACTTGCTTCCATCATCGACACCACTCCCGTTTGGAGACCGATTGTCGAAGGGCTGAAGAACCTGGATGCAGGGGGAAGGCTGGTCATCAATGCCATCCGGAAAGAAGACGCCGACAAGGAATTTCTCCGGCAGATCGATTACTCCCGGGACCTGTGGCTGGAAAAGGAGATCAAGACCGTGGCCAACGTGACCCGGAGGGATGTAAAGGAATTCCTCGACCTGGCGGCGCAAATTCCGATCAAACCCGAAGTCCAGGAGTTTCCGCTGGAGGAAGCCAATCAGGCTTTGTGGGAATTGAAAGAAGGGAAGATCCGGGGGGCGAAGGTTTTAAGAGTCGGATGAGCCGTCGGACCTTGAGGTTCAGACTACGGCCCCCATGCCTTGGTCTTCCGGCCGGAAAGGTAACCCCTTCCACATTCAGGACAAACGGTCGTGTAAACCGGGACCGACCGGGAGACGACCTCCCGGTGGTTCCGGGCGGCATTCTTCTCCCGAAGGGGCCGGATAATCTTGCCCTCCCTCACTTTCCACCAAGTAGGTGTAAGATGGATTGATTTTCAGCCGAAGCCAGGCCCGGAAGCAAGGACGCGGCGCGCAAAAACCATGAGGCGCGCATCATTTCCTGGGCCGGGCGGGCAAGCCGTTCTTTTCCCGAAAACAGAGTAATTGCCTTGGGGGGTGCGCAAAGCGCGTGACTGGGCGCCCGATGGGCCCCGCCCCAATCTGCGGAAGCACGGGAGGTTCTTCGCGTGGAATTCTTTTCCCGCCGATGCTTTTTGCGCGCCACGTCCTTGCTTCCGGGCCATAAGCTTGCCTTTGCCCAAGGAAGAGAATCTCAGAAATGAACGGGGGGCAAGGCCGGATAATGCCTTGATAGAAGAAAGCGGTAGTGGTAAATTATTCTTTACCCAATCATTTTGAATCCCTGTCAGCAATTTTCGGATTTGCTTCCTTGGGCAGAGGCAGAGATGGGAAAAGGCCTCTTTTTTTGACACGGGGAAGGGNNTTTTTTTATAGGCGGAGGTCCAGCCGGCCTCAGGGCCGGGTAATCGCTAGAAAGGAATGGAGGGTTTTGGGATGAGCAAGAAAGGGATGGGGAGAAGAGATTTCTTGAAGTCCACGGCCGCCGGAGTGGGGGGATTCGTCTATCTCAGCGCCAACGAAAAGAGTTCCCCGGAGAAGGGGCAGGAGAAAAAGGAAGAGAAAATCACCTACCGCACCCTGGGGAAGACCGGCATGAAACTTCCGGTCGTCACCATGGGAGTCATGAATAC
>PMCE01000363.1 GCA_003154025.1 Syntrophaceae bacterium
GGACCGGAGTTCTGGTCCGCCGTGGCGGGGCTGAGCGTCTATCACGGGGCTCGCATGTCCGAGGTGATCCGGGCCGGCATCCAGTCCATCCCCAAGACGCTGCTGGAGGCCTCTGTCGCCACCGGCCTCAGCGTGGCGCAGGCGTACCGGCTGATCATCATCCCCATCGCCCTGCGCCTGATCGTGCCCCCCGCAACCAATGAATCTTTAAATCTCTTAAAGAACACTTCTCTGGCCATGACCATCGGAGTGGCCGAACTCACCTTTGCGGCCCGCCAGATCGAAACGTACACGGCCAAAGCCGTGGAAGCGTTAACCGCCGCGGCCTTCATTTACCTGGTTCTCTGCCTGTCGATTTCCAGCGTCATGAACTGGCTTGAAGCGAAATTCGCCATCCCCGGGCTCATCGTCCGCGGAACGAGGGCTGAACATTGAGNNGGGTTCGGGATTTACGGAGGGGGAACGCTCCGCCTCGCCATCCCCGCCATCCTGTTCGGGTTCGTGATCGGGATCATCCTGGGACTGGCGCGACTGGCCTCACGCCCCTGGATCCACTACCCGGCGGTGATCTACATCGAATTCATCCGGGGAGTTCCCCTGGTCATCGTTATTTTCTATTTCTGGTTCCTGGTCCCGGTCCTGATCGGCCGCCCGGTTCCGGAGTACTGGGTAGCGCTGACCGCCTTCGTGATTTTCGAGGGGGCTTACATCGGAGAAATCATCCGGGCCGGGATCCAATCGGTGCCCAGAGGACAGGTGGACGCGGCCACGGCCTCCGGCCTGAATTACGCCCAGACCATGATCCACGTCATTCTTCCCCAGGCGGTCCGCAACATGATCCCCTCGCTGGTCACGCAATTCATCGTGCTCTTCAAGGATACCTCCCTGGCCTCCATCATCGGGATGATGGACCTGACCAAGGCCGCCCAAACGGTGAGCGAACGCGAGATCAAACCCTTCGAAATGTACCTCTTCATCGCCGTGGTCTACTGGTGCTTCACCTACAGCATGTCCCGCTTTGCCCGCTGGCTGGAAATCCGCATGTCTCCGGACCTTGTTCGCTGAAGAATATCTTTCTGCCCTTTATAGCCTTTTCCCCCTCTTCATGTCGCTTGGATCCGGTAGGGAATGGGCCTGCTCTTCCCTGATCGTCTTACCCCACACGCAAATTTTTGGACCCGCTGATTTGCCCCACGATCCAGCGGAAAACGGCCATCCTCGCCAGGTCGAGGGACTTGCCCCCTTCCCTTTTCACCAAGTAGGCGTAAATGGATCCAATTTCGGGCGAAGCCCGAACTACAACCTTGCCTTTTGCCAAGGAAGAGAATTTCAAAAGCGAAGTGGGACAAGGGGCTAGCGAGCCTTGACAACGGCAAATTTCCTATGGTAGAAACTTTCGGAATCAAGGTTAGAATTCTCTCTTTGAATTTTTTCGCCTGCTTCTTTTTCCTATTTGGTGAAGAAGCCGAAATAAAGCGATTCGTTTGAGTTTAGATGGGCGATGCACAAATCTCATTTTCAAGGAGGCGAACATGAGAGCAATGGTGGCAGGACTTGCAATCTTGGCAGGAATGGGATTGATTTTTTCCTGCGCGTTTCCATTAATGGCCGCGGACTTTCCCACCCGGTCCCTTACGATGACCGTTCCCTATGGACCCGGAGGGGCCACGGATCTGGCGACGCGGCCCCTGTGCAACGCCGCCAAAAACATCCTCGGCCAGCCCATCATCGTGGAAAACAAGCCCGGGGCGGGAGGAACGGTCGGAGCCACGGCCACGATGACCAAACCCGCGGACGGGTATAACCTGTGCATGACCTCCACGAATGCCATCCTCATCTCCCATGCCATGGGAAAGCTCAATTTCCATCCGGTCAACGATGTCACCCCCATCATGCGGGTCACGGGTTATCTTTTTGGCTTTGTGGTGAACGCAAACTCCCCCTGGAAGACCTTTGAGGAGTTTGTTCAATATTGCAAAGCCAACCCCAAAAAGGTTTCCGTCGCCTTTTCCGGCATCGGATCCACGGGGCATGTCTCCGTCGAAGAGCTTTGCGCCCTCGCGGGGATCCAACTGCGTTTGATCCCCCACAAAGGGGGCGACACCAATGCCGCCCTTCTAGGGAACCATGTGGACGTGATTAATGATACCTCCGAATGGGCCCCTTTGGTCGACGCCGGAAAGTTCAGATTGCTGGCGGTCTATTCCGCCGAGCGGTCCGCCCGTTTTCCCCAAGTCCGAACGTTTCGCGAGATCGGGTATGACACCGCCTGGCCCGCTCCGCTCCATATCTTCGGCCCCAAGGGGATCCCCCAAACGGCGGTAAACCGGTTACACGATGCCTTCAAACAGTCGATGGAGAATGCCGAATTCAAGGCCACCTTGAAACAACTGGACATGCCGCCCCTTTATCTGAATCCCCAAGACACCGAGAAATTTTTAGCCACAGAATACGCGCGCATCGAAAAAATTGTGAAAAAATTGGGGCTGGATAAGAACTAGGAAAAGCAGAGGACCCGTGAAAGGTCCTTTCCTGGCCGGGGAACGGGAGTGAGAAAAAATTACCTCGTTAATGATCTCGTCTTGATCCTTTTCAGCTGCTTCATCTGCATCGGAAGTCTGAGGCTGAAACAGGGGATTGGCGCTCTCCAAGAACCGGGGCCCGGTTTCATGCCCTTTTTTGCCGGGATGATTCTGGGCCTCCTTTCCCTCGTCGATTTCATTTCCCAGTGGAGGTCTAAGGAAGATCCCCAGAAGGAAAACGCGGGGGTCTGGGCGGGCATCCGTTGGACCAAACTCCTTCTGGCGGTATCCTTCCTCTTTCTCTATACCGCCCTGATGGACCGTTTGGGATTCTCGCTCTCAACGATCCTATATCTATTGGCGTTTTACAGGTTGGCAGGCGTGGAATCCTGGCGGACCAATGTTCTCATCTCCATCGGGACCACGACGATATTCTACGTCGGGTTCAAGATCGGATTGGAGTGCCAGCTCCCCCGCGGCTTTCTCGGGTTTTGAGCACCTAGAGGAGAAATTTTGGAGACCCTGGCCTATCTGCAAATGGGATTCCTGGTCGCCTTCCAGCCGGTGAATATCCTGAGCTGTTTCGCCGGCTGCTTCATCGGGACGCTCATCGGCGTGCTCCCGGGGCTTGGGCCGGTGGCCACCATGTCTTTCCTTCTTCCCCTCACCTATCACACCTCTCCCGTGACCTCCATCATCATGCTTGCCGGTATATATTATGGGGCGATGTATGGCGGGTCCACCACTTCCATCCTGGTCAGGATTCCCGGCGAGTCAGCCTCGGTGGTGACCTGCCTGGATGGTCACCAAATGGCCCTTCAGGGCCGAGCGGGCCCGGCCCTGGGGATTGCGGCCTTCGGGTCATTTATCGGCGGGACCATCGCAACGATGGGGATGGTCTTCTTTTCTTTACCCCTGGTAGAATTTGCCATCAAATTCGGCCCCCCGGAATATTTTTCCTTGATGGTTCTGGGGATGATGGTCCTCACCTTCCTCAGCTCCGCCTCGGTAGTCAGAGGGCTGATGATGGCTGCCTTGGGGCTGGTTCTGGCGACATTCGGGTTGGACAGTATCTCCGGGGTGGAACGATTTACCTTCCACATCAATGAAATGATGGATGGATTCGGCGCGGTGCCGGTTTCGATGGGGCTCTACGGAATTTCGGATGTTCTGGAAAATCTTGAAACCCAGATCAAGAGAGAAATGGCTTCCGGGAAGGTGAGAGATATTCTGCCGAACCGTCAAGACTGGGCCCGATCCATCGGGGCCATCCTCCGCGGCACCGTCCTCGGGTTTTTCCTCGGACTTCTCCCCGGGGGAGGCGCCACGGTGGCTTCTTTTGCCACTTATGCCATCGAAAAAAGGGTTTCCAAACATCCGGAAAGATTCGGCAAGGGCGCCATTGAAGGAGTGGCAGCTCCGGAGACCGCCAACAATACCGCGTCCCAGGCGTCTTTTATTCCCCTGCTAACCCTGGGGATTCCCTCGAATGTGGTTACCGCCGTTCTCCTGGGGGCCTTAATCATTCATGGCATTACCCCGGGACCTCTTCTTCTGTCCCAACATCCGGATCTTTTCTGGGGAGTCATCGCCAGCATGTATGTCGGGAATGCAATGCTCCTGGCCTTGAACCTCCCGCTCATCGGAATATGGATCCAGCTCCTGAAAATGCCCGCCAAGTATCTTCTGCCCATGATCACCCTTTTCTGCATCGTCGGGGCCTACTCCCTCAACAACAGTTTAGTCGATGTGGCGATCATGCTTATTTTTGGCCTGATCGGCTATGCAATGAACAAGCTTTCGCTGGAGGGGGCCCCCTTGATCCTGGCCTTTATTCTTGGTCCCATGATGGAAACAGCCCTGAGGCAATCGCTGCTAAAATCCGATGGGGATTTTTCTATATTCCTTACCCGGCCGATTTCAGCCACCTTCCTGGGAGTTTCCCTCGTCCTTCTTGTGCTTCCCCTGATCACCAAAATCCGGCGTCCCGGTGCCGTGCTCGAAAAAGTGGAAACTGAATAAAGAAACCCTCCAGACCAACCTGGCATGAATATGGCCCTCCGCTGGGTTTCGTTCGGTTCCCCGGCCCCTGAATTTTTTCACGGCTTCTTGCCCTTGCCCAAACGTCGCGAGCACCCATTTCTTCCCTCAGCGCGCGTATAGCTNNCGGATCGCCGTACCCAGCCAGAGGGTGCTCATGACCAGGATCTCCCCGAAAATGTTGGGGAGAATATGGACGATGACAATGCGAAAGTTGCTCGCCCCAATCGCCCTGGCTGAGGCGATATAGTCCACCTCTCTTATCGCCAGCGTGGGTGCGTGGGCCATCCGGGCAAACCTCGGAATCATCAAGACGGTGATCGCCACCATGACGTTTCCCATTCCCGAACCCAACACGATCATCACCATGACCCCGAATATCTCATCGGGGAAGGACATAATGATATCCAGCAGCCGCATGAGGCCTGCTTCCACCTTCCCTCCTGCGTATCCTGCGATCACGCCCATCAGGGTGCCGATGACCATCCCCAAGGCGACGGAGACCAGGCTGATCAAGAACGAGATCTGCGCACCGGTGAAGATCCTGGAGAGAACATCCCTTCCGTACTCATCCGTGCCCAGGGGGTGACTTAGCTCCGGGGGAGTGAGACGATAATAAACGTTCTGTTTCAGGGGATCGTAGGGAGAAATCCAGGGAGCCAGGACGGCGATCAGAAGTATGGTCAAGGAGATGCATGCGCCGATGATGGAGGTTCGATTCTTAAAAAAGATCCTCACCATTTTTCCCCGCATGCTGGGTGGTTTCATTCCGGTTCCCATTTCTTAAAGACCTATTTAAACCTTACCCGGGG
>PMCE01000369.1 GCA_003154025.1 Syntrophaceae bacterium
CTATCTCAAAAGCCGGCCGGATATTCTTTTCGCTTATTTACATGGCTCGTTTTTCTCCGGCGATCGATTCAGGGATATTGACATTGCCGTTTACCTGAAGCCTTCCTTTCCATCCTCCCTCCAGGTTGAACTGGATATGGAGGCGGAATTGGGCAAGGGGGTGAAGAGATACCCGGTGGAAGTGCGGGTCTTAAACCATGCTCCCCTTTCTTTTCGATACAATGTCATCAAGCATGGAGAGCCGATCGTTGTGGCCGATGACGACCTGCGCTGTGATTTCATGGAGGCGACCTTGAGCCATTATTTCGATTTCGCTCCTTTCCGGACAATGTACCTCAAGGAGGNNCACAAGGTGGGGAGCGCGAAATACAATCTCATCGTGGCCATCGAAGGAACGGTGGACCTGAGCAATCATATCATTTCCAAGAACGGCTTCCGAACACCCGAAGATTATGCCGATACCTTCCGAGCCCTGGAGGAAAAGGGGGTTTTTGATACGGAGTTTACCGGTTCTTTGATCCAGATGGCGCGGTTCAGAAATAGGCTGGTGCATATATATTGGGATATCGACGATGCAGAGATGTACCGCATTATCCAAACCAGACTTCAGGATATCANNCCGATTACGAATCGGCTGCTCTACCACTGAGCTACGCCGGCTCTCAAAACGGGTATCGTGAGGAACGGGTCAAAACTTGAATTCCAGGCTGAAGATGACGCTCTTGTCCTGGAAGAAAGGTTTATCTTTTTCCGATTTTATCGCCGCAGACGTCTCTTTGGAAAGATAATTGTTAATCGTTTCCGGGTCGATGGTTCTGGTAATTACGCCTACATTGGTGTTCAGGCTGAAGGTGTACTTCTTCTTCAGGGTGTAAATCTCCTGGCTGTTTTCGACTTTGACCGAGTACCGGCCCTCCTGTTTGGGGTCCACCCAAGGCTTCCCTTCCATGACCTTCTCCAGCATGATGGATTTTATATATTTGGAGGGGATCTGCTTTTCCTGATTGTCCTTCGTGGAGACCGTAATCTCGTCGGGTTGAAGCCGAAGAATTCCTTCCAGAGTCTCTCCCTGTCCATCCTTGATCATGGCGAGGAGGTCCGGCTTTTCTTTCTCCTCCGGAGCCTGCGCCAGGACCATGGAGCTGGCCAGAAGAAACATCCACGACAGGAAGATTAACTTGCGCCACATCAGAAGATCAGCTCCCGGGAGCACTTGAGGAGGATGAACTCCCCGCAGTCGCTTTCGCTGGGGCAGCGGGCACACTCACAGTCGGCTCCGTTAGTTTCTATGTAATTGATAAACTTGACTTCGTCGCCAAAGCAGGCGGGCCGTTTTGGGGACGGCCCCGGGTTTTTTTCAGCGGATTCCATAGAAATTCATTCTGCCACAGAGAGGAGGACTTTTCAAGAACAACATGGACAGCGAACAAAATTTCAAGCACCAAAACCAAAATCCAATAAGCAAAATCACCAGGCACCCCATCTTGCAGGTTTCGGTTATTAGATCTTGGAGCTCTGAAATTATTTGGGATTTGGTGCTTGGAATTTGGGATTTATCTTCCGATCCGGTTGTATTTTCGGGGGTTATTTGTTACACTCGTATAAAACTGCGGAAAAGAAGTGAACCTGAAGAATTTCCTAAACCTTTCGGGTTTTAAAATCGCCGTCCTGCTGACCCTCATGGTCCTGGGGATCTATTACCTGGACCCCTACTTCTTAAACATTCTGGAGCTAAAAACCCTCGACCTGCGGTTCCTTTCCCGCGGCAAGATTCCCACCAGCGACAAAGTCGCCCTGGTGACCGTCGATGAAAAGTCCCTGGACGAGCTCGGACGGTGGCCTTGGCCGAGGACCCGGATGGCCCAGCTCCTGGATGCCCTGGTGAAGGCAGAGGCCGGGGTGGTGGGTTTTGACATCGTCTGGGCCGAACCCGACGAGAACTCGGACCTCAAAAGCCTCACCGCCGTGAAGCAGAAGCTCGCCGAGCTCAAGCTGTCGAACCGGGAGCTGGATCGCTACCTTGTCGAGGCTTTGAAGACGGCCGACTCCGACCGGATTCTGGCCGAATCCCTGGCCCGCTCCCAGCGGGGGATTCTGGGCTACTTCTTCCATTTCTCTCCCCGGGAAGGAGCGGGGAAGAGAGAAAAAGAGCCGCCGAAAGACCCGCCGCCTCTCACTTCTTTCAACCTGGTGAAGTTCACCTCCGAAGAGGCCGCCCGGGTTCCCCTCTTCGAGGCATCCTATCCGGAAGTGAACATCCCGGTCATCTCTCAGGCCGCCGAGGGAGCCGGGTATTTCAACATATTCCCCGACCCCGACGGAACGGTCCGGTGGGCACCGCTGGTCATCAAATACCAGGACCGCTTTTACTGCTCCCTCTCCCTGGCGGTGCTGCAGAAATACAGGGAGGGTTCCCCCCTGGCATTACGCATCGCCGAGTTCGGGGTGGAGCAGGTGCGTTTGGGAAAGCTTTCCATCCCCACCAATGAAGAAGGAAGGGTGTTGATCAACTACCGGGGACCCCAGAAAACCTTCCCCCACTATTCGGCCACGGATGTGATTCACGGGCGGGTCCCGCCGGAGGCTTTCCAGGGGAAGATTGTTTTGGTGGGAGCCACGGCCATCGGCATCTATGACATGAGGGTCACGCCCTTCGAACACGTTTTCCCCGGGCTGGAGATCCACGCCAACGTAATCGATTCCATCCTCCAGGGGCAGTTCCTTCACCGGCCCAACTGGATCTCCCTGGTGGATATCCTGGTCATCGCCGGCGTCGGGCTGATTCTCGGTGGCCTCCTGCCCCGGGTCAGGGCCCTCTGGGGAGCCCTGGTGGGAGGGGGCCTGTTCCTCTCGGTCCTGGCTCTGGGGAAAATTCTTTTCGAGAGCCAGGGGGTCTGGATGAACCTGACCTTTCCAACCCTCAACCTGGTGTTCATCTACCTGGGAGTCACCGGATATCGGTATATGACCGAGGAGCGGGAGAAGAAGAAGATCCGGGGAGCCTTCCAGTATTATCTCACCGCTTCGGTGGTGGAGGAGATGCTGAAAGACCCGGATAAACTCAAGCTGGGCGGAGAAAAGAAAGACCTCACCGTCCTCTTCAGCGACATCCGGGGGTTCACCTCCATTTCCGAGAATATGACTCCGGAAGGCCTGGTCAAATTGCTGAATGAGTATTTGACCTCCATGACGGACATGGTCTTCAAACACGACGGCCTCCTGGACAAGTATATCGGGGATGCGGTGATGGCCGTTTGGGGCGCTCCCCTGGATCAACCCGACCATGCCAAGCGGGCCTGTTTGACGGCTCTGGATATGCTGGATGAACTCCATCGCCTGCAGAAGAAATGGAGCGCCGAGGGATTGCCGGTCCTGAATATCGGGATCGGCGTCAACGCCGGCCCCATGGTGGTCGGGAACATGGGATCGGATCGGCGGTTCAACTACACGGTGATGGGAGACAGCGTGAACCTTGGTTCGAGGCTGGAAGGCTTGAACAAGGTGTACGGAACCAATATCATCGTGAGCCAGATGACCTTTGAAAAGATCCAGGAGGAATTTTTGGGGAGGGAACTGGACCTGGTGCGGGTAAAAGGGAAAGGGCTTCCGGTGAAGATCTTCGAGCTTCTGGCGCCCCGGGCGACGGCTTCTGCCGATCAGCAGGTCTTGGCCGGGGTCTTCCATGAGGCCCTGGAGGAATATCGGAAGAGGAATTGGGAAAAGGCCAAAGAAATTCTGCAATCCCTGCTGGCCAAATTCCCCCACGACGGTCCGGCCAAAATCTACCTGGAGCGGTGCGAGACCCTTTCCAAGAACCCGCCGCCCGCGGATTGGGACGGAGTCTACACGATGACTACGAAGTGAGGACCGATGAGTAGACCGACGTTGGCGGAGATCGACCTGGAGGCGCTGCGGTTCAACCTGGGGCAGCTCTTCAAACTTACCGGGGACAAAGCCGAGGTCCTGGCGGTAGTCAAAGCCAACGCCTACGGGCATGGGGCGCCGGAAGTGTCCAGAGAGCTCGAGTCAGCGGGAGCCAGCATCTTCGGGGTGGCTACCACGGAGGAGGGGATCGAACTTCGTCTGGGCGGCGTAACTTCGTCCATCCTGGTTTTGGCCGGGACTTATCCAGAGGAGTTTGACCGGATTGTGGCCAACCGGCTGACCCCGGTGATTTATGATTTAGACATCGCCCGGGCTTTTCACTCCCGGGCGGAAAAGGAGAGAGGCCGGCTTTCCGTCCACCTGAAAATCGACACGGGGATGAGCCGGCTGGGAATTCCCTGGCGGCGATGGGAGGAGGCACTCGAAGTCTTGGGGGCGTTGAAAATGCTGCCGGTGGAAGGCCTCATGTCCCACTTTTCGGCGGCCGAGGGAGAGGGGGTCGAGGACCGGGCTTTTACCGAAGAGCAGCTGTCCCGCTTTACTCGATGCCTGGACCTGGCGCGCAAGAAGGGAATGAACCCGCGCTACCTCCATCTGGCCAACAGCGCGGCGGCGGCGCTGCGGGAGTCGGCCCGGTTCAATCTGGTCCGGTCGGGGCTCATGCTGTATGGGTACCATCCTTCCCCGGCCCTGCGGGGCCTGGTTCACCTGATGCCCGTCCTCCGGTGGAAGACGGCGATCCTTTCTTTGAAGAAAGTGCCGAAGGGCGACCCGGTCTCCTACGGGAGGACTTTTCACTGCGCGGGGGAATCCCTGATCGCCGTGCTTCCCGTGGGATACGCCGACGGCTACAGCCGACGCCTATCCAACCGGGGAGAGGTTCTGATCCGGGGAAGGCGGGCGAAGATTGCGGGTATTGTCTGCATGGACCTGACTATGGTAGATGTGAGTGCGATCCCCGGGGTGAAGGCCGGAGATGAGGTGGTCCTGCTGGGCAAACAGGGAGAGGATGAAATTTCGGCGGTCGAGATGGCCGGCTGGGTCGAGTCGATCCCCTATGAAGTTTTGTGCGGGATCGGCAAAAGGGTTCCCCGGGTGTACCGCAAGGGAAGGGGGGAAAGCACCCTCCGTCACGTTCCGGATGAAGTTCCGAAGGCTCAACTCAAGAGATAAACATGTTCAGCCTTTTTGACATGATAGGGATCTGGGTCTTAAATTTCCTGGCGGAATCGGGAAGGGTCATGATTTTTTCCGCGAAAGTCTTCAGCTGGATCTTTCGCCCCCCCCTGGATGCCCGCAACCTGCTGAAGCAGATTGAAGAAGTAGGAATAAAATCCATTCCCGTCGTTCTGATCACCGGGGCCTTCACCGGGATGGTCCTGGCGCTCCAGAGCTACACGGGTTTCAAGCGTTTCAACGCGGAGGCCTTTGTGGGAACGGTGGTGGCCCTGTCCATGACCCGCGAACTGGGCCCGGTGCTCTCGGGGCTGATGGTCTCCGGGAGGGTGGGCTCGGCCATGGCCGCGGAGCTGGGAACGATGCAGGTCACCGAGCAGATCGACGCCCTCTACACCCTGGCCACCAATCCCATCAAATATCTGATCGTCCCCCGGTTTCTGGCCTCGGTCATCATTATGCCCATTCTGACGCTCTTTGCCGACGTGGTGGGAATTTTGGGAGGCTACCTGGTCAGCGTAAATCTTTTGGGAAGCAACCCGACCATCTACCTCCGCCGCACCTTCGATTATCTGGACTTGGAGGATTTCTACATCGGGCTTCTGAAATCCATCGTCTTCGGGATGATCATCGCCCTCATCGGATGTTATCAGGGATTTCACACCCAGGGGGGAGCCGAGGGGGTCGGCAAGGCGACGACCAAAGCGGTGGTCATGTCCTCCCTTTTGATCCTGATCGCCAACTATTTCATTACCGCATTGTTCTTTTGAGAAAGGGATGAGGGCTGAGGATAAAAGAGTAATGAAGGGCGCTGCCGGGGGTAGGGCGCAGGGAAAAATTGGCACAGAGTACCCAGAACGGAGAACGCAGAAAAGAAGTCCCGGGTGCCGAATGCGGAGAAGAAACCAAGAGTGGAAAATTGCTGGAGCTGAGAGCGGATGGCTGACGAGTTGAAGAGGGGCGGGAATTCCTGCCGCAAACCGGATGACCCCATGATCGTCGTGAAGGAGGTCTATAAATCCTTCGGCCCGAACCACGTGCTGCGGGGTGCGAATCTGGAGGTCAAGTGCGGGGAGTCCATGGTGGTCCTCGGGGGAAGCGGGACGGGCAAAAGCGTCCTCATCAAGTGTATCATCGGCCTGCTCCACCATGATTCGGGGGAAATCCACGTGGATGGAACCGAGATTTCCCACCTCGACGAGGAGGAATGGAACGAGCTGCGGAAAAAGTTCGGCATGCTCTTCCAGCGGGACGCCCTTTTCGATTCCCTGACGGTCTGGGAAAATGTGGGGTTCGCTCTGCGCCAGCATACCAAAATGNNAAGAGGGTTTCTCTGGCGCGGGCCATCGCCATGAAGCCCGCCATCCTGCTCTATGATGAGCCCACCACCGGCTTGGACCCCATCATGGCCAATGTGATCAACGAACTCATCGTGGAGATGCGCGAGAAGCTCGACGTCACCTCCATCGCCATCACCCACGACATGGTCAGCGCCTACCGGATTGCCGACCGGATCGCCATGCTGTACAAGGGACAGATCATCGAAGTGGGGACCCCCGAGCAGATCAAGGTCTCTCCCAACGAGATCGTCCAGCAGTTCATCCATGGGCAGGTGGAAGGGCCGATCACCCGGGGCACAGACATCAGCGGGAGGCTTTGAAAGCCTGAAGGAGGTAAGGGATGAGAAACATCGGGACGGAGACAAAAGTCGGGATCTTTGTTCTCCTGGGGATTATCCTGTTAACCGTTTTTACGATCCGGGTGGGCCGGATCGCCGTCCGGGAAGAAGGGTACCGGACCTACTCGTACGTGGAATCGGCGGCCGGCCTGGACAAAAACTCTCCGGTGCGGATTGCGGGAGTGGAGGTCGGCAAGGTGGAAGCCATCAAGCTGGAAGGCCTGAAAGCCAAAGTCACTATGGTCCTGCCCAACAATGTGAAGCTCCCCCTGGGATCGAAGGTCTACGTGAAATCCGCGGGCCTCTTGGGAGAGAAATACGTCGAGATCGTTCCGGGGACCGGCCGCGAGGTCATCAAGGCGGATGGATTGGTCGAGGAAGGAGGCCCTTCGGCGGATGTGGACCGGGTCCTCACCCAGCTCAGCAGCGTGGGAGGAGATATCCAGCGGATCACGAAGTCGCTCAGCAACGTCTTGGGAGGAGAAGAAGGGGAACGGTCGATCAAAGAGCTGGTTACGGGAGCCAAAGATACCATGTCCAACCTGCAGCACATCACCGAGACGATCAACCGCGGGGAGGGAACCCTGGGGAAGCTGGTCAAGGATGATAAGCTCTACGCGGAAGTCAAAGATACCATGACCAACCTGCGGGACGTGACCCAATCCATCGAGGAAGGAAAAGGGACGCTGGGCAAGCTGGTCAAAGACGAAGCCCTCTACGCGGAAACCAAGGCGACGATGAGCGAAGCCAAGGAGACCCTGGCGAACCTGAACAAGGTCTCCAAGCAGATCGAGAGCGGCGAGGGAACCCTGGGCAAACTGGTCCAGGACGAGGCCCTGTACAACGAGACGAAGGCGACCATGACCGAAGCGAAGGAAGCCCTGGCCAGCCTGAAGAAAGTTTCCGACCAGATCGAGAAGGGGGAGGGGACGCTGGGAAAATTGGTGAAGGACGACTCCCTGTACAACGAAACCAAGGCGACCATGACCGAGGCCAAAGAGACCATGGCCAACTTGAAGAAAGTATCCGAACAGATCGAGAAGGGAGAGGGGACGCTGGGAAAATTGACCAAGGATGAAGCCCTCTATGATGATACGAGGCGGGCGGTCAAATCGCTGCAGAAGGCGGCGGACGGAATCAGCGAAGTGACGCCGGTCACCGTCTTGAGTGTGATTCTGGGTTTAGTTCTTCGGTAGGGGGCGGCCATCGCAGGGAAACGGAGGATTTTTTTACATTTCGTCGCCGGGCTGACCCTCTTTCTTTTGGGGTCGTGGGTCTCGGGGTGCGCCACCCTGAACCCGGGCCCGCGAAGGGAGAACTTCGCCCCACTCTTGGTGTACAGCGAGGACGAAGAAAGGGAAGGCAAGTCTCTGGATCTTCTGGGGCCCTTCTTCACCTACCGGAAGGACTCGCAGGAGAAGGATGTGGCCTTCCGCCCTCTGTTCTACTCGAAAACCGAGCCTTCGCGGTACAGGCTGGATTACCTTTACCCCATGGGGGGATACGAAAGAACCGAGCAGCGTCTCCATTCCTATTTTCTCATTCTCTATTCCACCGATCGCGACCTGACCGAAGAACCGACTCAAAAAAAGGAGCGAGGGTTCCTCCTGGCCTTCTGGGGGGAGACGCATAAAGGGGAGTCCTATGGAGGCTTTTTCCCCCTTTATGGAAATTTGAAGAACCGATTCGGGCGGGACGAAATAAATTTCTTCCTCTGGCCCCTCTATTCCGATTCCCGGGAGGGAGACAACAAGACCTATACCCTTCTCTGGCCCATCTTCTCCTACAGCGAAGGGACCGGAAGGGAGGGATTCAAGGTCTGGCCCCTGGGGGGCTATGATCGGAAGGAGAACGATTACCAGAAGACCTTCTTCCTCTGGCCCATCTTCGACTTCGAGAAGCGATACCTGTACACCGACGATCCCACCGAGATCAACATGGTGTTCCCTTTCTATGTATCGCAGACGTCTTCCCGCCGGGTCCAGCGTTCGGTACTCTGGCCTTTTTTTACGTACGTGCACGATGACGATGATCACTATACCCAGTGGGATTTTCCCTGGCCCCTCGTCCAGTGGGCCAAAGGGGATGAGAAGGAAATCTTCCGCGTTTTCCCCATTTACGGCCGTAAGTACTGGGGGGGCATCGAAAAAGGGTACATCCTCTTCCCCATCTATTGGTATGTCCACGAAGGGGACGACCAATATCAGAAATGGACCGACCGTTACCTACTGCTGTCCAAGAATGAAACCAAAATCTGGAAAAAAGATGGAAAAAAGGAACGAAGATTGCGGGTCTGGCCGTTCTTTTACGATCGCCAGGAAGCCGACGGGAGCGAGTATCTCTACTGGCCATGCTTGATCCCGGTGGATTTCGAGGGATATGAAAAAAACTGGGTACCCCTTCTCAGCCTTTACGAATACCGAAGGAACCCCCAGGGGGCGAGCGAATCCAAATTTCTCTGGGGAGTCTACGTGCATCGCCGAAATCAAGCGCGCGACCTCTATGAATTGAGTTTTCTCTTCAGCTTATACTCGGCCGAGGATCTCCTTTATTTCTCGGTACTGAAGGGACTGGTGGAGTATCGGGCCGACGGGGGAAAGCGGGCTCTGCGGCTGGCCTATTCACCGTGGCCGATCGAATGGGAAAATCCTCCGACTTCCAGAGAGGCTCTAGCCTCCTGGCGAAAGACCGCGCAAATCCCTGAATAAGGATATCGAGAAAGAATCATGAATGAGAAAGTGCGACTGACCGCCCTCGTTCGCGCCGCGGGGTGAGCAGCGAAGCTGAGTCCGGAGGACTTGGAGAAAGCGCTGAAACCCCTGCCCCTGGAAAGGCATCCGAACCTGCTGGTGGGGACGGAGACGGCCGATGATGCCGGGGTCTTTAAGCTCTCGGAAGAACTGGCCCTGGTGCAGACGGTGGACTTCATCACCCCCATCGTGGACGATCCTTTTCTCTTCGGGCAGATCGCCGCGGCCAATTCGCTTAGCGATGTCTACGCCATGGGCGGGAAACCCCTGACCGCCATGAACGTGGTCGGATTCCCCCGGCTCTCCTTGGATCTTTCCGTCCTCACGGAGATCCTGCGGGGAGGGCTGGAGAAGATCCATGAAGCCGGGGCCGTCCTCATGGGGGGGCACACGGTGGAAGACACCGAGTTGAAATACGGCCTCTCCGTGACCGGCACCGTCCATCCCCAGAAAATTCTGACCAATCGGGCGGCCCGGGCGGAGGATGTTCTGGTCTTGACGAAACCCATCGGAACGGGCATTATTTCTACGGCCCACAAGGCCGAGATGGCGGACCCTGAATTTTTGCGGAGGGCGATCGATTCCATGGCCCAACTCAACCAGAAAGCCGCCGAAGCCATGGAGTCATGCCAGGTCCATGCCTGCACGGACATCACCGGATTCGGGTTGATCGGTCATGCATCCGAAATGGCCCGGGGGGCCGGACTCTCCTTCCGTCTTTTCTACTCCCGAATTCCCCTTTTGGCGGGAACGAAAGAGTATGCGGCCATGGGGATGGTGCCCGGCGGGGCCTACTGCAACCAGGCCCATTTCGGCCCGCAGATCCGGTATGCGGATCGAGTCCCGGAGTTAGAGAGGATCATTCTTTATGACCCCCAAACCTCGGGAGGTCTCCTGGTCGCTCTCCCGCGCGAGGAGGGGGCGCAGCTCTTGCATCTGTGCCGGGAGAAAGGCATCCAAGAGGCGGCGTTGATCGGAGAAGTCGTCCCGCGGGAAAAGAATTTGATTACCGTGGAATATTAAAGAAGGGTTCGAGGGGTCTAGAATTCAGGGGGTCTAGAAAAAAGGGAATCCATTTTTGGGGAATTGCTTTTCCCCTTGGACCCTGGGATCCTTGAACCCTATCTTCATAGAAAGGAGTTATACATGGGGAAAATTCAAAGAGCGGTCATCAGTCTGTCGGATAAGAGCGGGATCATCCAGTTTGCCAAAGAGGTGCAGGCCTACGGGGTGGAGATCCTCTCCACCGGGGGCACGGCCAAGACCCTCCGGGAGAACGGGTTGAAGATCATGGATGTCTCCGAGTACACCGGATTTCCGGAGATGCTCGACGGCCGGGTGAAGACCCTTCATCCCAAGATCCACGGGGGCCTCCTGGGAATCCGCGACAACCCCGAGCACGCCAAGAAGATGAAAGAACACGGGATCATCCCCATCGATATGGTGGTGGTGAACCTCTATCCCTTCGAAGCCACCATCGCCAAACCGAACTGCCCGCTGGAGGAAGCCATCGAAAACATCGACATCGGCGGCCCGTCCATGCTGCGCGCCTCGGCCAAGAACTATCCCTATGTGACGGTCATCGTGGACCCGGCGGATTACCAGCCGGTTCTCAATGAAATGAAGAAGAGCGGCGGCGTGGTCAGCAAGGAGACCAACTTCCGCCTGGCCAAAAAAGTCTACGCTCTTACGGCAAAGTACGACAAGGCCATTTCGGAGTACCTGGCGAAGAAATAATATAAATTCCAAATTCCAATCCCGCGAAGCGCGGGACCAAATTCCAAATAAATTCCAAAATTCAAGGATTCAAACCGTGTCCGTATTGGTTTTTCCTTTTTGAATTTTGGGATTTGGTGCTTATTTGGGATTTGAAATTTGATGCTTGGAATTTTGGCCGGTGGCCATCGATGATCCTCACTTCCTATGTGGGAGAGAACAGGTTATGAAGGTTTTGGTAATCGGCGGCGGCGGCAGGGAGCATGCCCTGATCTGGAAGATCGCCCAGAGTTCCAGGGTCCAGAAGATTTACTGCGCCCCGGGCAATGCCGGGATCGCCCAGATGGCCGAATGCTTTTCCATCTCCGCCGGAGACATAAAAGGCCTTGCCGCCTGGGCGGAGAAGGAGAAGATGGACCTGACGGTGGTNNCAAGGAATTGATGAAGAAGTACGACATCCCCACGGGAGAATCGGAGACCTTTACGGACCCCGGGGCGGCGGTGCGTTATGTAAAAGCCAAAGGGGCTCCCCTGGTGGTGAAGGCCGACGGCCTGGCGGCGGGCAAAGGAGTGATCATTTGCCGCAAGGTAGAGGAAGCGTTCTCCGCGGTGGAACTCATCCTGGTTCAGAAGGCCTTTGGTGCAGCTGGAGCGAAGGTCGTGGTCGAGGAATTCCTGGAAGGGGAAGAGGCTTCTTTCCTGGCCTTCACGGACGGCGAAAATGTTCTGCCCCTTCCCACCTCGCAAGATCACAAGGCCATTTATGATGACGACCAGGGTCCCAACACCGGCGGGATGGGAGCCTATTCCCCCGCGCCCGTGGTGAGCGAGAAAATCCACCGGGAGGTCATGGAGAAGATCATGATCCCCACCGTGCGGGGTATGGCCAAGGAGGGGAGAGAGTACCAAGGAGTCCTCTACGCCGGGCTGATGATCAAGGACGAGAAAGCCAAAGTCCTAGAATTCAACGCCCGCTTCGGGGACCCCGAGGCCCAACCCCTGCTGATGCGCATGAAGAGCGACCTGATCCCGGTCCTGGAGGCGACGATCGACAAAAAACTGGCCGGTCAGAAAATTCAGTGGGAAGAACGTCCCTCGGTTTGTGTGGTCCTGGCTTCCGACGGCTACCCGGGTTCCTACGAGAAAGGGAAGGTCATCTCGGGGCTGCAGGATGCGGCGAAAGTTCGCGACGCCTTTGTCTTCCATGCCGGGACGGCGTTGAAAGAGGGAAGGGTGGTTACCAACGGCGGCCGTGTATTGGGAGTGACCGCCATAGGAGGCGGAATCCAGGAGGCGATCCAGAGGGCTTATGAAGCGGTGGGCAAGATCTCCTGGGAGGGAGTCTATTACCGCAAGGACATCGGACGGAAAGCCATGCAGCGCATGGAAAAGAGGTAGGCGAAGATGAAAAACCCAAAGCCGCTGGTGGCCATCATCATGGGGAGCGACTCCGACCTTTCGGTCATGGAAGAAACCGCCAAGATCCTGTCCGAATTTGAGGTTCCTTACGAAATGACCGTCAGCTCGGCCCACCGTTCGCCCGAACGGACCGCGGAATACGCCCGCAAGGCCGAGGAACGGGGGATCGAAGTGATTATCGCCGGCGCCGGTGGAGCGGCCCACTTGGCAGGAGTCATTGCCGCGCACACGATCCTGCCCATCATCGGCGTACCCATGGAATCGGGGCTCCTGGGCCTTGATTCCCTCCTCTCTACGGTGCAGATGCCCGGAGGCGTACCGGTGGCCAGCGTGGCCATCGGCAAAGCAGGGGCCCGGAATGCGGGAATTTTGGCCGTCCAGATTCTTTCGGGGAAGAACCCGGAGCTGAAAAAATCATTGCACCGGTATAAAGCCAGCTTGGCCGCCAAGGTGGAAGAAACGGCCAAAAAGATCAAGAAGATTTAACCGCAGAGAACATAGAGGATATGATAAATTCCAAATTACGAATCCCAAATCCCAAATAAATTCCAAAATCCAGGGGTTCAAACTGGAACGGCCTTATTTTATCCCCCCTTTGAATATTGGAAATTGGTGCTTATTTGGAATTTGATCCCGCGCTTCGCGGGATTGGTGCTTGGAATTTTTCTTCAATCCTCTGGGATCTCTGTGCCCTCTGCGGCTGAGAATATAGGATAAACATGGTTGAGACTCCCTGGCTGAAAAATTACGAGGACGGAGTTCCCCCTTCCCTGGAGTATCCCCAGGCTCCCCTGACGCGTTTCCTGCAAGAGTCGGCCGAATCATTTCCACAGAATGTAGCCATGATCTTCGCCGGGGAGAAATTCACCTACCGAGAGCTGCTGCAAAAGGTCGATTCCCTGGCCAAGGCACTGGGAGCCTTGGGAGTAAAAAAGGGGGATCGGGTCGGCCTCCTCCTTCCCAACAGCCCCCCTTATATCATCGGGTACTACGCCATCCTGAAAGTGGGGGGCATCGTCGTCAGCCTGAACCCCCTCGCCGTGGAACGGGAGATTCTCCATTTCCTGAAACATGCCGACGTGCGGACCCTGATCGTCGCCGAGCCGCTCTTCCCGAGGATAGCGGAGATTGCCGGCCAGAGTTCGCTGGAAAATATCCTGGTGGCCTGCTTGCGGGAATGGGCCGATCTGAAAAAACCTTTTGCCGGCCCCCGCTTCTCCCTTCCTCCCCGAAAAAAGAAAGGGATCTATCTCCTGGAACCCCTGTTGGAAAAATACGCCACCAGAAAAGCCCCAGTCGTCCCCGTCGGGCCGGAGGATGAAGCGGTCCTGCAGTATACCGGGGCGATCAGCGAAGGGATGCGGGGAGTCGTCCTGACCCATGGGAACCTGGTGGCCAACACTTTGCAGATCCGAAGCTGGGTGGTTCGCGCGCGGAGGGGAAAGGAAGTCGTCATTTCGGTCCTTCCCTTCTTCCATGTTTACGGGATGGCCGTGGCCATGAATGTGCCCATCTATCTGGCCGCAGCCATGGTCATTATCCCGCGGTTTGAGGTCATGGGCGCCTTGCAGGCGGTCCGACGCTACCGGCCGACTTTTTTCCCCGGGGTTCCCACCATGTTCGTGGCGCTTTCCCAGGAAAAGAACGCGGAAAGATACAACCTTTCCAGCCTGCGGGTATGTTACAGCGCGGCCGCCCAGCTATCCTTAGAGACGCTGGAAGATTTTGAGAAGCTGACCGGGGCCCGAGTCACCGAGGGATATGGTCTAGCCGAAGCATCGCCGGCCACCCATTGCAATCCCATTTTCGGAAAGCGCAAACTGGGAAGCATCGGCCTTCCGTATCCAGATACGCTGGCGAAAATCGTGGATCTGGAGACCGGCAACCAGGACCTCTCTGCCGGAGAAGTTGGGGAACTCTGCATTCAAGGGCCGCAGGTGATGAAAGGATATTGGAAGAGCCCGGAGGAGACTGCCAGGGCGATACGGAACGGCTGGCTTTATACCGGCGATATCGCCCGGATGGATGAAGACGGGTATTTCTTCATCGTGGACGTCAAGAAAGACATGATCATCGCCGGCGGGTACAACATCTACCCCAAGGATATCGACCAGGTGCTGGCGGAGCACCCCAAGGTGGCTCAGGCTATAGCCGTAGGGATTCCGGACCGGTACCGGGGGGAGACGGTGAGAGCCTTCATCGTTCTCAAACCCGGCCAGAAGGCGGCCGAAGAAGAGGTCCTCGACTTCTGCCGGAAGAATCTGGCCAAATACAAAGTGCCGACTCAGGTTGAATTCCGGGCCTCCCTGCCCAAGGCGGGATCCAACAAGATCCTGAGAAGACTGCTGCGCCAGATGGTCATCGAGGAAGAGAAGAAGAAGGCGGGGTTCAAGGGGTCAAGAGTTCTAGGATTTGAATAAAAACATGGTCCTAGGGGTCCAGGATTCAAGTGGCCGAGTGAACCGGACCACTACGAGCTTTTCTCCTTGAACCCTTGACCCCTCGAATCCTAGAACCCTCTATTGATATGTCTTGCCAGATCCTCATAGCAAATTCCCGGGGAATCAAAAAAGCAGCCGAGATCGTTCTACAAGGCGGGGTCGTCGCCTTCCCCACCGAAACTTTCTACGGCTTGGCTGGCGAGGCCGGGAATGAAGCCGCTCTCAAGAAGATCTTTCAGGCGAAGGGCAGGGAGGAAGGGAAACCCCTCCTTCTTTTGGTGGCCGATAAAAGTTGGCTCCCTGGACTGGTCCAGGGGAACCCACCCCTGGCAGAGCGCTTGATGAATCAATTCTGGCCCGGCCCTCTTACTCTGGTTTTTAAAGCCAGCCCCCCCATCTCTCTTCTTTTAACCGCGAACACCGGAAAAATAGGTATTCGGGTTTCCAGCCATCCGGTAGCCCAGGCTTTGGTGCAGGCCGTCGGCCGGCCCATCACCGGAACCAGCGCCAACCTCTCCGGTCAACCCAGCACTTCAAGCGCCCAGGAGGTCTTTCAATCCCTGGGCGGGAACCTGGAAGCAATTCTGGACGGCGGGAGAACGGCTGGCGGGCCGGGAAGTACAGTCCTCGACATCTCCGGACCTTTCCCCCGGATCATTCGGGAAGGGGCCATAACCGGAAAGGAATTAGCCCCATTCTTCGGGAAGGCGTGAGGTTTGGAAAACCTTTCTTGGTTCTCATTTTTCTCCTTGACGGGGATTTCTCCGAAAGGATAAACTTATTTTAATGGCCCATTCGCCAATCAGAACTGGAAAATAAGGGAGAATTTTTAATCCAATTCGAAAAGGGAGGAAGAGTTTGCCTATGAAAATCTGGAGAATCGTCATCATTTCGACTTTGATCGTCTGCTTTGCCGCTCTGGGAACGGCCTTCGCCCAGGCCAAGAAGGTCGGGGGAGGGGATATCAAGTTCACTCCCAAGGGAGCGGACCCGGTTACGTTCAGCCATGAAAACCACGTGACCACGAACAAGCTGAAATGCACGGATTGCCACACCAAGATCTTTCCCATGAAGAAGCAGGATCTGAAAATAACCAAAGAATCCCATGGGCAGGACAAGCATTGCGCGGTGTGCCATAACGGGACCAAGGCATTCAGCCAGACGAAGGATTCTGAGTGCGTCAAGTGCCATAAGAAAGCGTAATCCTACCGCTCATTAGGTCCATCTCACTGGCGTTGGGCCAAAGCTCAACGCCAGTTTTATTATGAGTCACTGCAAATCAGACTCCGGAATCCAAACACGAGACTCAGACTTGAGGCTGCAGATTCCAGCGGTAGACTCCGGAATTCTTTTGGTCTGGCCGAAGCTCAAGGCTGGAGAATGAAACCCATTATGCGCTGACCCTTGCACAGACGCTTACCCTTCCGGGGCCGTTTTCCCTGTTCGGTCTGATGTCTAAAGTCTAGGGCCTGCCGTCTGAATCACAGATGAGGAACCCGGTGGCCGAGGAAAAAGAAAAAGGATTTCTTTCCGCTCTGTGGGATTCCCTATCCTCCGTCCGCCTGGCGATCCCCCTTTTAATCATCCTGGCCATGGCCTCGATCTTCGGCACGGTGATCCCCCAGAATGGCACGCCCGAGGAATATCTCCGCATCTATAAAATTTCCACTTACAAGATCTTGCGAATCCTTGGCTTCCTGGACACGTACCATGCGGGGTGGTTCATCCTCCTTCTGGGTCTCCTGAGCCTGAATCTGGTGGTTTGTTCCTTAAGAAGATGGCCATCCGTCCGAAGGGTTTTTTCCCGGGCTGAAATCAAACCCGAAGAAGGGCAATGGAAGGCCGTACCTTCGGGAAGGAAGATCTTATTCCGGGGAGCGGCCAAGGCCTCTATTTCCCAGGTTCAACAGGGGCTCGCGCGGGTCTTCGCCCAACCCAGGGTTTTGGAGGGGGATGGAATCCGGTATCTATTCGCCGAAAAGGGGAAATTCTCCCGGCTGGGCTTTTATTTTATCCATTTCAGCATCCTGGTCATCCTGTTAGGAGCCGTCATCGGGTCCTTCTATGGGTTTCGGGGGTACATAAACATCGTAGAAGGAGAATCGGTAGATCGGGTATTCCTAAGGAGTGGGCAGCAGGACCAGCCCCTGGGTTTCAAGGTCCGGCTGGATCAATTCAGGGTCTCCTTTTACCCTACGGGTGCGCCCCAGGAGTTCAAGAGTAAGGTAACCATTCTGGAGGGAGACCGGGAGGTCCTGACCGAACCCATTCTGGTCAATCATCCCCTGACTTACAAGGGGATCTCCTTCTACCAGTCCAGTTATGGAGTCTCTTCGGTGGAGAAAGCCGTCCTCGAGGGAGTGGAACGGGCCTCGCGGAGGGGATTTACCCTCACCGTGCAGCCGGGAATGAAGGTTGAAATCCCAGGGACCCCCTATGCTCTGCTGCTGAATCGGTTCCTTCCAGACCTGCAGGGGATGGGCCCTGCTTTTCAAGCCATCCTTTTCGAAGGTACCCGGCCGGTGGAGAATCTGGTGATCCTCCAAGGCTCCTCCGATTTTGTCTCCCAGCGTCCGGGGCGCTTCCAGTTTCGAATACGGGAAATCGACCCCAGATACTACTCCGGCCTGCAGGTAACCCAAGACCCGGGGGTATGGGTAGTTTGGCTGGGCTGCTTTCTCATGATGGCAGGATTCTACATGGCCTTCTTCATGTCCCACCGCCGAGTCTGGGTTAGACTAACAGATAAGAAGGGCGAAACGCTGGTGGAGGTTGCCGGCTCCAGCCATCGGAACCGGTACGAGTTTGAGAAAGAGCTGGAGAGGATCGGGCAGTCGTTGCAAGGCCAGCTTTCCCAGGGACAGAAGAAATCCTCCAAGGGAGACTCCGCATGATCAGTACCAAAATGATCGGCTCCGTAACCTTTTTATACCTTTTTTGCACGATCCTCTACTTTATTTACCTCGCTTTTCGGTCCGAGCGGATGGGAAAATTGGCCACCTGGGTCAGCTGGGTCAGCCTGGCGATCCAGACGGCGGCCATCCTGCTGCGATGGGTGGAGTCTTACCAGCTGGGTTTCGGTCATGCCCCCCTGTCCAACATGTATGAATCGCTGGTCTTCTTCTCCTGGTGCATCGCCCTTCTATACCTTCTCTGGGAATGGAGGCTGAAGTCCAGGGTAATCGGAGCATTTGCCTTCCCCTTTGCTTTTATCTTCAACGCCTACGCTTCGCTGGCCCCCGGGGTTTCGGCGAAAATCGACCCCCTGATCCCGGCCCTGCAGAGCAACTGGCTCCATGCCCATGTGATGGCCTGCTTTTTCAGCTATGCCTCCTTTGCCCTCTCCTGCGCGGTCAGCATCATTTACCTAATCAAGTTGAAGAGGAAGGAAAAAGGGGAAAAAGAGGGCGCTCTGACTTCCCTGTTTCCTTCCCTGGATTCCCTGGATGAATTGGCTTACAAGACGATCGTGGTCGGCTTTCCCCTCCTCACCATCGGGATTGTCACCGGAGCGGCTTGGGCCAATTATGCCTGGGGCTCTTACTGGAGCTGGGACCCGAAGGAGACCTGGTCGCTGATCACCTGGTTTGTGTACGCCATCTTTCTCCATGCCCGGGTCACCCGGGATTGGCGGGGAAGGCGCACCGCCATCCTGTCCATCCTGGGCTTCGTCGCGGTCGTTTTCACCTACTTCGGGGTCAACTACCTGCTTTCCGGCCTTCACAGCTATGCGTGAGCCAAGCGGGGCTTGGCCGCTCATGGCTGGCGGCCCATGGCTCGTAGCTTCGATTGTTTTGGAGTGCGCGCCGGCAGGACGGCGCTTTTTCGGGGCTTGGGGCCCGGTCTCCGCCCTGGGCGGCGCGACGCGTCGCGCCTTCTGAAAGCGGCGACACGTCGCCGCACTCCCCAAAAACATTCTCCGAGGTGCGAATATGGAAAAGAAGATCAAAATTAAAGCCGGAAACGTGGAAGCCGATGCCGTTCTGAACGATTCGCCGACGGCCAAGAAAATCTGGGAAGCCCTACCCATCGAAGCGAGGGGAAACACTTGGGGCGATGAGATCTACTTCGCCATCCCGGTGAAATCTTCCCTGGAAAAAGACGCCCAGGAGCTGGTGGAAGTAGGGGACCTTGGGTACTGGCCCACCGGGAGCGCCTTCTGCATCTTCTTCGGACCCACCCCGGCGAGCCGGGGAAACGAAGTCCGCCCGGCGAGCGCCGTGAATGTGATCGGCAGGGTAGCCGGAGATGTCAAGGCTTTCAAGAAAGTTGCCGACGGGGCCAAGGTGAGGATCGAGAAGGCATAACCGAAATTTGAAATTCCAAGCTCCAAATCCCAAGTTCCAAACAAATTCAAAATTCCAATAATCCAACGCTCGAAACCTCCCGCGCATGACCCGATTGTACATTTTGGGCATTGAGTATTGGAATTTATTTGGGATTTGATGCTTGGAATTTGGTGCTTTTCTCTTTTCCGCATTTGGATTGCTTTCCCGCCGACGCCTTTGTTATAATGAAATAAAAAAGGAGTTTGGGAATGCCCATCTTCGAATACCATTGCTCTAAATGTGACCAGGACTTTGAAAAGATCGTCTTCAACGATAAGGCCAAGGTTCAGTGCCCCAAATGCAGCAGCGGCAAAGTGACCAAGAAAGTCTCAGCCTTCAGTTTCAAAAGCGGGTCCAAGTTCGTGGCCGCTTCTTCCAATGCGGGGGGATGCAGCGGCTGTTCCAGCCACCATTGCGGCACCTGCCATTAATCCTTTTTGAATCCCTTGCTCAGAGAAAGCCATGGAGAGAATGAAGGGGGCGGTCAAGAGGACCTTTTTCGCCGGGCTGGTGGTGGTCGTCCCCATCCTGATCACCGCCTTCGTCCTCTACTGGCTCTTTAATCTCCTCGACGGGTTCCTCGGCCCCCTCATCCCTCAAATCAGCGGAAGAGAAATCCCCGGCCTGGGAATTCTCACCGAGATCGTGATCATCTTCCTGGCGGGGATCGTGGCCACCAATGTCCTCGGCTCCCGGATCTTGAAATGGTTCCAGGAGCTGCTGACGCGGGCTCCGGTGGTCAAGAACATTTACCCCACGATCAAACAGCTGGTGGAAGCTTTTCATCCCTCCAAACGTTCCTCCTTCAAGAAGGTAGTTTTGGTTGAGTACCCCAAAATCGGTACGTTTACCGTAGGTTTTTTGACCAGCGAGGTTTCCCTGAAGGGGGCCGGTCAGAACCAGCTTCTCTATTCGGTCTACCTCCCCACCAATAACCTGTATCTGGGAATGGTGGCCCTGTTCAGGCAGGAGGATGTGATCGTAACGAATTTCACCATCGAAGAGGGCCTGAAAATCGTTCTTTCGGGAGGGACGACCTTCCCCCCGACGATTCAGAAACAGAACCCAACCCCAATGCCATGAGAAGATTTCCGGGGATCCGGTTGGATTGGTTTTCTCCTTTCATCCTGGCGACGGCTTGGAGCCTGGTCCTTTTAACCTCTGCGAACTGTCAGGAATGGGGCAGAGCCAAAGAGGAAGGGAAAGCTATGAGAGAAGAAGTAAGAAAACCCGCGGTGGCCGGTTCCTTTTACCCGGGGGACGCGAAGACTCTGTCCCGGCAGGTTCGGGAATACCTTTCCCTGGCGGCCAAGGAAGAGGTGGCGGGGGAAATCTTCGGGCTGGTTTCGCCCCACGCCGGTTACATGTATTCCGGTCTGGTCGCCGCCCATGCCTTCAAAATCGTGGAAGGGATGAAGTTCGACGCCGTGGTTATCGTGGCCCCGAGTCACCGGGCTCCGTTTCAGGGCGCCTCGGTCTATGACCGGGGAGGCTATGAGACCCCCCTGGGGGTTTTGCCCGTGGATAAGGAGATTTGCCAGAAGCTCAAGAATGAAAGCAACCTCATCCAATCGCTCCCCCAGGCTCACTCCCAGGAACACTCCCTCGAAGTTCAGCTCCCCTTCCTGCAGGAAGTACTGGGAAAGTTCAATCTCGTGCCCATCGTGATCGGAAGTCAGGACTACCATTCCTGTGAGGTCGTGGGGAAAGCCATCGCCCGCGCGGTGAAGGGGAAGAAGGTTCTGCTGGTGGCCAGCACCGACCTTTCCCATTACCACCCGTACGACCGGGCGGTGCAGTTGGATAAGATCATCCTGGATGATATTCAGGCTTTCGATGCCCAAAAACTGAGTCGGGATCTGGATGGGGGAAAAGGGGAAGCCTGCGGCGGAGGGCCAGTCATCGCGGTCATGGTGGCCGCCGGAGAATTGGGAGCCACCCGGGCTAAGGTCTTGAAATACCAAAACTCCGGCGACGTCACCGGAGACCGGTCCGCGGTGGTTGGATACGGGGCGGCGGTCTTCTACCGGAATTCAGGATCGGCAAAGAAAGAACCGGATGGCAGGAAAGCCGGGATCAGCCTGGGGTTAACGGAGGAAGAGAAAAAGATTCTCCGGCAGATCGCCCAGGCGGCGATTGAGAGACGCCTGAAAGGCGAAAAAGCCACCCCGATCGACATACCCGGCGGGCACTTGAAGGAAAACCGAGGGGCCTTCGTTTCTCTCCACCGACGCGGCCAGCTCAGGGGGTGCATCGGCATCATTCAGCCGACCCGTCCCCTCTACCAGGTGGCGGAGGAGATGGCCGCGGCCGCAGCCTTTGAAGACACGCGTTTTGCGCCTCTTTCGGCTCAGGAACTCAAGGACCTCGACCTGGAGATCTCGGTCCTGACCCCTTTGCAGAGGGTCCAGGACATCCAGGAGATTGAAGTGGGCAAACATGGGCTGTACATCAAGAAGGGTTTCTATGCGGGTCTCCTGCTCCCCCAGGTGGCCACGGAGTACAAATGGGACCGGGTGACCTTCCTGGAGGAGACATGCCGGAAGGCGGGCCTGCCAAAGAACGCATGGAAGGAGAAGGGGACCGAGATCTACCTGTTCTCGGCGGATATTTTTTAGAGTGAAAGTGTAAGTGAAAGTGAAAGGGTAGAAAATTCTTTTTCCATTCACTTGCACTTGCACTTTCACTGTCGTTGGAGGTATTGGCCGTGCCCATCTATGAGTATGAATGCCAGGATTGCCAGGCCGTGAGCGGCTTTCTGGTGATGAAAAAAGAGGATGAAAAGAAAATTACCTGTCTGAGATGCGGGGGCAAGAAAATGTCCAAGGTGGTTTCTCAGGTTGCCTACCATCGTTCCGAAGCAGACCGCCTCGCCGAGTTCGATCCCCAGAAACCGACGGGAGAAGAATTTTACAAAGACTCCAGGAATATCGGTTTGTGGGCCAAGAAGCGCGCCAAGGAATTGGGAGCGGACCTGGGGCCCCAATTCGATGAGATTGTGGAAAACGCCCGCACGGGCAAGATCCTGAAGAAATACGGCTTATGATTGATGAAGTAGGGAGAAAAGCTCCGACCTTCTCCCGGCGGCGTTTTCTGAAAGCTGGTTTCTGCGCTGCTCTCTGCTGGTCTGTTTTGGGCTATCCTTCCGTCGCTCCTGCCCAGAAAGGAAAGAAAGGCCTCCTCGGACCCAAGGTTTCCCGCCATTATCAACCCCTGAAAGACGGAAAGATTCAGTGCCAACTCTGTCCCCGGGAGTGCATCGTGACTCAGGGCGGACGGGGTTTTTGCGGAGTGCGGGAGAACCGGGAAGGAAAGTATTACAGCCTGGTGTACGGCAACCCCTGTGCGATGCATGTAGACCCTGTGGAAAAGAAGCCCTTCTACCATCTCCTTCCGGCTTCCACCTCCTTCTCCATCGCCACCGCCGGGTGCAACTTCCGCTGCAAGTTCTGCCAAAACTGGGAGATTTCCCAGGTCGCTCCCGATGACACCTTCAATTACGACCTTCCTCCGGACAGAGTGGTGGACTCGGCCAAAAAGGCCGGGTCCCGGTCCATCGCCTATACGTATGTGGAGCCGACCATTTTCTACGAGTACATGCTGGACACCGCTAAGCTGGCCAGGAAAGAAGGAATTCTCAACGTGTACCACTCCAACGGGTTCATCAATCCTGGACCGCTGAAGGAGCTCTGCAAATTCCTGGATGGGGCGAATGTGGACCTGAAAGGTTTCACCGAGGATTTCTACGGAGGAATGTCCCAGGGACGACTGGCTCCAGTCCTGGGGACCCTGAAAACGCTGAAGACCGCAGGGGTCCATGTGGAAATCACCAACTTGGTCATCCCTACGCAAAACGACGACCCGGAAACGGTCCGCAAAATGTGCACTTGGATCAAAGACGAACTGGGGCCGGACACTCCCCTCCATTTTTCCCGTTTCTACCCCCTCTACAAACTTCGCAACCTCCCGCCCACTCCGGTTCCCACCCTGGAGAGAAACCGCAAGATCGCTACGGAAGCAGGGCTGGAGTATGCGTACATCGGAAACGTTCCGGGACATGAGGGAGAACGGACCTACTGTCCCGGGTGCAAGAAGCTCCTGATCTTCCGTCAGGGGTACTCCCTCGGGGAAATCAACCTGAACAAGGGAAAGTGCAAGTTCTGCGGCAAGCCCATCTTCGGAATCTGGGCATAACCCCTCACTCCTACCCTCTCCCCGTTTCGGGGGAGAGGGCCGGGGTGAGGGGGGGAATCATTTTCACCGGCCTTTTCATCCAAACTTAAAAGAACTAAATAAACCGAGGGGGTAGCCAAATGATCAAAGACGATAGGAGTTACCATCTGAGGCTCCAGGAATTTTGCGATTGCTTCATGGAAACCGACTTCAAGAAGGAGCTGGAATTGGCCAGCAAAGGACTATCCGGCGACCCGGGGGGAGACCCGGACGAATTGGCGTTGAAGTTTCTGGGGCTGGTTATGCTCTACGGAGCCAATGAGGAGGCCAAGAAGATATCGATGCAGAAATCCAAGGAGGGAAAAGTATCGTTCTCCGTAGAAGCCCGGGGAACATATCAGCTGCCTGCACCCGACTCTTCCCTGGCGGACCGGATTTTCTCCCTCGCCCGTTCCATGGTTCATCTGGACAAAGACCAGGGCAAAATCTCCCTTTCTCTGGGATTGAGGAATGACCGCATGGAGCTAATGCTGGAGTTCGACCGAAAAGGCGGGAGCGAATCTTTCTCGATCACCTTTCCAAAATTTTAGTTGCTCGTTACTGGTTGCTCGTTGCTCGTCCCATATTTCCAGCCAGACTTTCGTCCTCTGAACCAGGAACCTGGAACCGGCAATGAGCAACCAGCAACCAGTAACAAGTCACCAGCAACGCGGAACCGGTAAGCCACAATTCGTCCCTAACCCGAAACTCGAAACGCGAAACCCGAAACTGGATTACACGTGATTCCGCAGTTGCAACTCCAGGGGATGAGGGTTTAAGTAATACTGTTCCTTGAGGTAGGGCTGATTATACTTGCGGACATAGTGATTCATCAGCGTCAGGGGAACAATCAGCGGGAAGAGCCCCTGGCGGTATGCATCGATAATCCCAAGCATCTCCTGCTTCTCATCCGCTGACAGTTGTTCCCTGAAGTACCCCATCATGTGCGCCAAAACGTTGGCGTTCTTCTTAGGGGTGGTTTTCCTCTCCAGAGCCTCCATAAACAGGGTTTGATACTTCTCCAATAGGGTTTTGAAAGGAATTTCTTTCCCGGCGGCCACCAATTTTCCCATGGCCCGGTAAAACTCGGGACTGTGGGAAAGAATCAGAAGCTTGTGTCGGGTATGAAAATTGATCATGCTTCCCAAACTCTTTTTCTCTGCTGCCGTTTCCCGCCACCGCTTCAGCGCGAAGATCCTTTCTATGAAGTTCTCCCGGAGGCCGGGATCATGGAGGCGCCCCTCGTCTTCCACCGGGAGGAGGGGAAAGTGTTCCTTAAATATATGGGCGAAAACCCCTACCCCCACCTTGGCGGGCACCCCGTTTCGGTCGTAAACTTTGACCCGTTCCATGCCGCTGCTGGGGGAACCGCTCTTGAAGATATAGCCGCAAAGGTCCTCCTTTTCTAACTGCTTAACCCGCTTCAGGGCCCACTCAACCATCTGCTCGGTATGGTCCACATCGGTCCGGGTGGTAACCAGACGGGGGTTTTGGGGATCGCCCACCAACCGAAAAGGTTCTCGGGGAATACCGAACCCGCATTCCACTTCAGGACAGACCGGGACGTATTCCACGTACTGCCCTAAGGTATCGGTGAGAAAACGATCTAGTTTGTGCCCGCCGTCAAACCGGACGTTCCCTCCCAGCAAGCAGGTGCTGATTCCCAGCCGGATCTTCGGTCGCATCTTCCGACGCCCCCCCCATGAGTGTCAATAGGCAGACTCCATTATAGGCTATACGGTCCGATTGCGGAATGCGGATTGCTGATTGTGGAATGAGAATCCCCCATTTTCCAAAGGGGGAAAATGGAATCCTTTGACGATTCCGGGCAAAAAAATTCTCCTCCCTTTGAAAAAGGGAGGACGGGAGGGATTTCTGGGAAGGCCTCTACAAGCGGCGGGACTATCGCGATCTTCGGCCTTCCCTGGCCTCGTCAATCCTTAAAATCGGCAGGGTTGTAGTCGGGCAGCATGGAGCCGTGCTCGAGAAGATTGCGATGGAGTTCGAAACACTTATCCAAGTTATGGCGGATATGGCCGATGCGGGAATTTTCCAGATACCGGTAGAGGTAATCCCGGTAGGCGGGGTGAGCGCAGTTTTCAATCAGTGCTTTGGCCCGCTGCATGGGACCCAGACCGCGCAGGTCGGCCAGCCCCTGGTCGGTGACGATGATGGCTACTGAATGTTCCGTATTATCCACATGCGGACACATGGGAACGATGGCGGAGATTTTCCCCCCTTTGGTAACCGAAGGGCACATGAGGATGGAGAGGTAAGCGTTCCTGGAGAAATCGGCGCTTCCTCCGATTCCATTGATCACATCCGTTCCGTAGATGTGGGAAGAATTCTCGTTTCCGTAAATATCCACCTCCAGGGCGGTGTTCATGGCGATCACGCAGAGCCGTCGGATGATGCCGGGGTGGTTCGAGAGCTCCTGGGGACGCAGAACGATCCGGGGAGCGAAGAAGTCCATGTTCGCATAAATCTGCTGCAGCTTTTCCGGCGTAACGGCAAGGCTGGTCGAGCTGGCCGCCAGGAGCTTCCCTTCTTGCATGAGGTCGACCTGCGAGTCCTGGAAGACTTCGGTGAACATATTGAACGGAGGGATGTCCGGGCTTTTTCCGAACGCAGCCATGACTCCGTTGGTAATGTTTCCGACCCCGGCCTGCAAGGGAAGAAATTCCGGGGGGATCCGGCCGGCTCCCCGCTCTTCAGCCAAAAAGCGGACCAGATGCTCGGCAATTTTCAGGCTTGCTTTGCTGGGGGGGCTGAAAGGAAGAACGTGGTCGGGTTCATCGTTTTCGACAATCCCGATGACCTTATGCGGGTCCACCTGCGCATAGGGCCAGCCGATTTTGCTGATGGGGTCGTGAATCTGGATCGGATTCCGGTGAGGAGGAGGGGGGACGATCATGATGTCAGCCATCTCCCGGAGCCGCATAGAGTGATGTCGGTTGATTTCGATGATCACCTTCTCCGCGCATTTCAAATAAGTCGGAGTCGCCCCGATGGAGGTGGTCAGGAAAACCCGGCCATCGGGAGTGATTTCCGTGGCCTCAGCAATCGTCGTATTGATTTTTCCGAAAAAGCCGAAGCTGACGGTCTGCGGGACATGGGACAGGTGCATGTCCACATATTCCACTTTTTGCTGGTTGATCATCTGTCTCAACTTGGCGCTGCTCTGGTAAGGAGCCCGCCAGGCGACGGCTCCGGCCTGAGCCAGAGCCTGATCGATACTTTCCCCGCAGGAAGCCCCGGTGAGAATGCGGAGCTTGAAGGTTTGGCCTTTGGTATTCAGATCGGCAGCCCTTGCGGCCAGGGCTCTGGGCACGGCCTTCGCAGCCCCGGCCGGGGTGAACCCGCTGAAGGCTACGGTGTCGCCATTGTTTATATGCGCAACCGCTTCCTCGGCAGTAATTCTTGGATAGTGATTATGGACAGACATACGTACCTCTTTCGTTCCCAGAAAACGACCATCGACGGATCTATGGTGGTTGGGATTTTTTTGTGGTGGAGGAATTTGTAGAAGACAGGTCTTACATTTCTTGCGGTAAACCAATTCCTTTAGGTCTTTGATTTAATGAAAGAAAAAAATAGTCTCCGGTGCGACGACTCATTTATTTTATACCACAGGCCGGGCGTTAATTCAACGACTTTAGGGTATTCATGCATCTCGAAAATGGATAGCAAAAGTCAGCCCTTGTTCCCAGGAGCCGAGCCCCGGGCCGCTTCCCCCGCCCTGGCTGGGCAAAGTGGGCGCAGGTTCCTCCGGGAGCCTACGGGGACCGTACCCCAGGCCTTCCAAATTGAGGCCAATGGGATTCTTTCGCCCCTTTGGGGAAGGGAAGAACCAGGGGAAAACCAGGGAAAAAAATCTTGACAATGGGATGGATTAATTGTAGTTTTTTTATATCCAATTCACCCGCGTGCCGAAGTGGCGGAATTGGTAGACGCGCTAGGTTCAGGGTCTAGTGTGGGTTCCCACGTAGGGGTTCGAGTCCCCTCTTCGGCACCACGAAGAAGAAAAGGCGCAATCTTAAGGGATTGCGCCTTTTTCTGTTTGAGGCTACGCCTGGAAGCCGGAAAAGCTTATGGGGAACTGTGGGGGGAGTTCAGGAGCCAAAGATTAAGATGAGGAGCCCGATCATGAGAATGATGCAGCCCGGCCAGATGGCTTGCACCCGTTCGCGCTCGTTGAAGAAGAGGACTCCGACGCCCAGCGTAACCGGGATTTCGATCTGTTTTATGGCCTCCACGTAAGCGGCTGCGGAGCGAAGGTACCCCATGTTTCCAACGATAGTAGCAGTGGCAGCAAAACAGCCCATGGCGAAGAAGCGGCCGAGATAGCGGGGGAGAAGGTGCAAATGCTGAGTTGAATTCCTGAGCACCAGGGGAAAGGTTAGCAGGGAGGCAAAAAGGTAATTCGTCAGGGTGGAGAAGTAAGCGTCGCTCAGCTGAGCGGTTTTCTTGAAGAGCAAAATAGTCGGCGCCAGGGTTAGGGCGGAAAAAAGGGCATAGCGCATACCTCTTTCCCGCAAAAGGAGAAGGACCGGCTCGGCCAGGGAAAGACGGGCTCTGCGGATATTGAGAAGGTAGACTCCGAAGAGGCTAACCAGAATTCCAGCCATCCCCATGGGGGTGATGGTTTCATGCAGGAATAAAACCCCCAAAATGGCCAGCAGCACGACTTGAAGTTTCCAAATGATTACGGCGACGGAGATCTCGCCGTACTTGAAGGCTTTGGAGAGAAGCAGGGTCGAAATGGCCTGGGAAAAAGCTGCTAGAAAGGAGTAGATCCAGTAGCCAGGCCCGACCTGTGGAAACCCGACGATCCAGCTTGCCGCCAGGGCGAGGGGGAGGAGGAAGAAGAATCTCCCCCAGACACTTATGTATTCGTCCAGGCTGTGCCCCAGGTTCTTCATCACCGAATTTCGGCCGACCTGGCACAGCGCGGATGCGATTGAAAATAGCCACCACATGGATAGAATCCATTGTAATAAATTCCGCTCCTCAACGCTAGTCTTTTTGCCGCAGGTTTGGCTGCTTCCCGCGAAGGAATTCACCGAGAAGAGAATCTTTTGCATTCTCGCCCTTTCCTCCCGAGATTCAAGGAGGCGTATTTCTCCTCTCGGGGAGAGAATGATTCGGGTGGTTTCTTTGATGATCAACTGAAAAGGGTGTGGTTAGACAATTGGAAGGAGGCAAAGAGGGATTCAGGACCTCAGAGGTTCGGATATGCCTCAATCCTTGATGAGAATGATTTTTGTTCCGCAGCGCAATAAATGTAAATTTGTGTCCAATATTGTCGCTCTCCTAGGAACTTATTTTTCTTCCCCAAATTTTTTATGAATTAAATTGAAGAGTTTCCGAAACAACTTCGGTTTGACCTCCAGGCATTTTTCTTGCAGAAAGGTTATCCATTCGAGGAAGAATCTTTTCGCAGAGGAGGAATTCATGAGGTGGCTGGTTCATTACTTTAAAAATCGTCAAATAAGGAAGCACATGAAGAACCGGATCGAAGTTTGGTTATCGTCTGACAAAATCGAAAAAACCCTCCCTCGGGCGGCATTCCCGGTTAAGCATTGAACCGCTCCTAATAATCTATCCGCCCCGATTGTCTTGAAGGGTTCAAATGGAGAGAAAAGTCTCACCCTATCAGTTTGCGGAAAAACTCAATTCTGGCAGTCATCGCGAGGAGTCCCGCGAAGCGCGGGACAATCTCAAAATGTTTGATTTTATTATGAATGAGATTGCTTCGCTTCGCTCGCAATGACACCCAAAAGATTTTTTTGGCAACCTGCCAATGAACGCTTTTTGCTTCCCGGCTATATCATGAACCCGGCCGAAAATGAATCCTGCAAATCCCCATTCGGGCAGTACCCGGGGCGGTGTCAGCGGCCCGAACCTCGCCTCCTCGTGGCGATTTATTTCTCTATTTGAGACACGATATTAGCTCGATACCGCGTCGGTAGCAGGCTCCAGCAAGTCTTTCCTCTGGGCCTTTCCGTCACCGGGCCCGGGAGAGAGTTCATCGGCGGGTGGCAGAAGACGCTCTCTTTTTGAGGGCAGATCATTTTCAATGACGGCGTCGACCCCGCCCGCAGTTATGGCCCACCCCCCGTTGTCAATCCGCTGAATCCAGCCTTTTTCCTTGAGATACCAGACGTGAAACTCCAGATACTTTTCCGGGACACCCAACAGCTTTTCCAGCTGGAAAATTCCGACCCCGGGATTATCCGCATCCCGTCTTCGAGCGGTATAGAGCATCGACAGAATTGCCTGATAGATTCTCCGGTCCTCTTCCGCACCCTTCGAGGGGGCTGTCTGGGAAAAGATATCCCACTGACGGGTATTGGCCTGATCATATTTCGCGTCGTACCCAGCCCGCCTCTCAGGGTTCGATAGGGCCCGGTAGGCCTTCGTCAGATCGTCGAATCTATGGGCATCCCCCGTCTGTTTGTTATCGGGATGATACCGCTTGGCCAACAGCCGGTAGACCCGTTCTATGGTTTCCTGATCGGCTCTCGGACTCACCTGGAGGATTTCATAATAATCGTTGAAAGATTCCTGTGCCATTCGTTCGATCTCCTGCTTGTTAGATTAGGAATTCCTTAATATCCTCATGTATTTACATCGGCAATTTAATAATAAAGATAAAATAACTTGGTTATCATAAAGGTCTAATGAGTCATTTTTCAGAGGATGACCAGATAAATACGCTCATAATATTTGAAAAGTCATCCGTCCAGACCCTTGCCTCCGGATCAAACTGCAATGGGGTCCATCTATTATCCTTGCCTATTTCCCCCAAATCTGCAACCCGATGGACCATCACGACCCAAATGGAACCGGTTTTCTTAATTTTTTCCTGAGCATTATCGATTTTTCTATCTTCCCGGACGAAGCACGCCAGGTTGGAATCTCCAGCCAGGGTTCCGAGAATGGGTTGAAGATTAAGATATCGATTGGAAATATGGAAGGCCAAAATTCCATCCTTGGCGAGTTTTTTAAGATAAAGGTTGATGGCCTCCCGCGTCAGAAGATGCACGGGAATGCCATCGGAGCTGAAGGCATCTATGATGATTAAATCATACTGAAAATCCGATGCCTTGGTCAGCGATAGCCTGCCGTCGCCCAAAACCACATCCACCTTGGCGGGGCAGTCAGTTAAAAAAGTGAAATATCGAGGATTACGGGCGATCTTTTCGACGGCGGGGTCCAATTCGTAAAATGTCCAATGATGGTTCGGTTCCGCATACCCGGCTATGGACCCTGTTCCCAACCCGATCACCGCGATTTGCTTTCGGCTTTTTGTGTAGGAAAAGGCTTCAAAAATTTGTCCAAGCGGCCCGGTGCGATGATAATAAGTCAAAGGTTCGCGGCAATGACTGGGGTCCAGATTCTGTGCACCATGGAGAGTGGTCCCGTGGAAAAGAAGATTAAGGCCGGCCTTAGGGTCATTCTCGACTTTAAACACTCCAAAAAAGCTGCGCTCGGTATGAAGCACTTGATTTTGCCCGTTACCCCATAGAGAAAAAGCCAATATAAATCCTCCCACCCCTAATCCGAACCGCAAAGGGCGGCGGCAGAAGGAATAAAGGACGACTCCCAAGGAGGAAAAAGTAATGGTGATCAAAACTATCCCGAGTTTGGGAGACCCTTCAAGAAACTGCCGGTATAATTCATGCCCAAACGTGGATACAGAAAAGGTTGAGCCTCCCAAGATCGCTGTAAAGATCAAGGGAAGAATCAGGTCCCTCCGGTGCTCCCGAAGGTTTTCTTTATCCGATTCGAGGCGAGGCCTGAGAAAGCAGGAAAAGATGATAACGAGCGGATACTCAGCCAACGAATTAAAGACCAAAGGGGCCGCCAGGGCGTTGAATATCCCGCCCAGAACCCCTCCGAAGGACAACCAGAGATAAAACTCGGTCAGGTGCAAAGTCGAGGGCCGGCTGTTGGCCAATTCGCCATGGCAAACCATGGAGGTCACGAAGAAACTGAATAAGTGAAGCGGTATGAAAAACCATTGCATCGCCTTAGAGCCCCCAAATAAAGACATGAGCACGATCAATGGGAGTAAAATGAAGGGCTGCAACCAAACCATAGCTTTATGGTTCACAACCGCTTTGGGGGCAAATACCAGGATAAAAGTGATCAGATAAAGGGCCAGAGGCAGGATCCAAAGGAGGGGAACCGCGGCGATGTCGGTGGTTATATAATTCGTTACCCCCAGTAACAAGCTTGAAGGGGCAAAACTCAAGAGCACCCATCGAATTCTCTGGCCAATGGTGAGGGTATCGTGAGAGACGGATGTGAAAGCAGGGCCTTGGGATTCAGCTGCGGTCCCTAAATTGCGATTTTGGGAGATTAAGCCTGAAGATCTTAGGAGGATCATCGCACAAATTGAAATCAGTCCGGCCAGGACAACATAACCAAGCGACCAACCCTTAGCCTGCTGTGCTAAGGTTAGAATTGGTTCCGCCAGAATCGGAAAACCGAACAGGGCGATAATGCTACCAAGATTGCTAATACTATAAAGAAAATATGGATCTTTTGACCAAGGGTGGCGGGTAAATGCAAACCACCTCTGCAGAAGAGGAGCGGTAGTGGAAAGAATGAAGAAAGGCAACCCAACCGAAATCAACAGCAGCATGGAAACCCCGCGAATGGGGTTGCTTTCCATGGATTGGGTCCAGCCTTCTGGAATAGCGATGGGAAGAGTGATAAGGGTCAACCATAGTATGCTCAGATGGACAACGACCTGCTGCCGCATTCCGAACCTTTTGGTTATCAAATGGGCATAAAGGTAACCTAACAGCAAAATCGTCTGGTAGAAGACTAGGCATACGCTCCAAACCGACGGCGATCCGCCCAAAAGGGGAAGAATCATTTTGGCGTACATCGGTTCGATCCAAAAAAGCAGGAGGGCGCTGATAAATAAGGAGAGTGAAAATAAAAAAAGCATGCAGAAATTCCTTAAATAAAATTGTTCAATTTAATTTAGCTCTCAAAGCCCAATAGTTGAATTCAATCTTCAACCTTGGCCCAGACGATATAGTTCTTATTAATAATGTATGCCTTTTTGGAGCTTTCTGTTGATTCTTCGGAAACTTCAACAAAGAATAATTCCTGCGCGTGTTTGATTAAATCAGATAATCTATGAAACCGATCGCCTATATTGATTTGTTCCTTGATACTTGAACCATCCGATAATTTAACCATTACATTCCTATAATTTCTTACATAATTGTCAAGGTTGGCCACGATTATTTTCCTTTCAATTCTGCAAAAAAAACGGCCCGGGTCGGCTGGAAGGCCCTAACGGCTAATTTTCCCAACGGAGTGGATTCGAAAAAAGGTTCTCTCCTAGTTTTCGCCATCTTGATTCTATACAGCAGGCTTTTGTAGCTGATATTCAACCGCCTAGCCGCTTCCCTGTGGTTCCACATGGTTTTTTCCATGGCGTCACAGATCGTTTTCCATGAAAATAACTCGGCCAGGATTTCTCGCTGTTTTTCCTGGATGACGTATCGCTGTATGACATTCTGTAATTCTCGTTATTTCCCGGGCAGTCCTACGCCATGAGGGACTGCCGGAAGGAGTCACTCAACGACTTCATTTTTCTCCGGTATTTTTCGGCCAATTTTGTGAGGTAATATTCTGCCAACAGGGGGGACTTGCTCTTTCCGGTTGCGCAAGGGAGGGAGGGTGATCTCAACCACGCTCAGCCGATAGTAGAGGTCTTCCCGAAACCGGCCGGTCTTCATCGCCTCTTCGAGGTTTTGGTTGGTGGCGGCCAGAACCCGGACATCCACCCCGACGTTCTTTTTCTCTCCCAACCGGGGGAATTCATGGTCCTGCAAGACCTGAAGAAGTTTAGCCTGGAGAGAGGGACAGATTTCCGCAATCTCATCCCAAAAGAGAGTCCCCGCATTAGGCAAATCAATCTCCTCCAATTTTTACCGGCAGGCTTCGGTAAAAACCCCCCGCTCATACCCGAAGAGTTCGCTTTCCAGGAGCTCATCCGGAAGAGCGGCGCAGTTCACTTTCACAAGGGCTTTATCCCACCGATTCGATTTCCGATGACGCTATCGGTCTGCGACTTCTTTTCCCACCCTGCTCTCTCCCAAGATCAAAACGGTCACATCCGTATCCGCAACCTGTTGGATGATCTCTTTCACCCGGTGCATCTTTTCAACACCGCATATGAATGGGTCTGGTTCCCGCGAGATCCTCTCAGGTTCCGCATCCTCAGCGGGGAAAAGGGCGAGAGGGATATCGGCCATTGTCTGCCTTTCGGTTGGCTCAATTTCCAGATAGATCTCCTCTTCTTTGCAGATGCCCTAACCCCCCTATAGATCTACAGAAAGGAGGCCAGGGTGTTTTCCGGCTCTTAATCCTTCCGGGGGATGCAACGGCAGCTTCTGCCTCCGCAAGATATTCGACTTCCAGGGGAGAACCTCCGGCGAATTCCCTTCCTAGGAGATGTGCTTTGGCTCGATCCCCCGTCGGCACCATTCGCGGACATCCGAGACCTTCCGGTTTTCTCCGGCCAGAAAGCAGAGAGAACTGCGGTCCGCCCGGACCCATTCCGCGAGCATTCGCAGGCCATCGACGATTCCCTTATCAATCTTCGGCCCTTCCAGTCTGGTGAGCTTGCTGGATAGGGTCCCGATCATGCGGTCGGTGAGCCGGGGCGCTGTCTTTTCATCGCCGGCAGGAGTTTCTTCGGAATTTCGTTCATGAATGGCGTCGAGCTTCGCCGTCATATATTGCTCGCCAGCGATGTTTCCCGAAGAGAAAGGGTAGACCGCCGCTTTGGGATTCGGGAGGGTTCGTAAATTTATGGCATGGGCTTTCATGACCATCCCTTTTCTCTAAATGGGCCTCTCTTCGTTTAGTGCGACCAGCGCCCCTGCAGAGGAGCCTGGAGTCCTCCACTCTCCTCCAAGAATAGGGGAATCCCGTTGATCCGGAGGCAGACGTAGAGCGTCTTCCTCATGGGAACCGTTGCCTTCCCCCAGTACCTCGATGGGCTATGGGTCTTGTTTAGAAACGGAGGTCCCCGAGTGGAGGCGAGGGGCGGCATCCGGGGAAGAAAGCGCCTCTCTGGCCTTCTTCATCTTCTGGTGGGCCTGGACGTAAAACCCGGGTTTCATCTCGACGGCTTTCTCGAAGGATTCGACGGCTTCTTTCGTCCTTCCTCCGGCCATGTACAGGCAGCCCAGATTGTAGTAGGCTGTAGCTTCGTCGCCGGCTTTCTTGAAAGCTTCGAGGGCTTCCGGGTACCTTTCCAATTTGAACAGCCCGATGGCCATATTGTTGTAAACCTTGGAATTGGAAGCTTGGAGTTTGACCGCGCCCGTAAAGGCGGCCACGGCCTTATCGTTTTCTCCCTTTAACAAAAGAGAAACGCCAAGATTATTGTATAGGAGTCCAAATTCGGGCTGGACGGAGATGGCCTTTTGATACTGGGATATGGCCACATCATACTTTCCCTGGCGGTCGTACAAAACCCCTAGATAGTTGAAAGCCTGCCAGAGAGAGGGGTTCAGCTGAAGAGCCTTCAGAAAATTCTTTTCGGCTTCCGGAAATTCACCCGATTGGAAGTAACTCCGGCCTAGGCCTTCATAAGCGGGAGCATAAGTAGGGTCGGCCAGGATAATCTCCTGAAATTCCTTCTTTGCCTCGTCTTTCATTCCCTTCTCAAGGTAGAGGTGGCCCATCTTGAATCGAACCCGCAGATTGCGGGGATCCAGTTCAAGGGCTTTATGGTACTGGATGAAAGCCAGGTCCGAATTCCCCCTACTAAAATGCTGATCTCCCTGCTTTTCGTAGCCTTCCGCGTTCAACTCGGGGATTTTTTGGGAAATTTTCTTTTCGGCGGCCATTTCCGCCTTCTGCCGCTCCATAATCTTGCGGTATTCGCTGTCCTGGTTGAGGCTCTGCGTGCGGTTGGGAGAGGAAGAGGCACATCCCAGGGAACCGATCATCACCAGAATCGCCAGGCAGGCAAAAATCGCTGTGCGTCCTGCAGATTTCATCATGATTTCCCCCCTCTACCGAGCCCCGGACCGGGAAGAATGTCTTTGCCGATGACAACTTTGACATTGATATTGGGACGGTCGAACTTTTTCTGTTCCTCCAATCTTTGCAGCCCGGGAAGTTGGTCAGCTACCTGAGCGGCAAGTTCCTGGTAGCCATTCTGATAATAAATCCTGGTCTGGCGGTGCTTGAAATGATCGGCATTGGTGATTCGCCTGACGGGCAGCCCTTTGTCCTCCAGCTCTCGAGAGACCCTACGCGCCATTCCATTGGCCCCATTTCCGTTGGAGACTTCAATCCCCGCCTTTTTCATCGACAGGGGAGCGGGCTTTTCCAAGCCATGAGCAAGAGAAGGCGGGGGCGCAGGTTCTGTCCTCAAGGCGGGGGACGGAATGGGTTTCAATTCTACCGCCTTCACTCCGGAATCATCCTGTGCTTGAGCCACCCGAGTGTCTTCTACCGCGGAGAGCAGAACCGGTTCTAATTCCGGGGAGACAGGCCTGAGCCCACTTTGTTCATGATGGTAAGGTTTCGATATATCCTGCGCTACCTGATGATCCGAAATTGGGGAATTCTCTTCGGATTTCGGTTCAGGGACGGCTTCTTCTTTTTTCCGGTCAGAGGGTTGGAAGATCTTGGCCAGAGCATCGATTGCTTGCATAGCCATCCGGGCATGAATGAAGGATGGGTCCAGGCTCAAGGCCTGGGAGTAATGGAACTGGGCAATCCGGTACAAACCCTGGCGATGATAAAACTGGGCGATGTTGAAATGGGCCTTTGAATCCTCACCAGCCAGTTGGAACTCGGTCAGAGCCAGATCCATATGGCCCATCACGGCGTATGCCAGCCCCAGATTGTTATGAAATTTTCCTTCCCGCTCATTTAAGGCAACAGCTTTCCGGAGAACGGGAATGGCCTCATCCGTTTTGCCCAGGAGGAGGTAGGAATATCCCAGGTTATTCAGAACATAATCCAGGTCGGGATTCAATCCCAGGGCCCTTTTATAGGATTCAGCGGCCCGGGCGTAATCTTTCAGGTGATCGTAAGATACCCCCATTCCGTTGTGGGCCTCGACATGTCGTGGGTCGATAAGGATTACTTTTTGAAACTCTTCGATGGCCTTCGCGTGCTCTCCCCTCTCCTGGTAATAACCCGCCAGCAGATAATGAGAGTCGGGATTTCCCGGGCGGGGGCGGACTTGGGACGCGAATTGGGAAATCAGGCCCTGCTCGCTACTCTTAATCTCCGGAGGGTCCGAAAAAACTCCCCGGTTCATGAAGTTCACCTGGGTCGAGCAACTGGTTACGGAGAATAGAGAAAAACCTCCAACCAGGCTGAGAGCAACCATTTTTTTAACTCTTTTTTTCATCATTCAACCCCTCGTGTTCATTGTCCGCCCAGGGAGGGCATCAGGGTTCTGAATATGCGGATGACCGCCGGTCCCAGAATGGCTACGAAGAGGGAAGGAAAGATGAAAAAGATCAGAGGGAAGAGAAGCTTCACCGGCAGTTTTGCCGCCACTTCTTCCGCCCTCTGGAACCGCTTCACCCTCATGGCGTCCGAGTGTACCCGTAGCGCCTGGGAAATGCTGGTCCCGAACCTCTCCGTCTGGATCAGCAGGGAGGAGAGGTTGTTCACATCTTCCAGATCCGTGCGAATGGCCAGGTCCCGGAAAGCATCCCGCCGGGTTTTCCCCGCCCTCAATTCCAGGCTCATCAGATTGAATTCATCACTCAAGGTCTTATTGCTCAATTTCATCTCATCCCCCACCCGGTTGATGGCCGCATCCAGGCCTACGCCGGCCTCCGCGCAAACCACCATCAGATCCAGGGCATCGGGAAGGCCCAGCAGAATCTTTTCCTTCCGCCTGTCAATCTTTATCCGCAGCCACAAATTGGGCAGATAAAAGCCGGCCATGGCAGACAAGATGCAAAGACCGATGAAATGGAGGGGCTGCAGGGCCGGCAGGAATGAGAATTTAACCACTGCGAAGAGCAGGGCAAAGAGGATAGCCAAAAAGGCCTTGCTTCCGAAAAAAATTAGAGAGGCATTCTCTTTCCGGATTCCCGCCTTCAAGAACCTCTTCCGGGTGTAGGAAGGGTCGCCTTCTTGAGCCGGTTTGGTCAGGCGTCCCAGGTTTCCCAGGGCCTTAAAGATCTTTCCCTTTATGGACGGAAATAAACCCGGTTTTTCCGGTTCTGTTTCCTGAGTCTCTTCCCCGGCCTCCCGGACTCTTTGGACGAGGTCGCGGCGCTCTTTGTGATGGCCGGCATAAAGATAAATACCCAGGATAAAAAGAAAAACACCGGCAAAAGCTAAGATGGCAATGAGCAAAAAGGTGTCGATCATCTTTCCTCCTATACCTTGATGGCCACCAACTTTTTCATGACCAATATCCCCAGGACCATCATCGCCCCGGCAAAGCCCACCATGATATTTCCGATGGGATCGGTAAATAGAATTTTCAGGTAATCCGGGTTCAGGAAGGCGAGAGCGGCAACCACCAGGAAGGGAAGGGCGACCAGGACAATGGCCGAAAATTTCCCCTCTGCGGAAAGGACCCGGATCCGACCATGGAGCTTGAACCGCTCGCGGATCAAGTAAGCGATGTTTTCCAGGATCTCCGCCAGGTTCCCCCCGGTTTCCCTCTGGATGAGTACGGATATGACAAAAAATCTCAGGTCCGGGCACTCGACCCGGAGGGAGAGGTTTTTCATTGCCGTCTGAACATCTATCCCTAAATTGATCTCTCCCAGGGTCTTGTCGAATTCCGTGCCGATGGGATCCTCCATTTCGTCCGCTACCATCTTCAGCGCGCCCGTAAAGGCGTGCCCGGCTTTCAAGGACCGGGCCATCAGGTCCAGGGCTTCCGGCAACTGTCTCTCAAACTTCTGCATCCTCCTCCTCTTCTTGGAAAGGATGTGAATCCAGGGCAAAGGTCCTAGAATGAAGGCTAGTATTAACCCAACCAGATAACTGGAGAGCATCCCCAAGCCGAGGATGAAGCCGGCCCCCGCCAGGACCAGGGAGAGCAACAGAAAGACCCCAAGGGGCTGCCTGATCGCCGCTTGTTCCAGGAGCAGGTTCATTTTCTGGCTCCAGTTTAGTTTCAGGAGGAACCGATTCAGCCAGGGAACCTCGCTCAACTTCACCCGCCGCTCCAGGCCGTCCTCCGCTTCTTCCAGCTCCGTGCCCGTCGAAGAGATATTCATGAGCCGAATGCGGACCCTTTTCTTTTCCGGGGCCCTCTGGGTTTGCCAGAGCGCATAGCTTCCCTCGATCAGAAGAAGGGTGGCGACAAAGATCCCAACTGCAATCAGAATGTCCATAGTCATTTCTCTCAAATAGTGAAATTGTAGGGCGATTCGGCGAATCGTCCGCATGAGGGCGCCCGCGCCGGGTCGCCCCTGCGATCTTGCTTATATTTCATACACCTTTTCGGCGTTGAAGAGGTCGGGAGGGACCGTAATGCCGGCCGCTTTGAACCTCTCGACGAATTTGGGCCGTATTCCGGTCGCCCGGAACTTCCCCCTCACCGTTCCTTTGGCATCGATGGCGGTCTGCTCGAAATGAAAAATCTCCTGCATGGTGATAACGTCCCCTTCCATTCCGGTAATCTCCTGAAAGCTGGCGATCTTCCTGGTTCCGTCCACCAGACGGGCGATCTGGATGATCACGTTCAGGGCAGAGCTGATATATTTCCGGATGGACCCGCTGGGGAAAGTATATCCGCTCATGGCTACCAGGGTTTCCAACCTCATCAAGGCATCGCGGGAAGCGTTGGCGTGGAGGGTTACGAGAGACCCGTCATGACCGGTATTCATGGCCTGGAGCATGTCCAGTACTTCCGCTCCGCGAACCTCACCCACAATGATGCGGTCCGGCCTCATCCGCAGGCTGTTTCGAACCAGGTCGCGAGCCGTCACCTCTCCCTTGCCCTCGATGTTGGGCGGCCGGGTCTCCAGCCGGATCACGTGTTTCTGTTTCATCTGCAGCTCTGCAGAATCCTCGATGGTGATAATACGTTCATTCTCCGGGATGAAGCGGGAAAGGACATTCAAAAGGGTGGTCTTCCCGGTGCCGGTGCCGCCGGAGATCAGGACATTCAGCCGAGACTTCACAATGCCCTTGAGAAGTTCGCCGATCTCCGGAGTTATGGTTTTCAAGGTAAGCAGGTCCTGAATCTCCAGGGGGTCCACGGCGAACCGGCGGATGGAAAGCATCGGGCCGTCGATGGCCAGGGGAGGGATGATGGCGTTGACCCGAGACCCGTCGGCCAGCCTAGCATCGACCATGGGGCAGGATTCATCGATTCTTCGCCCAACCCCGGAGACGATTTTATCGATAATCCGGCGGAGGTGGGTATCGTCCTTAAATCGTCCTTGGGTAAGTTCTAATTTTCCAAATCTTTCCACGTAAATCTGATTATAGGTGTTAACCAGAATATCCGAGATCGTGGGGTCCTGCATGAAAGGCTCCAGGGGCCCCAGGCCGAGCACCTCATCCTGGATTTCCCGGAAAAATTTCTCCCGTTCCGCGGCATTTAAAGGGAACCCGTTGTCTTCCTGGAGCAGCCTCTCCATCAGTCGGCGAATCTCCTGCTTGATCCTGGTTTCATCGAGGCCATTGATGAGGGAAAGATCGATGAGGTCCAGCAGGCGATTGTGCATCCGGGTCTTTAATTCGTGGTATTCGTTGGATACCATCATCTGGGACCCTATTCCGAGGTTCTTTGTATTGATTGGGGCGGCTTCCTCTTTCTTCATGACCCCGTTTTTGGCAGATTGAAAAGTTAAAAAAGCCATCTTGCCATCTCCCTTTCTCCTGATCGGCCGTTTCGCTCTTGTCATTCCCCTCCCGCCGGGGGGAGGGGAAATTTTATTTGTTAGGCGATCATCTTTCTTTAAATGACCTTTTTACCCCAGAAGCCCATCTTCTCTTTTTCCGGTTCTTTTCCCGGCCGGCTTTTCTCCATCAGGGATATAGCCAATTCCCGGAAGTTTTTGCAGATCTCCCCACCGGTGCCCACCTGGAAAATGATTTTTCCCTGGTTGATGGACGCCATGGCGGTCTGAAAATCATTGGGAATCTGCCAGTAAATCTTGTGGTTTAGGCTTTGTTCCGCTTCTTTGAGGGAAATCACAGAGTTTTTTTGGTAACGGTTGATGACGATCCGGATTTTATCCGTCCCGGAGAAGCCCAATCTCTGGCAGGTCCACAGGAGCTTTTTGACATTGGTAAGACAGGGCAGGCTCAGGTTGGCGACCAGCAGGCTGCGGTCGGCCATCCCCAGGATCTTTAGGGACAAATCATCTACGGACTGCCCGCCGTCCACTACCGTAAAATCGAAGGTCTCCTGCATGGCTTCCAAAAGCTTCTCCAAAATTTCCGGGGTTATCCGGTTCACTCCGTCCAGCCCGGCGGGCGAAGCGAGAACCGAAATCCCAGAGGGGTGTTTGAAAAGGATGCTTCTCAAAAGGGTTGCATCCACCCGGGAGATGTTCTTGACTACTTCTCCCCAGTCGAAGGAGGACTTTATATCCAGAAAAATGGGGATCTCCCCGAAGTTCAGGTTCATATCCACCAGGGCCACAGACTGGGACTTGTCCCGCTCGGCAAGACCGGCCGCAAGATTTACGGCAATGGTGGTGACTCCCACTCCCCCCTTGCTGCCGATGACGTGGATGATTTTCCCCCTCTTCTTTGGCTGCTTAACCGGGGAGAGACCCTTCCAACCCTCTCTGAATTTGGCCAGGGAATCCCGTACCTCTTCCCCTTTTATGGGCTGGGAAAAAAATTCTTTGGCCCCGGCTCTCAGGGCCTCGATCAGGACATTGGGCTCCAGGTGGGGGGAGGTCAGGAAAATGGCCCCCACCGAGCCGGTGGACTGGAGGGAACGAATGATCTGGAACTCTTGTTTCAGGTCTTCTCCGATTTCGAGGATCAGAAGGTCGCAACCCTCCGAAGAATCAGATTCTTTCAGCCGGAACCCTTCCGCCGAAGAGAGGATTTTTTCTATCTCCCTCCTTACCTCCCCGTTCTTGATCTCCAATTGAACAGAAATTAAATCACCCGACATTTCTCACCTCTTCCATTTCCAAACGGATGTGCTTCTCACGCAATCAGGCGTAATTTGATTTCTTTAGCGATCTTTTTAAAAATAGCTTCAAGGTCAGCGGAGGTGGGGGCATAATATTCATAAGTCGGCCCACTGGCGATTTGTCCGAGAACAGTCTTATCCACATCTCCAAGCCCGATAATATAAATCTTGATGTATTTATCCTTCAACTCCTGAGCGTGGTCTATGGCCATCTGCCTGGCGGTGTTACAGATATAGGGCGCTAATATGGAGTCAGGTTTTCCGCACTGAAGGGGGTTAGATAAACCGTATTTGGGATCTGAAAATACGTACCATTTCGTGTTTAGATATCGTCCGCCCGCACCGCTACAACTCGTCTTGGGATTTCCGCTTGTGGGATTTCCATCTCCCGTTGGAGTTGGGGGCAGGGTCGAGGTAGAATAAAGATTTTCCGAATTTGTATATCCCATATAGCCATACACTGTGTCGCAGTTCTGGCCGGTGCCCATCACTACGGCGTCATAGTCTATTCCGTTGCGTCTGAACTTACCCGAGAAAGCAGTTGGATGCCCGTCGGTGAAGAAGATCATATACTGTTGCTTGCGCTTGTCTCCTGGAATGCCGGTCTGATCGGTAAAACCACTCGGTCCGTCGGCCTGATCTATGGCATACTCCGCATTGGTTGCTCCGGTAGCATTCATGGCGTTAATCTTCGTCGTCATGGCCGAAACATAATTAGTTGTGAGCGGCAGATCCACGGTTACCCCGGTGGCGAAACTGATCAGCCCCATTTTGTCCGTATCCTGCGTCTCTGTGAAGTAGTCCAGAAAGCTCGTGGCCGCCGTCTTTAAGTCCCTCAAGGGGGTCCCGGCCATGGACCCCGACCTGTCCAGGATCATCATGATTTCCACTTCATTTTTTTGCGCTACCCCTTGGGTATTAACCGCGATCTGATTGACCCCAAACAACCGGGCCAGAATCGCCTGGGCATTGACGGCGCCCGTCACCTTGATGCTTTTGCTGTCTACATTCTGGGTGGTAAATAAGATTGAGCCCGCCGCCCCTGTGCCGGGTGTTTCCGCATACCCCGGGGGGAAATTCTCTTTTCCGATATCTTGCACGATGGCATCTACGGTAACGTACGGGTTGGATATGTTCTTTGCGCCGGCCAAGGCGGCGGCATCCACGCCTTTGGAAAGCTCGGCCCGGACCAGGTACCATCGCCCCACTTCCATCCCCAATGCAACGAAACCCACGAGCACAACTAATAGAAGACCAAAGACGATTAACACCGCGCCCCTTTGGTTCTGAATCATACTTTTCATCCTCAACCCTCCATATTCAGTATCTGCTCAGGCATAGTCTACCTCCCCCCCAAGGGTGAATTCAGTTAGAAAACGGATTTAGACCCGATAATGATCCCATCCCCATCCGGTAACAGAATATTCTGGATAAACTTGGGGAGAGGAGTAATCGGGCGGTATTTGTAAAAGACTTCCACCACCGTAAGGCCGGAGATGTCGGAGGTTTGATGGCCGAAATCAAACTGCAAACGTTTGTACAGGGGCTGAGAAAGCCCCAAATATGAATGACCGCTGCCGAACCCACTACTTACAGCTAGACTCCCTGAATTATCCTGGAAGTCGATCGTAGGGTTGGGCAAGGCTTGAGTTGCTCCTGCTTTGATCTGGGTAACGAATATCCTTCCCCAAGTCTGGAGGTCGAGCGGACTGCCGGAGGATTGCAGCATAAGGAGAAGGTCATTTCCAACCTTAATGTCGCGGGAAGCCAGGCTTCCTCCTTCACGGCTCACATTGGTTACCACCAATCTTGCCTGGACCAATCTGCCAAAATCGATGACCGCAAAAGCCAGGATGCAAAGGATGGGAAGAATGAGAGCCAGTTCGATAGTCGCAATGCCTTTTTCCTTATTATTTTTCATAATTCTTACTCCCCAAAATTCAATTCCCAAAACTTTGGCCGGGCCATTCCTTTGGACGGCGTCGCGGCTGCTGCGCATGGCCTTTTCATCCTATCCTTAATTAAATAATTCATTTCGGTACGTGGCTTCTGCCTGGAGGCCGACGGTTCCTCCAGAGAAAAAATTACCGATCATAGGGGTCAGGAAGGCGAATGTATATTGGGTCCTCACCCGCATATAGTCTCCTGGCGCACCGGCATTTTGAGTCCCTTTCCACCCCGTAGGATCAGTGTAATTGCCTTGAATCGGATAAATGCTGATGCTTAGGCTTGAGGGATTAAGAGCGACGGCAGCTTGGTCTTGAATAGTCGCCACAATGGATGCCTCTCTGCTCATGGGCTTTCCCATTGGATCATTTAAGGTCGCACCCACTAGAGCGAGTCGGACCCCCTCACGGGTGGCAAATTGCAGAGTATGCTGAACAAAAAAATACCTACCGAAGTCGATAATCCCCATGATGAGCAAGAGAAATATGGGCAATACGAGGGCGAACTCCACCACAGCTGTACCTTTGTCATTTGCATCCCTTTTCCCCAATTTCATGATTCTGGCCCTCCCGGATAAGCTGTCAAATAACCTGAAAAGCTGGCCCATTCAGGATCGCTTTATTCCGGATTTCCACATTTTCCAAGTCATTCACTCCTCCGCGTCATTGTTGGTTCGTATAGCCCGTCCTAAAAGTGTAACCGGGAGCTGCCTGCGGTTTTTCAAAATCCTTCTGGTATTTTTCCATGGTGTACTTGGCCGCTCCCCCGTCAAAGCCGGCCACCGGCTCCAGGTTTTTCCCGGCCTGGGGATTCAAGGTCTGGTTAAACGTAGAGAGTTTCACCGAAGTCCCGAAATCCATCGCTACCCGAGTGGGTCCGGCGCAGGCCGCTGCGCCCAGTAACAGGGCGATCATTCCGACAACCAATAATCCATTTTTCATTCTTTCCTCCATTTGGTTAGAAGATCTTTCCAATGATCTCCCCTCCCCTGACGGGAGGGAAATAAGGGGAGAGGGAATCCAGCCTTCTTCACTCCCACGCTCGCTTTCTCCCCTCAAAGGGAGAAGGGTAAAAAACGGGCATTATTTCTGGGTGATGTGCCCGAAATTCCCTTCCAACTGCAATTGCTTGTCCACCCCGGCCGACGGGGACCCTGGTTTGGAGGACTTCCTTTTCTCTTCGCCCTCCATTTTTCCCAGCAGGTACCATTCAAAATCATCCGGCTCGATATACTGATCCGTAGGTAAAGTCTGCTTGGTCAAATCCATGGGTTTGACCAGATGAGGAGTGACAATGATAATCAATTCCGTTTCGTTCTTCTGAAATTCGGTGCTTCGGAAGAGTGCCCCGAGGATGGGAATGTCGCCCAAGAGGGGGAATTTGTTGATCACTTCCCGAGTTTCGTTCTTGAGCAGGCCGGCAATGGCAAAGCTCTGCCCGTCGCCCAGCTCGATGACCGTGGAAACCCGCCGGGTGGTCAGCGCCGGCACTATGTACCCACTGATGGTTATCGCTTGGGAAAAATCGAGTTCGGAGACTTCGGGGGCCACCTGCATGTTGATCTTGTTACCGTCCAATACCGTGGGGGTAAAATTGAGCGCCACTCCATAGGGCTTGTAATCGATGGTGATGACCACAAAACCGCCGGCGCCTGCTTGGGGGACCGGGATGGGGTATTCTCCCCCGGCCAGGAAATTGGCCTTTTTCCCGCTCATGGTGATGAGGGTGGGTTCTGCAAGAACTTTCAAAAGGCCCTCTTGTTTCAATGCATCCACGAATACGGTCCAGGTAGCGCCATTTTGCAGGAACCGGAGGATGCCACTGACGTTATTCGAGACCCCCAAGTCGGAGGCTGGATAGCCAGTCGTAGGGACGCGGGTGAGCCCATTCAGCAAACTCAGCCCAAAGCTCTGGCCGTTGGAAGCGAGGTAACTAAAGTTAATGCCCAGCCTGCGCAGAAGACTGCGGGACATTTCGGCCACGCGAACCTCCAGCATGACCTGTTGCACCCCGCCGACCGACAATAAATTGACCACTTTTTTTGGAAAATATGACTCCGCCAAGGCCAGCACTTGGGAAAGACTGGTGGTGCTGGAAACGTTTCCCGATAGGGTGATGCTTTCATGGGTCGCGGTTGCTTGAACCCCTTTCTCTTCGGGGAGAATCCTATTCAGGGCTTCCTTAAACCGGGCAATGTCCGGTGAAACCTCCAGATGAACCACCGCGGAAACTTTATCGTCCGCTTCCCAGAAAGTGAGGGTCGTCGTCCCTGGGGCTTTCCCGGTTATATAAACCTGCTGTGGGGTTATCACCATGGCATCGGCGATTTCCGGGGCAGCAAGGGAAACCCTCCTGACCGGGTCGGGGGTGGCGATGATCAGGGATTTACCCATGGTCAGATTTAACTTCTGGGGGGAGGTAGTCTCCAGCTTGATCCGAGAGGGCCCTTCACCCCAGCTCTGAATGGGAAAAATCAGGCTGAAGATAATAAGCAATGATGCAAAGACGATCGGACTTTTCTTGTCGCTTCGGACGTTCATCGGATTCCTTCCTCCCTTTCAAATTTCACTTCGCTGACCTTGGTTCCCATTATTACTTCTACGATATGCGCCGGCGGCTTGGCCGGGGGCTTTTCTTTCGGTTCCGCCGAGAGCGCCAGGAAGGGCTGNNGGGGACGGTGGTCCCTTTGGTGCGGACATCTTCGGTATCGATGAAATTTCTCAAGGCTAGTTGAAGCTTCCCCTCCGTCGTCGCCAGGGCAAGCTTTTGAGCCTCTTCCGGGGCCACTTCCAGGGTGATCACATTCACATTGGTCGGCTCCTTGCCCTTCTTTTCGACTTCCGGGCCGGCGGCCAAGACCAGGATGTTTTCCAAGACGATCTTGGTGACCGGATTGGAATCGCCCCTCCTGTCCGGGTTTATGGTAACCAGGACGTCCACCCTGTTGCCAGCGTTGATAAACCCCGCCACCCCGATCACCGGGTCCACTCTGACCGCCACCGCCCGTTTTTTCGGAGAGATGACCGCGGCCACTCCCCCGGTGTTGACGTTTGAGGGCGCCAGTCTGGATTCGAAGATGGGCTCGTTGGCCTTGACGGGAAAAACAAGGACCCTGCCGACAATAGACGCCGAGTCGAAAAACGTTCCCTGGGGGAGATTTTCTTTAAGGTAAGGAACCATTTTTACCATATCCTTGTTGATCGCGGTCCCCCATGGCATATCGCCCGCCGCCACGGCCACCGCCTGGGTGGGCAGGGGAGCCACCACCGTTTGGGACTTTTTCTGGAGCGAGGTGTAGATCAAAACGCTGGTGATCAGGGCGATGATCACGGCTACACCCAGCAGAACGAAAGGTTTATACTTTCCCATTCTTAACCTCCATTGAATAAAAGTTCGCAGCTCACAGCGTAATTCTTAAAATCACAGATTAACGGCCTGATCGGGGGTCAAACCCTTCAAAGCTCCTGGCGGACCCGAGGGCCAGAATATGATGGTCCCGTAAAAAGTAAAACTCCCCCTCCCCTGGTGGGAGGGGATGAAGGGGAGGGGGATAGATAGCATCCCAGCATTTCTCAATTCTTCGCCCTTACTCCAACCCTCTCCCGTCGAGGGAGAGGGGGGTATTTTTGACTTTTTACGATTTCATCAGAATATAAATGTTGACTTTTCTCCATATCGGCATTTTCCGAATAAAAATGAACTTTGCATTTCCTTGAGTTGAAGTGAGAAATGAACCTGAGAACCCAGATCCTTATTTCCCTCTAAGGTAGGGTGAGATCCCCGATCGCACCGTTGGGCCTGTATTCCCGTTTCTCCGTGCGCTACGAAATCGTTTCATAAGATACGGCCCCTCAGACCCAAGGAAAGAAATGTGCCCAGGGCAATGGCCAGGCCGTACCATAACTTGGGCTTCCTTTCTCCCGCTGACGGAGGGACATAAATAAAATTCCTAGTCAATAGAAAGGTCTTCAACATGATTCTGTACCTGAGGATCGTCTTCTTCAGATACCCATGGTAAGCCAGAAGAAACAAAGCATAAATGCCTCCCACCAGAGCGGTAAAAAGAAAAGCGGCAAACACACCTTTGGGACCCAAAATCCCACCTACGGCCCCTAACAGCTTGGCATCTCCGGCGCCCATGCCTCCCAATAAATAGAAGGGGAGTAGAATAGCAATACCTACCGCTATACCTTCCAGGCTGAAAAGAAGCCCGCTGAAGCCATTCATAGCACTATGATAAGTGATGGCCAAGGCTGCCGCGGGGAAAGTGAGCCAGTTAGGAATTTTGTGAAACCAAAGGTCCCACGCGGCGCCAATAAGCAAAAGCGTGGCTAAGAATAAAAATGGAACATGATCCAGATAATCTATTTGCATCTTTTCCTCGAAGGGTTTCTCGTGCCCATAACGAATGGGAGGCCCGATTTCCTTCTAGCCAATTTTAACTTGGGCCGAGTAGACGGGCTATCCCTCTGGCAAAAATGTTTGGCTATTTGATAAGTTGTCGTCATAATGGGATAAAACCTTAATCCCTGCTGCCTCTCGCTCCGGGCTTCGCCAGATTCTCCTCGTGAATTCTACTGGAAAGGGTTCGGCTAAGGAAAAGTTGACGCAACGGTTTGGAAAAGATTATTTGCCGTTTAGAAACCCCCCAAGCAATGGCTAGAAAATTCGGGCCAGCAACAACGGCATATTCAATTGATGTTGTGCCTTTTTGAGGAATTGATAAATGCCTGATTTTTTGGATCAGACCTATTTTCACCTCGGGAGGTATAATGCTTTCAAAAAAAGCAATATACCCCC